>DGXZ01000084.1 GCA_002396485.1 Spartobacteria bacterium UBA5019
CGGTGCTATAGCTGGGATGGGGCGAAGTCTTGATAACGGAGACTCACGGACGGGAGTTTTTCAAAAAGGGGGCGATACTCCGATCATAGCATTTTCCACTGTGCTTAAAAGAATCGGAGGCGAGATTGATTTGTTAAAAATAGACTGTGAGGGAGGAGAATGGGACATTTTTCAAAATACGGAACCTTTCCAACGAGTTAATTTGATTCGTATGGAGTATCATTTAGTGCATGGCAAGTCGCTTAAGGATTTGAAAGATGTAGCGGATCGAATCGGATTCAGTATTGTTAAACTGGACGAAAATTCCCGATTTGGAATCGCTTGGATGCAGGCGCTGAAATTTAAAAGCTGAAAAAGTCATTCAGCCGAGGACTGATAGCTCATGGTAGATTACTGATTGCTAATCGCAAAAGTGGAATAAATTTTTGATGAAAAAGCTTCTTTATGTTTGTGAAGCGGATTCTGGAGGGATCATGGAATATGCGATCCGGCATTCAGCGGCGATTGCGCGTGAGGGAGTGGAGGTGCATTTTCTATGCAAACCGAGTTTTCCAGCGGAGCGCTTGGGGACTGGGATTATCTTGGAGAAGTTTCAAGAGCGTCGAGGGGCGAGGGGCGAGAGTCGAAGGTTTGCGGGGAAGTTGAGCACCATTTTGAGACTGACTTTGGGTCAGCGTCGAAATGCCAAGCAGGTTGTCGTGTTGGCAACAAAGCTGGCACAAACCAGTTCCACCCGAAACCCGTTACCCTTTACTCACCAAAGACCTGTATCTGCCGAGGTCGTTGTCCTCTTCGCTTGTTACAAGGAATACTTCTCGCCGTTTTGGGTGGGGCCGCTGAAGAGATTGGCGCGGCGGGGCGTGGTGATTGGAACGATTGCCCATGATCCGGTGAGGGATTTTGTGGTTGGTCCGCTGTGGTGGCACCGCTGGTCGGTGCGCCTAGGGTATTCGTTCGTGCGGGATGTCTTCGTGCATGATGCCACGCCAGTGGATTTCGGAGGCGAGAAGCCCGATGGGATACGAGTCCACCAGATTCCGCATGGACCGTATGAGGTGGCTGAGCCGAAGATCGGGAGGCTTGAAATGCGGAGGAGGCTGGGTTTTTCAACCACGAAAAACACGAACTTACATGAAAAAGTCAAAATTATTGGAACCAACGAGGAGGAAGCTGGCTTGGAGCTGGACAATCAAAAAGACCTCTCCACTCGCGCAGCGAAGGACTCCGGCGCTTTCGGGAAAAATTCTTCATCCGTGTTTATCCGTGAAATCCGTGGTCAAAAATCTTCTGGAGCGCCCGAGGCTCTTGCTCTCGACGCTCGACGCTCGACGCTCGACACATATGCTCCCGCAGATGTCGTCTTCTTGGCCTTCGGCCAGATTCGGGATGGGAAGAATTTGGATTTGTTTTTGCAGGCGATGACCATACTTCCCAAGCATGTTAAGCTTTTGGTGGCAGGGAAGGGGGATTCAGGTTCTTCGAAGCCGCCGGAGTTTTATCAAAAGCTGGCGGAGGAATTGGGAGTGGCGGACCGGTGTCGATGGGATATTCGCCGGATTCCAGACGACGAAGTGGGCGATATTTTGGCGGCGTGTGATGTGGTGCTCGTGACTTACAGTGCAAAATTTCGCTCGGCAAGCGGTGTGATGAATGCAGCCGTTTCGGCGCGAAAGCCGGTTTTGGCTTCTTCAGGGCCAGGGCCGTTTAAAAGTGTGGTTAACAAATACAATCTCGGTTTATTCGTCGAGCCTGACAATCTCGAAGCGGTCTTGCGAGGTGCAATGCAGCTTTTAGATCCGCTTTCATCACCCTCTATACAAACTCTCGATACCAGTGACTCGCCACACGATACCGCAGGATTCTTGCTGCCTGCTTGGGACCGATATGAGTGTGACTATTCTTGGGAACAAAATGTCAAGATTATTTCCAGTTTTTTGTGGAGTCTACGATGAAAGGTTCAGGGCTGGGTTTATCGATCGGGCTCAATGTGGTGTTACTCGTGGTGTTTCTGTTTTTGAGCGAGCGGTGCGGTGCATCTCAGCCGGAAAGGGTATGTGGCTGTTTTAGAAATAATGAAAATAGTTGGAGTGATAAAACATATGGCATATTAGTGTTCGTGAATCATGATTGATGAAACAATCCCTTTCCCTTTTGGGTTTTATGTTGCCGCTGTATTGCTCGTGCTAGCTTCTCTATCTGCTTGGAGTGCAAGGAGGGGTGGGACGGGTATTCCCATGGCCGCTGTGCTCGGAACGGTGCTAGTATGGTATTTTGGAGACGCGCTGTATAATGACTACCAGAGCTATGCCTTCAAAATTGGTTCGAAGTATCTGGATGCGGCTTGGGCGCAAGTGGCACTTTTTATCGGCGCTTTTATGGTGATGGTGCCGATGGTGCACCGGTCGGTAAACCGGCGGCTTTTAGGGCGGGAAAGTCAATTTTTTAGTCTGATGAAGCGCGGGGGAATTCAAAACCCTGAGTTCCAACGAAGGTTAGATGTTGCGGCAAGATTGTTGTTCGGAATCTGGTCGATCTTGATGCTGATCGCACTTGTAAGAACGGATTTTGATGTTCTTGGCCTTTTTGCTCCTTATGTTTCCGGCAAGGTGTATCCATGGTCGCGTGGTCGCGTGGGAGCTGGGTTTGATGCGTTGCTTTCCTTCGCCAATTATATTCAAATCATGCTCACGGCGTCTTTTGGCATCGTGGCCGCCGTGGCGATCAATCCCCGTACACGGAATCTGGGGCTGGTTTGCTTTGCTCTCTCGGCCCCATTTTACATTCTGGATCGAGCCAGAAATGTGATGTTGGCCTGTGTATTGCCAGGCTTGTTGGCATGGGTTTCCTTAAGGTTGCGCGGAGGCCTCTTTACCAGGTTGGGAGTATTAGCGGCTTTTTTTCTTGTTGTGAATGTGTGGATGAAGTTTGTGATCGAGACGCGGAGCAGTACGAATATCTCGCAAGCTGTATCGAGCAAGGGCTTGGCTGGCGTTCTGGAAACAGCTGAGGGTGAAGATGTCCATCATCAAGGTTTGACCATGCTTGCCGAGTTGGCCTGGATTAATTCCTTCATCGACAAGGGGACTTTCGCGATAAATTATGGCACGCGTTATTGGTCGGAATTGGTAAATCCCATTCCCAGAGCGCTATGGCCAGATAAACCCTACATTGGTATCGACTACGCGCTGGCTCGGGGGCAAGGATATGGTGGCTTTGGTGAAAGTAGCGCCGGTGTGGGGGCGACAATCTCGACGGGGTTGATTGGCCAAGGGGTGACAAATTTTGGGACATTCTTTGGTGTGCTCGCATCGGCACTTCTCATGGCTCTGTGGGTGGCTTTTTTGGCAAGGCAGGATCTGAAGGGTGAGAAAATGGGCCGAATGCTCCTGTTTTTCATTGGCTGTGTGCTCACATTTAATTTGGGGCGCGATATAACCCTCATTACTTTGTATCCGATTTTATTCGGCTATACATTGTTGTTCATTTGGTCAAAAACTCACAGGGAGAGTTGAGTAATTTTCAATTGGAAGTGTGTGCAATTAAAACGCGATTAGTGACTCACCACGCGTTTCTTTCAGAACGCATGTGCTGACGTAGCCTTTTCATGAACTTAAGTTTTCTACTTCGAAAAACACGCCGCGATTTTGAGAAGGCGGGTTTTTTTTGGCAAAATATGCAGTCTCTGGATGAAGCTAAGCTTCCTAACTTGCAGTTGTTTAAAATCCAGGAGGTATGGAAGGATGCTGTGGCGGATGTGCCATATTATACGAGATTGGTAGCGGAGGGGAGCGCTCCGGTGGAGATCAGGAGTTGGGAGGATTTGTTGAGGATTCCGGAGTTGACGCGGGAGATTTTGCAGGATTGCAGGGAGGAATTTGTAAGGCGATCTGGCCCTCCTGATCTTTGGCGGATGACGGGGGGGTCTACAGGAAATCCGGTACAGTTCGGGGTCTGGAACAGCGAGGATGAAGTGATACGAGTGTTGAAGCTGGTGTTGTGGGCGAGGGTGGGATATGTGCCTACAGACCAGATTTTTCTCATTTGGGGGCATTCGCATCTTCTGGGAACTGGGTGGAGGCGGTACTGGAATCATTTTCTACGGAAGGCGAAGGACGCGGCGCTGGGATACAAGCGGGTGGATGCCTATGCGATGTCCAAGAAGTTGTGCGAGCGATATGCAGGGGAGTTGCTGCGGCACCGGCCGGCTGGATTGATCGGGTATAGCGCGGCGTTGGATTACTTGGTGAGGGCCCTGCCAGAGCGTTGGGACGAGTTTCAGGCGCTGGGGCTGAAGTTTGTAATGCCTTGTGCGGAGCCGGCACCAAAGGAGAATAGTTTTGAGCTTCTCGGAAAGGTCTTCGGATGTCCAGTGATTCAGGAGTTTGGGGGTGTGGATTTTGGGCATGTGGGGATGAAGTTGGGGAAGGAACCTTTTCAGATATTTGGAGAATATAATTATGTAGAGCTGGAGGCATCTTTGCCAACGATCTCGGATACCGATGAATGGATGGCTGAGGGTAATTCACAAAATTTAAAACCTAATAATTATAAACTTATAACTCCCCCACTAAAAGTGGAGGGAGCTGCTTTGCTGACGTCTCTGTATCGGAGGTATCTGCCATTAATCCGGTATCGGCAGGGGGATGTGCTAGGAAGCCCTATTATATTACCGCATGGACATGTGGCAAGTTTTGAGAGGCTGCAGGGACGGGTGAATGATATGGTAGTGCTGGAGGATGGAACGGCGGTGCATAGCGTGGCTGTATTCCATTGCATACATCAAGAACCTGCTGTGCTGAACATCCAGATGGTGCTGGAAGACGCGGGGCCGAGGATTTTAATGGTGACAAGGGGAGAGAACGATGCGGGGCTAGCGGGGAGGGTTCGGCATCGATTGGGACAAATCGCCCCGTCGCTCGCAGATGCACAAATCGAGCAGACGGAGGACATCTTGACAACTCGCGCTGGCAAGCGGCGTTGGGTTGTCGATAACAGGCGAAAAACTGAAGGTGAACTGTGAAGTTAGTCTTTGTCTTTGACAACTTTGGGCCTTATCATTTGGCTCGTATGTTCGCAGCAAGTTGCTTGAATGGAATAGAGGTCAAGGGGATCGAGTTGCACCCGAAATCGCGAACTTATGCGTGGGAATGTAAAAAGGATGCGGATGAGTTCAAAAAAATCTCACTTCCCAATCTGGGGTTGAGTGGCAGGGCGGAAAGGTTTGCTTTATTACCGCATCTGGAGGGGGCATTGGCAAGCTGCTTGCCAGATGTAGTCTTCGTCAATGGGTGGGGAGATTTCATGTCGCTGGAGACAATTCGCTGGGCGAAAAAGAACGGGGTGCGTCTGGTGGTGATGAGCGAAACGCGGCGGGTCGATGGGGAAAGGTCGTGGTTGGGGGAATGGGTGAAGTCACGGATCGTCTCGGTATGCGATGCGGGCCTCTGCGGAGGGGAGTCGCATCGCAGCTATCTGGGGGAGCTGGGGCTTGCAAAAGATCGTGTGGCGCTGGGGTATAATGCTGTGGATAATGATTTCTTCGGGGGGGCGAAGAAATCCGGACTACAGGACTGCGTGACTATGAGGCCACAGGAGGACCGAATACAGGTTGGAACCATGAATGACAAAAATTTACACGAAATGGGAGGATCTGGGCGCGAAGAAAAAGCTGAAAGCGGAAATTTACCCGCTACTGCGCCGGAGGCGCTAGCCGGTCCTTACTTTTTGGCTTCGAATCGATTTGTGGAGCGGAAGAACTTGGTGCGATTGGTTGATGCTTATGCGCGATATGTGGAGAGTTTACAGGAGGGAAAAGACGCTTGGCCGCTGGTTTTATTGGGTGATGGAGAGTTGAAGGGGAAGTTAATGGCCCGCTGTGTGGAACTAGGTTTGGCTAGTTGCTCTTACAATGCGAAATACGAAATGCGAAATGGGGGATGCGTTGTCTTCGCAGGGTTTCGGCAGCTCGAGGAATTGCCATTTTTTTACTCTGGGGCTGGGGCGTTTATTCATCCAGCATTGAGCGAGCCTTGGGGGCTCGTGATCAATGAGGCGATGGCCAGTGGATTGCCGATTCTATCGAGCGAGAATGTTGGCGCTGCGGAGGCATTGGTGCAAGATGGAGTGAATGGTTTTTCGTTTGATCCTGAAGATGTCGATGAGTTTGCGGGGCTCATGGCGCAGATGGCTGGAATGTCTGTGGAGAAGAGAGTTGCAATGGGCATGGAGAGTGAACGGTTGATTCTGGAATGGGGACCGGAGCGCTTCGCCCATGGAGCACAGGAAGCTGTGCGAGCTGCGATGTCTGCGCCTGCGAAGTGCGCTGGTATTTTGGATCGGATTTTATTGGAGATTTTGATCCGTAAATGAAAATTGCAATAACAACTGGATCTCTCTCCCGCAATGCGGGCGGGCTTTTTGAGAGTGTGAGGGCGCTGGGGAAGGGACTAGCAAAACTGGGAGGGGATGTGTCCGTGTATGGACTTCGCGATCAAAACTGGGAGCTTGACGAGGAGGCATGGGCGCCATTGAGTGCCCACGCTTTTTCCTTTATCGGCCCCAGGGCTCTTGCCTGGTCTCCGGATATGGACGCCGCACTGGATCAGGCGCGTCCAGATCTCGTTGCTCTTCAGGGGCTCTGGCAATACGCCTCATTGGCAACTTGTCGCCAGAGGAGGCGGAAGGGAACTCCCTATGTGGTTTCGCCGAGGGGAATGTTGGACAAATGGGCTCTTGCAAACTCACGTTGGAAAAAAGTGTTGGCGGCGTTTGCATTTGAGAACGCCGTGCTGCGTGATGCGGCATGCTTGCACGCGCTTTGTGTGGCCGAGGCGGATGCGATTCGGGCTTACGGGGGGCGGCAGCGGATCGAGGTGGTGCCGAACGGGGTGGAGTTGCCGGAAAAATTAACCACTGAGGACACAGAGAGCACAGAGAGAAGAAAAAGTCTGTTGTTTCTGGGGCGGGTTCACCCGAAGAAGGGGCTGGTTGGAGCGCTTCGAGCTTGGGCGGATATTCAAAATTCAAAATCCAAAATTCATAATTCCAAGCAGTGGCAGTTTGTGATCGCGGGGTGGGATCAAGGAGGGCATGAGGCTGAGTTGAAGAGGGTTTGTGACGAGCTTGGATTGCGGATTGCTGAGTGCGGAGTGGCGGAAGACTTAAAACTGAATTCTTACAAACTTAAAACTTCCGCCCCCCTCCCGGATGGGGATGTTGTGTTTTTTGGGCCGGCTTTTGGCAAGGAGAAGGAGGTGCTTTTGCGCAGTTCGGAGGCTTTTATTTTGCCGAGTTTTAGTGAGGGGTTGCCGATGTCGGTGTTGGAGGCGTGGGCATATGGGCTACCGGTGGTGATGACGCCGGAGTGCAATCTGCCGGAGGGTTTTGTTTCTGGTGCGGCGCTCGAAATTCGGAATTCGGCCGGAGATTTTGAGGGGATGCGGATATTGATTGAAATGACTGACCAAGAGCGTGCGGCAATGGGAATGCGGGGGAGGTGCTTGGTGGAGGAGAAGTTCACCTGGCCGAAGGTGGCGGCGCAAATGCGTCAGCTGTATGAGGAGGTGCTGGGGAGATAGCCAAATCTGAGGCTGCTTTTTTTAGAAACCGCGCTGGGCAATGTCCCGGCGCGGTTTTTTTTTGCGTTTATGATTTTGAGATTTGCTCGAGGCGCCTTAGGAATTTGTAGGAATAGAGTCCGGTCGAGTGGCCATCGGCCCATCGGGGTTGGATGGCGTAGCCTCCCACGGTTTGCCAGGAGGTGAGGTCGAAGCTACGATCGTTATAGGTCACGGCGGGAAGGGCGACTTGGCCGAGGACATCGGGCTCGCCTCCACATGCGGCGCAGGGGCAGTGGCGGCGGAGAAATTCGAGGGGAAGGTAGGACTCGCTGCTGTCGTTCCACGCGATGGCGAGTTCGGCTCCGATTTTTTGGATGGCAGTGGGCTGGAGTGGAGATGTCATTTTCTTTTAGCAGGCGGGTTTGGTGATGTGCGGGGGCTTGAGGTAGATGGGTTCGGCGGGGCCTGCCTGAGTCGCCCGGCGAGCGAGGTGGATGGACTGCGGGGAGGCGCAGTGGGCGTGCTCGACGAGCGGGGACGTGGTAAAAACAGGGACGTCCGGCGTGAGCCGAGACTTGGCTTCATCGGGCGTAAGCAGGGCAGGGGGAGACGCGAGGCGGCCGTCAAGGATGTGTGCGTGGAACCATTGGTTCGCACGGGCGTCGCCGAGGACATGGTATTCCTGCGGTTCGTAGCCGAGGAGGGAGCAGATGCCTTGGAGCGGTGCTGATCGAGCGCGGGCGAGTCCCCATGCGGCGGCGATGGAGGCTCGGAGGGAATTGTAGCTTCCAGGGCCGGTGCCGACGAGCACGAGATCCAGCGAGTTGATGTGACGATTGGTTTTTTCGAGGTATTCGAAGAAGGCTGTGCCGCGACCGCGCGGGTTTTCAAATGAGTACTCGTGGAGAACTTCGCTATCGCGTGTCAATGCGATGCTGCCGATTGCACTGGAGCACTCGATGGTGAGAATCGTCATGGCTGGATCTGGATGAGGCGGCCTGAGCCTTCGATGGAAAACACAAGGCGCAGCGTGTGCGGCGGGAGTTCCTCCGCGAACTTGCCTCCCCACTCGATGGCGACGATGCCCTCACCTGCGAGGTAGTCGTCGAAGCCAAGCGGAGCAAGGTCGGCGGACGATTCGATGCGGTAGAGGTCCATGTGCACAAGGGGCAGGCGGCCTCCGTGGTATTCGTGGATGAGGGTGAATGTGGGGCTGGAGACCTCACGTGGGTCGCAGCCGAGTGCCTTTGCGAGACCTTTTACGAAGCAAGTTTTGCCTGCGCCCATGGGGCCTTCGAGGCTCAGGATGGCGTGCGTTCCGAGGCACGCAGCGAGATCATGCGCGGCTTGCTGGGTGTCCTCTTCGGTTGCGCAGAGACGTTCCCCGCGAGGGAAGGTTTTTTCGATTTGCGGGTTTGCCATGAGGGGTGGAATTTAGTTCGCTCGTTTGCAAGATGACAACATCTTCCCTTCTTGTGTGGTTCAGGCTGTGTGCGGTTTTGCTGATTGGCCTGGCGGCTTTGTGCGTGGCCGGCTGCGATTCACCAGGCGGAACGATTCGGGAAATTCGAACAAACCTGGATTACTTCAAGGCGAATCCGAGCGCTCCGGCGCTTGAGAAGCTCGAAAAAGCCTTTGTGAAAATCGATGCCGCCATCAAGGATCTGGAAGCGAAGGAAGATTTCGCCCAGGCAGATCTTTTCCGCAGGCAGGCGATGACGCTGCGTTACGAATATCGGGCGATGCGGGCTGCCTTCATCAAATGGAGCGAGGAGCAAGCAGCGAAACAGGCTGCGGACGGCTCAGGCGAATGATGGCAGTGAGCTGGGGGCGGTGCCTTTGAGCGAGGCTTCGAGGGCGCGGAGATTTTTATCCAATTGATCAAGATTGAACCTGGCCACGGCGAGTTGTGCGGCCTCACGCATGGCCTGCAGCCGCTCGGGATCTTCGAGAATCGTTCTCAGGCGATCCGCCAGAGCGGCGGCATCCCTCGGAGGGATGATAAACCCATCGAGGCCTTCGGTGACGACGCGGCCGCAATTTGGCGTGGTGATAACCGGCAGGCCGTGGGCCATGGCCTCGAGCTGTGTGAGCGCGAAGCCATCTGAGATCGTCGGCAGAACAAAAACATCCGCGCGTTTATAGAATTCGCGCACGCGGTCGCGGGTCACGGCGCCGTGAAAACGCACATTCGGCGGGGCTTTCACGACGAATTGGTCAGCGATGGCAATGCGGCCGGCGATGTCGATCTGGATGTTTTCAGTCTTCAGAAGCTTTGCTGCCTCGAGGAGGTATTGGATACCTTTGCGAAGATTGACTTGTCCGAGGAAGAGCACGCGGAGCGGCTCGGAGTCTGGCTTGAGCGGGACAGCGGAGGGTTCCTCAGAGGAATCTTTGGCTTCGTAGGCGAGGGGAATGATATGGATCTTATCGGCAGGGAGGCCCTGCTGAACGAGCGCGTCGAAGGTCCATTGTGAATTCACCATGATGGCGTCGGCGAGCGCCCACTCCGCTTTGCGCCATGCAAAGTATTCCTCTGGCACAAGGACCGGCGTCTTCGCCCATCCGGGCCATAGTTTTTCTTCTTCGCGCACCATTTCGACCTCGGTCCGCGAGGGGTCCATCTGGCCGACTATGCAGACGGCGCCTTGATCTTTGGCCCAAGCGGCGGCTTCTAGGAAACCGGTGTCGTAGCCAAAAAAGATCGTATTCTCCCAGTGTTGCTCGCGGCGGCGCGCGAGGCTCGAGCGGACTTGTTTACCAAATCGGCTGCCGATGCGGAGAAACTCGCTGTAGGAGTCTGTAGAGGGGTGGATGCGGTTGCGCAGGCCGTCCAGCAAGGCGGAGCTATTGAAGGAGTAAACCTCGGCATCGCTCAAGTCCTCATGCCACCTGCTAGTCAGGCGGGGTGAGCGGGCGAGCTTGTGCCAAAGTCCATGCGACCAGTAGTCCGTAAAAAGCGCCTCCAGTTTGCCCGATCGGTGCAGCACGCGCGGTATGGCATAGTGTTCCCGCGCTCCGATCTGCGCGCAGATCCAGGAGGTGGACGGGGCGTGGACTTTGAAGAGTTGCTTTGCGATTTGCCTAAAAAAACAGCTTGAGTGACGGCTGGGGAGCTTAAAAAGAAGGGCTGGATTTTTCCTTGCCGCTCGCTGGGTGCGGTGGTTGATTGCGTAGGGTCTCACAGGCGCTTCGGCGCTGTGCGAAAACGCAGTTTCCCTGGGGGTATAGCTCAGTTGGTAGAGCGTCTCGTTCGCAATGAGAAGGCCAGGGGTTCGAATCCCCTTACCTCCACTTCATTTTATATATGCCCGCACTTCCAGTTCCTGATCATCTCCGCACTTGGGTCGAAATAAACCTCGGCGCATTGAGGCGGAATCTGGCTTTTGTCAGAAATCGAATCGGGCCGGGGCCTGGGATTCTAGCAGTGGTGAAAGCTAATGGTTATGGACACGGAGTAGCCGATATCGTCAGGGCTCTTGCTGATGACACTGAAGTTTTCGGTGTCGCCAATATCAAAGAGGCGGTGGAAGTTGCCTCCGTCGCTTCCGGTCGCGGAGTCATGCTGCTCAGCCCCTGCTTGCCAGCCGAGTATGAGACGGCGGTGCGGAGCGGTTATATCGTCACGGTATCCAGTGCTGATGAGGCTTTGGCCTATTCTCGGTATGGCCAGGTGAGTGTGAATTTCAAAATCGACACGGGAATGGGGCGCGCCGGCTGTGCGGCGGGATCAGCGTTGGAAGAGTTTCGCCGCGTGCTCGCGATCAAGGGGGTCTTCTTACACAGCATTTCGACGCATCTTCCCTCAGCGGATGAGGACGCGGTTTTCACTCTGGAACAGCTTGAGGGATTCGATGCGCTTGCCGCTGACTTGCGGTCTCTGGCGCGCGACGCCAAATTCCACGTTCTGAACAGCGCGGGTGTCCTGACTCGCCCTGAGCACCGACTCGACTTGGTGAGGCCGGGGCTGATTCTCTATGGCATCTCTCCTCTGCCAGAATACTCAAGCCAGCTCGAGCCGGTGCTTTCCTGGAAGTCCCGTGTGGTCTTGCTGCGTGAATTGCCTACGGGTTCCAGTGTGAGCTACGGGCGCTCATTTATTGCTGAAAAACCGATTCGTACCGCGCTGGTGGCTGTTGGATACGCGGATGGATTTCCAAGGCAGGCTTCGGGCCGGGGGGCGAGTGTGCTTGTGCGTGGAATCCGGTGCGCTGTGCTTGGGCGGGTGACGATGGATCAGATCGTGGTCGATGTTTCCCAGGTGTGTGGAGTGGAGCTTGGCGATGATGTCACTCTGATTGGCTCTGATGGTGCCGAGAAAATCGGTGTCTCAGAATTAGCCAGCCAAGCTGGAACGATCTCATGGGAAATTCTTGCAGGCATCGGGCGCCGCGTGGAGCATTTCTGCGTTTGATTCAGCGGCTGGTTTTTTACTGAACAAATCAGCTGAAGAATCGGATTGTGAGAGGAAAATTAAAACTCACCCCGTTGCTTGCCTTGATAGCCCCGTTGATGACAAAGGCAAGCCATGCGATGAACATGCCCAGAGGCAGCGCCAGCGGGACGACAAGGCAGGACCCGACGAATCCCACAACAGCAGAAACAAAAAACCAGATACTCCAGGAGATTTGAAAATTCAGCACGCTCTTGCCTGCCGCATCCAGGCCCTGCATTTCATTCTTTTTGAGGAGCCAGATGATCAATGGTCCAAGAATGTGGCCAAAGCCTACGATGACAAGGCCTGCGAGGGCGCTGAGATGCAGGACCGTGATCCACTGTCTGGCTGCGGCTGTATCGTCATTTGGCGGCAATGGCGGCGGGCATGGCTGTTGAGAGTCTTCCATGAAAAAAAACTCGCGGCAAACGGCCCTGAAATCAAGCTCATCCCGCGCTGCAGAATTTTAAAAATCCGTTGGAATCGTCCGCATCTATCGGATATGGGTATGCGGTCATGAAAAAGCTCCCCGTTATTGTTCTCACGCCTCTGCTGTCCCTTTTCCTCTGGCCGAGTGCTCTCCACGCTCAGTCTCAAGCCGCCGCCCAAGAAAACGAAGCCGCTTACGGCCTGCTTTCAAACGCCGATTACAAAGGCGCCGCCGCCGCTTACCAAGGCATCATCACTGGTTATCCCACGGATATTCTTGTTCAGTCGGCGACAATCCAACTCGGCGTCTGCCAATTTTACCTCGGGGAGTTCGATAAGGCCCTCGCCAGTTTGGAAAAATCCAAGACCGGTCCTGCGCTCACTCCTGATCAGCTGCAGATGATTGACAATCTGCGCGCACAAATTCTCGCCTCCAAAGCCATGGCACTTCCGCCTTCGGATGCAAGCCGCAAGGGCATCTTTGAGCAGGCGATCAAAAGCTACACCGAATTCGCTACGAAGTATCCCCAGTCTCCCGACCTCGAAGCGGTCGTCTACGGTCGTGCGCTCTGCGAATACCAGATCTCCGACTTCGACAAGGCTGCGGCCAGTCTGCGCGAGAACATCCAGAAGTTTGCCGCGAGTCCCACCATTGAAGGTAGTAAAAATCTCCTCGCCATTACCCTCGCCACTCAAGGCGGCGACCAACTCACCAGGGATGGTGGCGATAAGGACAAAGGCCTCGAACTTCTCAAACAGGCGGAGGACCTCCTGCGAGGGATCATCACGAGCAAAAAAGACTTGGCGCTCGTGAATGACGCAAATTTCCAACTTGGTGAAATTCTTTTCATGCGCGCTGCATTCAGTCCCGAGGCTGACCGCAAGGCCCTCTACGAGCAGGCTGCCGCCGCCTATATGGCCGTGTTGCCGAAGGAGGACATCGTCGCCATGCAGCAGGAGAAGGTGAAATCCTATGGTCCTCAAAAAATCGCCGCCCTTCGCGCAAAGAACCTCCCCCTGAAAAACAAGCTCGATAAGGAAAACGAGCGCGAACTCAAAAAACTCGCCGAGATCAGCGCCAAGCCCGACCAAACCGCGCAGGCCCTCCTCAAACTCGGCGAAATCTTTTTCAATGCCGGACGATATAACGAGTCCCGTGTCGTCATTACCCACATCGGTCCGTTCCTGACAACCGATGACGACAAGATGCGCGCCCTCTACTACAGCACGATGGGCTATGTTGTTCAGAACGCCATGGACCCCGCCCTGAAAGGCTACGAGCAGTTCCAGGCCACCTACAAAGGCAAGCCGATTGCGGAAAATCTGCCCTTCGCGGTCGGCAACATGATCCTGGCCCAAGGCGACAGTGCCGGGGCGATCCGCTACTTCGACGAGTCGATCCAATCTTATCCGCAAGGCCGTCTCTCGGGCCTCTCCGTCGCCCAGAAGGCGCAGGCCCAGCTAGGCCTCAAGCAATACGACGAGGCGCTAAAAACCTTCCAGGACAGCCTTCAGAAAAATCCAACGCCTGAGGTCGGGGTTGTTGCCCAGTTCGGCATTGGCAGCATCTATCGCGATACCTCGAAATGGGACGATGCCATCAAGGCTTTCCAGCTCACTGTTGAGAAATATCCTAGCACCCCGCAGGCTCTGGAGTCCGCTTACTGGATCGCAGCTTGTACACAACAGAAAGGCGACAACGCCGGCGCCATTCCGCTTCTTGAGGGGTTCCTCAAGGCGAATCCCGAGACCCCGCTCACTCCGCTTGCCACCTTTGTTCTCGGGAACGCTCAGATCGCCACGGGCCAAAACGACGCCGGTGTGACCACCCTCGCCAAGGTCGCCGAGCAATTCCCCGACTCGCCGCCGGCACCCTTCACCTACTTCTCTCGCTCCCAAGTATTCGCAGCTGCCCAGAATGTCGCCGAGGTCAACAAGCTCATGCGCGAGTTCATCGACAAGTATCCGAAGGACGATAAAATCTATTTCGCCTACAACAGCATTGGCCAGAATGCCTCCTCCGCTGGCAATGTTGATCTCGCCATCGCCACTTGGCGGGAATTTGTGGAGCGTTATCCCGACCACGCCAAAGCCCCGTCGGCGCTGGTGACTGTCTCCGAACTTCAGAGGGCCATCGCCGAGCGGCTCGCGACCAATTACACCTCACTCAACGAAACCGACCGCGTGAAGTGGAAGGAAGCCGTCGACGGATCCTCCACGACCATCGAGAGCCTCCTTGCGACATACCCGCAGAGCGCCGATGTCTCGCCCGCGCTCCAGTCCCTCCTCGCCAGTCAGCGTATGCTCATCCGCTCCGGCCTGAAGGACGATGTTGCCGTGGAAGCCTCATTCCAGGCCCAGGCCGACCAAGCCGCCGATCCCGCTGCACGCAGCAAGATTCTCTTTGCGCTGGCAGGCTTCATTGCTGAAAAAGACAAGCCCCGTGCTTTGGCTAAGATGGCCGAGGCCTACAATGCCCAAATCGTCTATGGCCCGAAAGACCTTGATGTCTACGGACTCGCCCTTGTCGATTTTGGCAAGCTCGACGAGGCCCAAGCCGTCTTTGAAAAACTCGCCACCGATTACCCTGCTCCAGCCGGCGTCTCACCAAATGCCGCCCCGCCGCTCGTTCAGGAAGCCCAAGCCACATCCATCTTCGGCAAAGGCCGCGTCGCCCAGCAGCGCGGGCAGACCGCCGAAGCCGGACAGTTCTTCCAGCAACTCAAGAGCACCTACCCTTGGTCGCCGAAAGTCCTCGAAGCCGACTACGGCATCGCCCAGTCGCTCCGCTCGCAGAAGAAGCCCGACGAAGCCATGTCGCTCCTCGGTGGCATCATCCGTGCACAGAACGCCACCGCCGAACTCCGCGCCAACTCCTTCCTCCTCTATGGCTACATCATGAAGGATAAAATGAACGCCGAGGCGGATCCCAAGAAGAAAGCCGAAAACTGCGGCGCCGCCATCGACTTCTTTATGAAGATTCCTCAATTCTACTCTGGCGTCCCCGTCGCAGCAGCCGAAGGCCTCTGGGAAGGTGGGCAACTCCTCGAGGTGCAGGCCGCAACCCTCACTGAGGAATCCAAGCCAAAGAAATCCGAGCAACTCGCCCGCGCCAAGGCCTCCTACAGCCAGATCGTGAAGGATTTCCCGGGCGATAAATTTGCTGAGCAGGCCAAGCAGCGCCTCCAAGCTCTTGGAGGCAACTGATTCCCCGCATGCCTCGCGCAGCCGCTGCATCCCGCAGCCAGTTAAAACACTCTGCCAACGCATTCGATATGGCCCGGGAGCTTCTCAAGAGGCTCCCGGCCATCTACCCCGACGCCCACTGCGAGCTCGATCACTCGAATCCGCTCGAACTCCTCGTCGCCACCATCCTCTCCGCCCAGTGCACCGATAAGAGGGTCAACATCGTCACCAAAGACCTCTTCCAACGCTGCCGTACCGCAGCCGACTACGCTGAGATTTCTCAAGAGGAACTCGAGACCGTCGTCCGCTCCACCGGCTTTTACCGCAACAAAGCCAAAAACATCCGTGCCATGGGCGCCGCCCTCCTGGCCAGACACGGTGGCGAAGTGCCATCCACCCTCGAAGCCATCGCCGCACTCCCCGGCGCGGGACGCAAGACGGCCAATGTTGTCCTCGGAAATGCCTTTGACAAAAACGAAGGCGTCGTCGTCGACACCCACGTGGGCCGTCTCTCCCAACGCCTCGGCCTCACAAAATTCAGCGACCCCATCCGCATCGAGCGGGACCTGATCAAGCTCTTTCCCCGCGGCTCCTGGACGCTGCTCAGCCACTGGCTCATCTTCCACGGACGCCGCCGCTGCGCCGCCCGCAAACCGGATTGTCACCACTGCGAACTCCGCGACATCTGTCCCTCGTCGCAGGAAAAAGCTGCTGACTGACGTTCTCCTTCACCCACCGCCATGCAGCAATACCACCGCCTCCTCCGCCTCGTCCTTGATGAGGGTCGATTCAAATCCGACCGCACCGGCACCGGCACGTATTCCATTTTTGGTGCCCAAGAGCGCTTCGATTTGCGCCAGGGCTTCCCCCTCCTCACCACGAAAAAACTCCACCTTCGCTCCATCATTCACGAGCTGCTCTGGTTCCTGAAAGGCGAAACAAACACCGGCTACCTGCGGGACAACAATGTCACCATCTGGGACGAGTGGGCCAATGAGGAAGGTAATCTCGGCCGCGTCTATGGGGCCCAGTGGCGCGACTGGCGCGGAGCGGATGGCACCGCGATCGATCAAATCGCGCGCGTCGTCGAAGACATCAAAAAAAATCCCGACAGCCGTCGCCTTGTCGTTTCGGCATGGAACCCCGCCGAGCTCCATCTCATGGCCCTCGCACCATGTCATGCGCTGTTTCAATTCTATGTTCAGGATGGCGAACTCAGTTGCCAACTCTACCAGCGCAGCGCAGACCTCTTCCTCGGCGTGCCCTTCAATATCGCCTCCTATGCGCTTCTCACCCTCATGGTCGCGCAGGTCTGCGGCCTCCAGCCCGGCACGTTCGTTCACACCTTCGGCGACCTCCACCTCTACGCCAACCACCTCGAGCAGGCCCGCCTGCAGCTCACCCGCGAGTGCCGCCCCCTGCCGCGCATGGCGCTCAATCCCGCCCGCACACGCCTCGAGGATTTTGTCTTCGAGGACTTCACCCTCGAAGGCTACGACCCGCACCCAGCCATCAAAGCACCCATCTCCGTTTAATCCATGATCGCCATCGCCGCCATGTCCCGCAACCGCGTCATCGGAGCCGATGGCCGGATTCCCTGGCACATCTCCGAGGACTTGAAATTTTTCAAACGCACAACCCTCGGTCACATCATCGTCATGGGACGAAAAACCTACGCCTCTCTCGGCAAGCCACTTCCCGGCCGCGAAAATTGGGTCGTCTCCCGCGAGGCCGACATCGCCGGAGTCACCGTGCTCCGCTCCTTCGACGCCATTGAAGAACCCACTGACGGCCGCCAGCTCTACATCATAGGCGGAGCCCAACTCTACGCCGCGCTCCTGCCCCGCTGCTCCGAACTCCTCCTCACACGCATCGACCGCGACGTCGAAGGTGACACCTTCTTCCCCGAGTTCGAAAGCATCTTTGACACCGGCGAAATTCTCGAATCCGGCCCAGGCTACGAAATCCGCCGCCACCGCAGAAAATAAAAACGGTTGGGGCCATCTCCCTATGCTTCCCCCTCCCTACTCAGGGCTTCGGTTTGGAATGCTCCAATAGTTCAATCACAAGAAGGGAGGGAACTGCGCGGGTCATTCGAGGTCATTGCCGACTTCGACCATTTCGGTGACCTCAACGAAATGATCCTCCACCCGCTGGCTGCTGTTAACCCAAGTTTCGCATGGGTGAC
>DGXZ01000057.1:0-163 GCA_002396485.1 Spartobacteria bacterium UBA5019
CCAAGGCCTGTCAGAATACGCCCTGGGATCAAAAACTTTCCCGAGTTTTTCCCAGTTAAACATGGAATACCTTTTCAATCATTTTTGCATCATTCCAGTGAATAGCCGCCGTAAATTTTGGATTGCGTGAACTCCTTGCTATTGAACATTAAAACATCAAGAA
>DGXZ01000057.1:413-1474 GCA_002396485.1 Spartobacteria bacterium UBA5019
TTCAAAAATTTCAAATCGATTCCATGGCTCGCAAAATCCTCCTTGGAGTAAAGCTCCATTCCACCCACGGGATTAACATAAGTAGCCGCACCGAGGGCTTTGCAGATCGCTTGGACCCGCTCGGCGGACTTCAGCGAATGGTTGCAGTCAATCGTCGAGGAAACAAGCAAAGGGGTTTTGATCCCTAAAAAATCGCAGACCGAGCGAATAGACGCGAGGATATATTCAAAAAGATTCGCTGCCGGATTCCGGATGATCCCCTCCAAGAGCGGCATGACAGAAGAAAACTCCGGCGCTTTCCTATAAGCCTCCCGAAACTGGTTGAGCAAATTCTCTCGGTCAAAGGAATCGGCCAAATACCGCTGGGCCACATCCAAAAAGTCCGAATCCTTCCGCAGGGGCAGACTGAAAGCGGCTTCCACACCATTCCTCAGAAACCGGTTCCGGTTGATCCATCCTTTCTTGGTGTATTTGATATTGTCATAGAGGACAAAAGCATCCACAGCACCAATTAACTGCCAGTATCCAATATACGGCATAAAATAGGGCTGCATGATGGCTATTGTCATGAAATATAGATTTTAAATGTAGGTATCAACTTTTTTGCAAATCCAACCATCACTTTTTACAAAAGCTATTTCAATCAACCACAGCGCATTGTGTTTTTGCGTCCGGTTCAAATCAGTGATATCGAAAGCAGTGAATCCTAAATCGGCCATTCTTGATGTTACATCATTAACATTGTTTTTAAAGAACTTGTTCATAATCGATGCCTCCAACAGGACAACCTCTGCATTTGAAACAGATTTGCTAGCACCCTTCAAAACCTCCAAATCCCACCCCTCGGCATCAATTTTAATCAATTCAGGATGGGGAAGATTGAGCGCAGATAAGTAGTCATCCAATTTGACCACGGGAGCCTTGACCTGCTTAACCCCCCAATCTTTAGCCTGATCTGCAGTAAACGAAAAACTAAAGCTATCGTCACGATCCGAAGTTGTTAAGTCCATCATGCCTGAGCTTGCGCCGACCCCTTTTGCATGAAATTTGATTTTTGGATT
>DGXZ01000057.1:1677-72634 GCA_002396485.1 Spartobacteria bacterium UBA5019
ATTTTTAAGGAGATCCGTGAAACTCGCGGAAAGATAGGCCTGGGGCTCGAAGAGCGAATAATACGCATCAGGAAAGTATTGCAGCGCATTGCGTGTCCACGTCCCGCGATTTGCGCCAACATCGACAATGTGAGATGGATTGAATCCAAGATTTTTTATGCACTGAAAAAACTGCGCTTGGAGGTACGGTGCAAGGTTAGGTAGCATAAGGTGTGTTTTTTTAAATTTGTAGTAAAAGGCTAAAGGGGTCAGGTCGCGTACAGGGGATCAAGCGCAAGGATGCACCCCTGAGTGTTTTTGCCTCATGCATTCCTAAGTCCTATCTGGTGAAAATTTTCTGCCGGAGATGGTTTTGAGTTTCGAGGAGGCCTGCGTAGTCAAAAGTTTTGCGGGGTTCCAAGCGGGAGCCCTCGGCGACCGGGGCGCAGCGGTCGGTGAGATCTTCGAGCGATTGCTGGGGGCTGGCTGCAGCCAAGGCTTGGATAGCCGCGCCGAGGGCGGCTCCTTCGGCGCTTTGCATGGTGACGACGGGATAACCGAAGATGTCGGCGAGTATCTGGCGCCAAGCGGGGTTTTTGCTTCCGCCGCCAGTGAGCCGGATTTCGGAGGGCTTAAGGCCGAGGGATTCCATGCCGCGAAGGCCGTAGGCCATGCCGAGCGTGACGCCTTCCATCGCGGCCCGGGCCATGTGGGCGGGCGTGAGATTCGAGGTGTTCATGCCGTGCAGGACGCCGCAGCCTTCCGGAAGATTTGGCGTGCGCTCGCCTTGGAGGTAGGGAAGGAAGAGGAGTCCATCGGCCCCCGCGGAAACGGATGAGATTTCCCGATCCATACGGTCGTGGTCCCAGCCGAAAAGGTTGCGGAAGGCCTCGGTGGCGACGGTGACATTCATCGTGCACAGGAGCGGCATCCAGTGATCGGCACTGTCGCAGAATGCAGCGATTTCGCCCTGGGGATCGATGACGGGCTGCGGGGCGCAGGCGAAAATCGTTCCGCTTGTGCCGAGGCTCGCAGTGACTGTGCCGGGCCGGATGTTTCCGGTGCCGATGGCGGCCATCATGTTGTCGCCTCCCCCGGCGCTGATGATGACATCGGCAGAAAGTCCCCATGCGGTGGCGAGGGCGGGGAGGAGTTTTCCAACAGGCTCGGTGGAGGAGCCGACTGGCGGGAGCTTTGAGATGAGATTTTCGTCGATGGCAGCGCAGACTTCCTTGCTCCACTGGCGTGTGGGGACATCAAGGAGGGCGGTGCCGGAGGCGTCGCCGAACTCCATGCGCAGTGTGCCGGCGAGTCGGAGGTTCAGGAAATCATGCGGCAAGGCGACATGAGCGAGCTTGGCGAAATTCGCGGGTTCGTTTTGCTTCAGCCAAAGAATTTTCGGCGCGGTAAAGCCGGGCAGGATGTCGTTTCCCGCAAGGGCGATTGTTTTGTCGCGTCCGCCAAGCTTGCTGCGGATTTCATCGCACTGGGCGGTTGTCGAAGTGTCGCACCAGAGCTTGGCGGGGCGGATGACCCGGTGACTGGCATCGAGCGGCACGAAGCCATGTTGCTGACCAGAGACGCCAATGCCTGCGACCTCGGCTTTGCGGGGGCCGAGATCAGCGAGGACACTTTGCACGGTCTCCTCGAGGGCATCCCACCAGATGGCGGGATCCTGCTCGAGGTGGCCGGCCGGTAGTCCCTCCACCAGACCGTAGGCCTTGCTGGCGGAGGCGATGACTTTTCCAGAATCGCCGTCCAGGGCGATTGTTTTTAGACTCTGCGTGCCGCAGTCGATGCCAAGTGTGATCATAGAATTTCGTTTAGTATGTTTTCGAGGTATTCCTGCCCGCCGCTCTCAAGTGCGGGAGATGGCTGAGAGAGTGCCAGTTTTTCCAGTTCGGCGAACGATGCCTTACCAGCGAGGATTTTCTTTCCGAGATCGGACTTCCAAGAGGTATAGCGATTTTTGACAAACTCCTCGATGCGACCGTCAGCACGGATGGCAGCGGCGATCTTGAGTCCGCGTGCGAAAGCATCCATGCCGCCGATGTGGGCGTGGAAGAGGTCGACGGGATGGTGAGATTCGCGGCGGCGCTTGGCGTCGAAGTTGAGTCCGCCCTCCTTGAAGCCACCCATACCGAGAACAACGAGCATGACTTCGGCTGCCAGATAGATGTTGGTTGGGAACTGGTCGGTATCCCAGCCGATGAGCTCGTCACCACGGTTGGCATCGATCGAGCCGAGGCGGCCAGCATTTGCGGCGACGGTCAGTTCGTGGCGCATCGTGTGGCCGGCGAGTGTGGCATGGTTGGTTTCGATGTTGAGTTCGAATTCATCGAAGAGGCCGTATTCGCGCAGGAAATTGAAGCATGCGGCGGAATCCGAGTCGTATTGGTGGGTCGAGGGTTCGCGAGGTTTCGGCTCGATCCAGAATTTGCCGGTGAAGCCGATTTCCTTCTTCCAAGCGACCGCCATATGCAGGAAGGCGGCGAGTTGATCGAGTTCGTGCTTCATGTCTGTATTCCAGAGCGAAGAATAACCTTCACGGCCGCCCCAGAAGACATAGCCGCCGCCGCCAAGTTCTTTAGTGATGGAGATGGCTTTTTTGACCTGGGCCGCTGCGTGGGCAAAGACAGGCAGGCTCGGCGTGGTGGCTCCGCCTTGGGCGAAGCGAGGATGCGCAAACAGGCAAGCCGTGCCCCAGAGGAGCTTCTTGCCTGTGCGCTGCTGCTCCTCGGCGAGTGTGCCGGCTACGGCATCCAAAGCGGCATGCGACTCGGCGAGCGTATGGCACTCGGGCGCGACATCACGGTCATGGAAGCAGTAGAAATCGATGTCGATTTTTTCGAGGAATTCAAAAAATACACGCACACGCTTCTGGGCGTTTGCCACAGAGTTCGATCCATCATCCCAAGGCATGAGGGCCGTGCCGCCACCGAAGGGATCCGCGAGAGGGTTGCGCATGACATGCCAATAGGCTGCGGCAAAGCGCAGGTGATCCCGCATCATTTTGCCCTCGACGAGTTCGTCGGGGTTGTAGTGTTTGAAGGCGAAGGGATTTTTAGACTTGGGGCCTTCGTAGCCGATTTTGGGGACTTCTGGGAAGTGCGGCATGGGTATTGGTTAAACTGGAAATGAGACTTTGATGGTAGCTCCAATGAAACTCACGCGGCAAATGCCTGCGAAAAACAACCCAATAAGTTTAAGAAAAAATCTGCAGACAGTCGAAGAATTACGAACCGTAGCTTTTGCTGAAACGCTTGCGTGATTCAGGTTCAGACTCCGCCGCCACAGTGGACTGGGTCGGAGCTGACTCAACTGCCGGAGCAGCCGGCTGACTCGGTGCGGGGGCAGGATTTTTCGAGGCTTGGAGGAAAGCGAGGCGCAGGTCGGAGAGGACGCTGGTGAGCATCTGGGTTTCTTCGTTGCTGAGATTACCCCGGGTTTTTTCCTGAAGCATTTCGATTTGGTCGATGAACATGCGAGCGAACTCGAGATTCACCTCGGGCTGGCCGCTTTGGGGATTCGGCACATGGCCGAGAAACATGGCGGCCTGCTGGGCCTGCATCATGACGAGTTCGATGAAACGCTGGGTCATTTCACCGGAGTGGGTGGCGGATTGGACTTCGGGCATGGTTTTTTAGTTGGTGGATGGTTTTTTATCGGGCGGAAGCACAGTGGCTTCAACGCGGGAATCCGAGTGGAAATACTTTGCGGCGACGCGGCGTGTGTCGTCGAGGGTGATTTTTTCGATCTCCTCCTTGCGGCGTTTATGGGCATCGACTCCAAGGCCCATGAGTTCATCGACGGCAACTGCAGCTCCAAAGGCGCTGTTGCTTTGGTTGCGAATCGCCTCGCCGCCGAGGAGCTTCGCTTTGGCGCGGGTGAGTTCCTCTTCGGTGAGGCCATTGGTGGCCAGGTCTTGAATCTCGGAGCGCATCTCCTTGGTGACGGGCTCGATCTTTTGCGGATCGGTGCCGAGATAGAAAAGGAAGGCGCCCGGCGCGAGACCACTGAACTGGGCGGCTCCCACAAAGTAAGCGAGACCCATTTGCTCGCGGATGCGATTGAAGAAGCGTGAGCCAAGATCACTCGAGGCCTCGCTGATCAATTCGAGTGCGATACGGTCGGGATCGTTCACAGAAGAACCTTGAAAGCCGAGCATGAGGACAGCCTGTTTCTTGTCGAGGTGAGCGGTAGCGGGAGCCAGGCCCGCAACGGGCGCGGGCTTTTCGACATTGTCAAAGGCCAGCGCACCTTTGGGCATCGAAGCAAAGGATTTCTCGAAGAGTTTCACCACTTCGTCGGCCTTCACATCACCGAAGACAGAGATCACGCCATTCGCGGCGCAGGCGAATTTTTTGTGGAACTCGCGGAGTTGTGCGGCGCCGATGCCGGATACGGATTCCGGCGACCCGAGATTGCGCAAGGCGTAAGGATGCGAGCCGAAGAGGTTTTCACGCACAAGATTGCGGGCCACCGAGGTGACCTGCTCCTCGTCGGCCTTGATGCCGGCGATCTGCGTGCGCCTTTCCAACTCGACCTCGCGCTCGGGGAAGGTGGGGTTCAAAAGCACATCGGCTAAGATATCGACACCGAGCTTCAGGTCCGGCCGCATGACATCCACCGAAACGGTGAAGGAATTGTTGCCGCTGTCCGAGCCGATGCTGCCGCCCACGCCTTCGACGTCGTCGGCGAGTTGCTCGGCGCTGCGGGTTTTTGTGCCCTTGAGGACCGTGCGGGCGTAGAGGCGGGTGATGCCGTTTGTTTCCTTGGTCTCGGCGAGCAGACCGCCACGGAAGACGGCGCTCATGGCCACGAGCGGGATGCGGGAGTCCTCGCGCACGAGGAGGCGCAGGCCGTTTGAGAGCGTGAATTTCTGGATGTCGCCAGCTTTGTTTTCGTCCGCTCGTGCTGCCTCGGACTTCGCTGCAGGCGGGTTGATCGAGGTAACATTCATCGCTTCGTCGCAGAGGTATTCGCGGGCGACGCGCTGCACATCTGCGGCGGTCACTTTCGAAATCTGGTCCAGATAGTGGCGGGTAAAATTCAGATTGCGGGTGAGCATCCAATTCGAACCGAGGTCTGACGCTTTGCCGCGCGCCGTGGTGAGTCCGTGGAGTTGCGAGGAGAGCAGCGAACGGCGGGCGCGGTCGAGTTCTACCTCGGTGACTCCGTTCTTTTTGAGGTTCTCGAGAATGGCGAGGGATTCCTTCTCGGCCGCCTCGCGCTTATCGGGATCGGTCACCGCCTGCATGAGGAAGACGCCTTCGGACTGGAGTGAAAACATGCCGGCGCCAGCGCTGTGGGCGATTTGTTTTCGCTCGCGGATTTCCCGGTTCAAACGCGAACTCGCGCCGTTGCCGAGGATTTCGCCGAGAATTTCCAATGCGGGCGTGTCGGAATTCGTCACGCCGGGCACACGCCAAGACATGGAAAGACGCGAGAGCTCAGTCGGGAACTCCTCGTGAACCTCGCGGCGCCCCATTTGAGGAGGTTCTGTGGCCACATAGAGGGGCTCGAGAGCCTTGCGGGGAGCGGAATCAAAAAGCTCGCCGAGTTCCTTGTGGATCGCAGCGGCATCGACATCCCCCACCACGACGAAGGTCAGATTATTCGGGACATAGCGGGATTTGTAATAGTTCAAGACGTCCTCGCGGGTGAGCTTGTTGTAGACATCGAGGTAGCCGATCACCGGATGCCTGAACGGACTGGTGGTGAAAACCGTGTCGAGCATGAGCTGGGAGCTCTGGCGACCGGGATCATCAAATCCCATGGCAAACTCGCGGCGGATGACCTCCTGCTCCTTGGTGTATTCCTCTTCAGGAAGCGTGGCATTCTGCATCGCATCGGCAAGGATTGCGACGGCATCCGAGGCGCCCTCTTTTGGCACATCGATCCAGTAGACCGTGCGATCAAAGGAAGTGTAGGCATTGATATAGCCGCCCCGGTTTTGGACCTGCTTGGCGATCTCGCCTGGCGGGCGCTTTTCCGTGCCTTTGAAAAGCATATGCTCAAGGATGTGCGACAACCCGGCGCCCATTTTTTCACCCTCATGTATGCTCCCCGTGCCGCACCAGGCTTGGACGCTGGCCACCGGTGCGCTGCGGTCCTCCTCGACGATGAGCGTGAGGCCGTTTTCATAAGAGAAGACTTGGGCCTTGGATTCAGGGAGAGTGAGGCTTTCGGAGGTTTTGGCTTGGGTGTGATCGGGCATAAGAAAAAGGGCAACTGCCGTGGCAGCGGTGAGAAGATGGGGTTTCATAGGAAGGTTCCGACGCTGAGAGGGGCTTCGCCGTTCAAAGAATCCGACAGTGGACGGAAGGGAGCGACAAAGGCCTCACGGAAATCAAAGACATCCCGGAAGCTCTCCGCCGTGTCCTCATCGGTCTTTCCGAAGATGCCGGCCTGGACGAGATTGAAGACCATCTGCCCGACATCCGCCGTGGCCATGAGTCCCCAGTAATTCAGAACCATGAGCGCCATCGGACCGAATTCGCCCAGCGCGTGAATACGAAAGCCATCGAGCAACTCGACGGCTCCAACATGGGGACCGGGCTCCTTTTTTGACTTCTTGCGGCGCTTGATCGTGGCCTCGAGCGAGTCGCGGAGGAAGGCATAGGCTTCGGGATGATAACGACGGTCGTCTTGGCAGACCGTTTCGACGGCTTCTTGAAATCCTGTGTTCTGCATTATTCGTTCTTAGGAGCCTCAGCGAAGGGAGCTGCATTGTCAGGGCGTGACTCCCTCCAATGCCGAACACCAAGGCCCAACACCAGAATGAATACAAAGCCCACAACAAGCGTCTGCTCGCGGCGCGTCAGCTCAAACATGGGAGTCACGATAAACCGAAAAGCACACGGCGCAAGATGTGTGATGCGCAAAATTCGATCCCCCGCAAAAATCCGAAATCTACTGCCGCGTTGACGCCACAGCGCGAGTCGGGTTTGATGCCGCCCCTATGTCCAAAGACGCTTCTGCCACCCGAATGGAAAAAATCGTCAGCCTCTGCAAGCGACGCGGGTTCATTTTCCAATCCTCCGAAATCTACGGCGGCCTGAACGGCTTCTGGGACTACGGCCCGCTCGGTGTGGAATTGAAAAAAAATCTCAAGGACTTTTGGTGGCGGCGCAATGTGCGCGAGCGCGACGACATGGAGGGAATGGATGGATCGATCATCATGAACCGCGCCGTCTGGAAGGCCTCGGGACACGAAGAGACATTCAGCGACCCGATGGTGGACTGCAAAGTGTGCCACTCCCGCAACCGCGCCGACCAACTGCCGGAGAAAGACGGCAAAAAATACTGCCCGAGTTGTGGCAGTCGCGACCTCACGGAAGCGCGCGATTTCAATCTCATGTTCAAGAGCCACGCCGGTCCGATTGAAAGCGAGGATAATCTTGTTTATCTCCGCCCCGAGACCGCACAGGCGATTTTTGTGAATTTCCGCAATGTGCTCGACACCTCGCGCCAGAAGCTCCCCTTCGGCATCGCGCAGATCGGAAAAGCCTTTCGCAACGAGATCAATCCCCGTAACTACATTTTCCGCTCGCGCGAATTCGAGCAGATGGAGATCGAGTATTTCTGCCGCCCGGAAGACGGCATGCAACTCACCGACTACTGGCTCGAGCAACGGCTCAAATTCTACGAGGACATCGGCATTCCCCGCTCGAAGATTCACATCAATGACATTCCGGATGGAGAAAGAGCGTTCTACTCGAAGAAAACATACGACCTCGAATATGAGTTTCCATTCGGTGTGAGCGAACTCGAAGGCATCGCCTACCGCACCGACTACGATCTCGGAAAACACATCGAGCACTCCGGCAAGCCGCTCGACTACTTCGACGAGGCCACCAAGGAACGCTTCGTCCCGCATGTCGTGGAGCCAAGCGCCGGCGTGGACCGCACCACACTCGCACTCCTCTGCGAGGCCTTCGACGAAGAAACCGTCACCGACGAAAAAGGAAACTCCGAGACCCGCACCGTCCTGCGTTTCCACCCCCGCATGGCCCCGATCAAATGCGGCATCTTCCCGCTGCTCAAAAACAAGCCCGCGCTTGTGGAAAAAGCCAAGGAGATCGCCACCGCCCTCCGCCCGATCATGAATGTCTTCTACGACGAAGCCGGAGCCATCGGCCGCCGCTACCGCCGCCAAGACGAGGCAGGCACGCCCTTCTGCGTCACGATTGACTTCGACACCATCGGCGAAAACGGCCCTGAAAAGGAAAACACCGTCACCCTGCGCCACCGCGATTCGATGACCCAGGAACGCATCGCCATCTCCGACCTCAAAAACTACCTGCTGGAGAAAATCAGCTGACCCCGATCACCTCGAGGTCGTTTGTGGAGGCGCTTGAGGAGGGGGCTAGGGACAACACGGAGGTCGTCCCTTCACATGCCTCGCCTTTGGAAATGTGGGATGAGTGCAAGCGTTGCGCACGAATCATTCCCAGCGCCACAGCCGGAGAGTGGAAAAACGTCTGAGCTGAGAGTCATCCCGCAGAGGGAAACGCAAAGGGGACTATTTTTGCACGGCGGTGGAGGTGTTTGCGGGTGCCGAGTTTTTGATATTGAATTTCTCCACCACCGAGCGGGCGTCCTTGTCGGTTTGCGCGAGTTGCAGGAGTTCCATAAGGAGCGCGTTGTAGCTATCTGAAACGCGCTGTGTCTCTTCGACCAGGCCTTGACGCTGCTTGAGCAAATCGGCGGCATTATTGCGAACGCTTTGCAATGCCACCGCCTGGTGATCGAGGTTTTCGACCCGCCAAGTCAAAGCCGAGTTGGTCTGTCTCAAAGCGAGAACTTGGGAGAAAAGAAAAAGAACAAAAGCCACGGCGAGAACGGGCATTGCGAAATCCATCCGCGCAAGGACTTCAGGTTCCCGTGCAGGCACGACCTCCTCCGGCAAATCGAAAATTTTCTCGGGCGGAACGACCTTCGGAGTGCGGATACGGGTTTTTCGGCTTACAGGAATTGGTTCGGCTGTGTCTAGGTCGGATTCCATGGAAAATCAGTTCAAGCCCTTCGTGGGCTTGGGCGGTTGTGGGGTGGAGGATTGGGGCGCTGTATCGCGGACTTGGACTCCGTGCTTTTGAAGAAAAACACCAAGGGCGATGTTGTTGTTTTTCATCTGGAGGGTGGCAATTTCATTGAGAATCGCCGGCCCGGCTTGTGTGGCGAGTTGTTTGGCGCTTTCGATCAGTTTTTGCTGGGCTTGTAGCTGCTGCTGGAGGCTTTGGATTTCAGTTTGAATGACCTGGATTTCCGTATCCTTTGCTTGGCTGTCCTGCTGCAATTTGCTGTTTCCGAAAGTCTGGAAAACAATCGAAGCTGATAAAATCAGCGCCAGGAGGGCGGTGAGGGCAAACAGTGCGTTTTTAACCATGGGAAAATCGATACTGCAAAATGCGTTTGAGTCGATGCTTGTGGGGTCTATTAGAACGAGAGATTCAGGTCAGCGCTGATGATATTGTTTGTGAAGTCGATGTTCCCGAAATTGATATTGTAGAACAGCGAAGCGGTCCAGCGTTCGCCGAACTTCGTCGACATGCCCACGCCGCCGAAAATGCTGTCGCGATAGGGGCCGGAGGTGCCGTAGCCGAAGGACGGCCCGGAGCCGCCATCAAGGCTGGAGGAGATCGTGGCCGCGTTGTTCAGGAATTCGTGCATCCATTGGGCCCGGACCTCAGGGATCAAAGTGACGCCCTTGGTGACATCCCACAGGTAGGCGACCCGGCCGCCGAGGCTTGAGCGCAGACTGCTGGTGTTTTGCGAGCCGACCGCCAGATCAAGGCTGTCTGCACCCTGCTCGGTGAATGCCGAAGTTCCCGCGTAGGTGTATTGAAGCCCCAGAAGCGGGCCGACGATGAATTTGTCGATTGTCCAATCCTTGCCGAGATTGATGCCGGCGTTGAATTGGCCGGTGCCGGGATTCGCACGGGCGGTGCGGTTGATTGTACTGAATTTGATCGGACGCCGGGTCTGGAATCCCGTGTAGCCGCCGCCAATGACGGTGTCGGCATAGTAGCCGTCCTCGTTTTTGTAGGTGCCGTAGAGGCCAAAGAGAGCGCTATTGCCCCGGTTCGAGCCACCACCATTGTATTTCGCGTAGTTAAATTGGTAACCGGCAAAGAGACCGCTGGAGAAGTTCTCGCTCAAACGATAGTCGGCACCGACCAGGAATCCGCCAGCACTGTTTCGGTAGTTCGGGGCGGAGGTGCCGCGGGCGTTTGAAAACTCACCCGTTGCCATGACCCAGGAATTCCAATTGGTCAGGCCTGGCGCTTCGATGATCGGGGAGAGGGACTTGGGTGCCGCCGTGGATTTGCCATCGCGGTCGTTTTTGATCGGCTGCTCGGGGATTCCAACATATTGGAAACCCTGAGCACCGAAGCGGACGGAGCTCATGCGCTGGTTGAGGAGCTGTGTCTGGTTGTAAGCCTGCTCGATAACGAGGTCGGGCAGGCTCTCGTAAAATCCCGGCGCGATCTGGTCGAAGGCGGCGGGGTATTGAGAGGCAATCTGGAGATCGAGAGCGATGCTCACGGTTTCCCGGTCTCCGCTCTTGGCCAGAATAAAGCTGTCGAGGGCTTGGGCGACACGGCGCTGATTGGAAGTCGTGGCCACCCGCGTGTAAGTGTCGGGCGCAATCACAATGGTTCCGGTTGTGCCTTGGTTCAGGAATCGTCCCCGGAATGTCGCCGGGGCGGTGATGGCGTCGAATTCCCCGTTGATCCCGCCGGTCGCGGAGAGGAAGGGATACTGTTGCCCATAGGCGAGGCTGTCGTTTCCGCCGAAGTTGACGATGCTCAGCGTTCCCCCGAGTTGGGCGGTTCCGCTGATCACGATACGGTCGTAGCTCGAAGGGCTGGCGATTTCGAGGAGGGTGGTGGCGGTGGAGGTCCAGACCGGGTTCGAAATGATGGTGATCACGCCGGGCGAGTTGCCGGGCGAGAGCGTTCCGGCAATGGTCATTCCGCCGGGGGCGATCACTGTGCCATTGCCGCCCAGGGTGCCGGCGGTGTTGACAACGACAGAGTTCGCGGAGAGTTGGCCGTTGACTGAGAGAAGGCCCGCATTGATCGAGGCGGCGGCGCCGACGGTGACGGCGTTTTGGACATCGAGTTCGCCCGCGCCGGTCTTCGAGAAATTGCCCAGAGTGGCGAGGGTGCCGCCGGTGACGAGCGAGGTGCCGTTGACGACATTGAGGATGCCGCCGGTGACATTCAGCGTGGTGTTTTGCTGGATCACGAGGTTGCCGCTATTCGTGAAAATCAACCCGTCGATGGTGTTTTCAGTGCGACCGGTTGGAACCACCGAGTAAACCGTGCCATTGGCGCCGTTGACGCTGAAGTCCACCCAAGTCGGGGTGTCCGGTCCGGCCCAGTTGTCGATGATGTTGCCGGTGGCTGTGCCGTTGTTGAGCGTGTAGATGAGGGTGTTTCCGGCGATTTGGAAGGTGCCGTTGTGCGAGTGGTTCGCGGAGAAGCTGGCGAGGAAATCCGAGGCGCTGAAGGTGGTATTGCCGAAGCTGACCAGCGTGTTGTTTCCTTTCTGGAGATATTTTCCAGAGCCCAAGTCAAAGGTGCGGTTGCCGGAGTTTCCACCATTGATGAAGTTGCCCGAGGCGGAGATGTTGCCGCCGCTGGCGAGGGAGACGACGGCATTGGAGTTCGACCACGTGAGATCGGTAATGCCCGTGAGGGAGATGCGAGATGTGGCATTTCCAAGGACAAGCGTTCCCGAGGACAGCGTGAGAGCGCCGTTGCCGAGGGCTTTCGCGTGGAGGGCTTGAATGGAACCTGCGGCGAGTGTGGTTCCGCCGGTATAGGTATTGTTGCCGGAGAGGACCAGTGAGCCGCTGCCGGATTGGCGGAGGGCGCCGGCTCCAGAGATGGTTGCCGCGAGGGCTTGAGCGGTGGCGCTGTTGAAAGCGAGCGTGCCTGCGGAGATGACTGTGGTGCCGGTGCGGGTGTTGTTGCCGAGGAGTGTGAGAGTGCCGGTGCCTTGCTTGGTGAGCGAACCGTTGCCGGACAGGGTGGGCTGCCAGTTCACATGGAAGGCGCCGGTGTTGATGGTGCCACCGCTGGAGTTGATAGAGGTGGTCCCTCCATTCGGTGCGGTGGCGGTGAAATTGGCGGTGGCGAGAAGCGTCCCACCGTTGAAGGTGAATGAGGAACCCGTGCTGGCAAGGGTCAGGTTGCCGAGGGAGAGATTTCCGCCGCCAAGGGTGTAGGAGCCCGTGCCGCCATTGCTCCCACCGAGGGCCAGAGCCGGAGCCGTGATGTTGCCGCCGGTTTGGGTGGCACTGCCTGTGGCCTGGTTGGAGCCAACGGACATGTTAGAACCAATGAGCAAAGTGGCATTGCCGGAGACAAGCAGGACACCAGAGTCCCCCAGGCCTTCGCCGATGGTGACCGAAGACGCGCCAGCAAGATTCAGGACGGCCGAGCCGCCGAGGGAGAGGGTGGCATTGGCGGAGGTGAGGTTGTCCACAGAGACCACGCCATTGGCGGTGGTGGTGCCGCTGGTAATGGCGAGCGTGCCGCCACGGATGCTCAGACCGCTTCCAAGGGAGTTTGTGCCATTGAGGCTGAGCGTGCCGTTGCCGGATTTGGTGAGGGAACCACCGCCTGTGATGTTGCCGCTGAAAGCGGCGGAGGTGTTGTCGCCACCGGCGGTGAGGCGGTTGGATTGGAGGTCGATGGCACCCGCCCCGGCGATGGAGCCGAGGGTTTCGTTGCCACCGAGTTGGAATAGCGCTCCGCTGGCGACGGTGAGCGCGGAGGAGTTGCCGAGGCGTTCGTCGCCTTGGGTGGCGAGCGTACCGGAGTTGACCAGTGTCGTGCCGGAGTTTGCGTTGGCCCCGGCCAGCGTGAGGGTAGCGGCTCCGTTTTTCGTCAGCGAGCCGCTGCCGGAGAGGATTCCGGAGTAGGTTCCGTTCGCGGATTGGTTGAACACCAGTGCAGCGGTGTTCGCTATGTTGCCTTGGAGGCTGTCGGAGTTGCCGGCGAGCGTTCCTGCGGAAATGGTGGTACCGCCAGTGTAGGTGTTGTTGCCGGTGAGGGTGAGGGTGCCGTTGCCGCGTTTGGCGAATGCGCCTGCGCCGGTGATGGTGCCGTCAAAAGTGAGGTTCGACGATGCATTGTAGGAGAACGAGGTTCCGGCGGCGGTGCCGATATGGACTGCGGTGCCGTTGAGCGAAGCGACTTCGAGCGTGCCGCCATCGATCTGGATGTCCGACCCACCGGAAACCACAATCGGAACGGTGAAGGTGACATTGCCCGCCGTGGAGGTGAGGTGCATTCCGGTTCCGGCGGATCCGTTGAGGGTGAGGGCGCCGTTGCCGCCAACGCCGACGGTTTGATTGGTCGAGACGATGAAGTTCCTGACGGTGGCGTTCTGGCTGAGGTTGATGTTGGCGAGCGTGGTTGCGTTCACTCCGCTTGATGCGAAGTGGATGTCCCCTGTGCTGGGGCCAAATGTCGCATCGCCGACAGTTGCGCTGGAGTTATTCGACCAGTTGTTTGCGGCGAACCAATCGGTGCCGTTGCTGCCGACCCAGTAGATGTCGGAAACGGCCGCGAGGACGGCGAGGTTGAGTTTTTGGGCTCCCTCGCCGGTGTAGAAGTAGACCTCGTTACCGCCGAAGGTTTGGGCATTCGAGGCGCCGTAGTTGTTCAAGTTGGTCGCATTGACCTTGGCCGCCCCGCCAAGGACTGTGAAGTTGCCTGGAGCAGAAGAAGAGCCGTTGAAGCCGGTGAGGTTCGAGAGTGAGAAGTTGCCGAAGGAAACGGAGGAACCGTTGACGGCGAGGCTGGATGCCGGATTGAAAACGAGGTTGGAGCCGGCGGCGAGGGTCAAGTTGCCGCCGAGGGTGCCATTTCCGCCAAGGGTGGCAGCGTTGCCGATGGTGACAGGGGTCGATCCAAGAGTGCCGGTGACGACGAGCGTGCCGGCGGTGACTGTCGTGGGACCGGCATAAGTGTTATTTCCCGATAGAGTGAGGTTGCCAGTGCCGGCTTTGGCGAAAGCTCCGCCACCGGCGATGTTGCCGCTGAAAGTGGTAGAGGAGTTGTCGCCGCCGGCCGTGAGGGTGTTGGATTGGAGGTTGATGGCTCCCGCACCGGCGATGGAGCCGAGGGTTTCGTTGCCACCGAGTTGGAAGGTCGCGCCGCTGGCGACTGAGAGCGAGGAAGAGTCCGAAATGCGTTCGTTACCTTGCGTGGCAAGCGTTCCTGCGGAAACCGTGGTGCCGCCCATGTAGGAGTTGTTGCCAGCGAGGGTGAGGGTGCCATTAGCGGTTTTGGCGAGTGAGCCGGTGCCGGTGATCGCTCCGCTGTAGGTGGCGTTGCCGAACTCGGCGATAGTGAGGGTTTGCGCGGCAGCGATCGCAGTCGCTCCCCCACCCTGTAGGGAGCCGATGGTTTCGCTGGCGGCGATGGTGAAGGTGGCATTGGCCGAGTTCAGAGTGACAGTGCCGGTGTCGGACAGGGCGGAACCGCCTTGGACGATCAGGTTGCCGCCGTTGATCGAAGTGTTTCCGGTGAAGGTGTTGATTCCGGAGAGGGTGAGGTTGCCGGTGCCGCGCTTGAGGAGGCTGCCGTTGCCCGAGATGTTGCCGGTGATGGCGGTGGAGTTCCCGCCACCGATGGTTAGGAAGGTGGAATTTGAGCCGAAGCTGATCGCGCCGCCGAAAGCGAGATCGCCGGAGTCGGCGGCGAAGAGTGCGTTTTTCGCAAGGGTGATGGTGGAGTTGATGGTTTGGGTATTGGTCGAATCGTTTTCGACATTGCCCGCGAGTGTGATGGTGTTGTTGGAAATAATGAATTGCGAGGCACCCGTATTGAAGACGACGCCGCCGACGGATTGGTAGGTGACGGTATCGACGGCAGTTTGATTCGCGCCTGCGAAGTGGACGATGGCACCGGGGACGGGTGGGTTGACCCAGTTCGTGGCGGTAGTCCAGCTGCCGTTGCCCGCGCCACCGGTCCAGGTGTAGTCGGTACCGGGAGGTGGAGCTACGGTTTGGAAGAGGAGGTTGTTTCCGCTCACGACAAAGTTTCCGGAAACGGTGAAGTTGCCGACGGCGTTGTAATGGAGGTTCGCCGTGTTGAGGGAGGAAACCCCGTTGCCAGTAAGGACGGTGAAGTTGCCGGCGGCGTAGCCCAGGTTGCTGAAGTCGAAGACGACGGGGCCGTTGACGGTAGCACTGCCTGAGGCGTTGATGCGGTCGCTGGTGGCGTTGCCGAGGTTGTAGAGGAGGTCGCCACCGTTGAGGGTGATGCCGCCGACGGAGATCGTATCGATGGTGTTGACCGCGCCTGGGCTATAAGCGGCACCGGTTTGCAGGACGAGTGTGGAATTTGTGAGGTTGCCGCTGGCGAGGGTGCCGGAATTGACAATTGTGTTGCCGGAGTGGGTGTTCGTGCCGTTGAGGGTGAGAGTGGCTGAGCCATTTTTGGCGACGGAGCCCGTGCCCGAGATGTTGCCTGAGAAGGTGCCGTTGACGGATTGGTTGAAAGCGAGGGTGGCGTTGTTTGTGATGTTGCCGGTGATGGAACCAGAGGAAATGGCAAGTGTGCCGCCGGAGATGGTGGTGCCGCCCGTGTAGGTGCTGGTTCCATTGAGCGTGAGCGTGCCAGTGCCGGATTTCACAAGACCATTCGAACCGCCGATGGTGTCGATGGTGACGGTGGGCGAAGTGCCGTTGACCGAGATGGTGGTGGCATTTCCGGCGAGGACGAGCGGGGCGGTGATGCTGACATTTCCCGCTGTAGATTCGACGGCGATGGCAGTGGCGAGGTTACCGCTGATGGTGAGGATGCCCGTGCCGCCAATCGACACAGGTTCGGATGTGGTGACGGTAAGGCCGGTGATGGTGGCGTTGGAATTGAGGAGGGACGCAGCAGTGGTGGTGGCGTTGGCTCCCGTGGAGGCGAAGGTGACGGATTGCGTGCCGTTGGTCGCGAGGGTGGTGTTACCGAGGGTGGCGTTTGCGGTGGCGGACCAGTTGTCGGCGGCGAGCCATGAGGTTCCGTTCGAGCCGACCCAGTAGAGGCTGGACGGGTCCGGTGGCGTGGAGCCGCTGGTGATGTAGAGGAAGAGGCTTTCGAGCTTGTCAACACCCGCCGTCGCATTAGTGCCACCGAAGTAGGCAAAGCGGCCATCGGAAAGGGTGTATTTGTTGGCGACGCCAAGATTCTGGAGGTTGGCTGTGCTGATGTAGGCGTTCGGAGTGTTCAGAGGGGTATTGGAGGTGAAGAGCGCAAAGGTCTGGTTTCCACTGGCGGATGGCAGGCCGAGGACATTCGAAACGGAGAAATTGCCGAAAGAAAGGGTGGTTTCGGGACCGGTGAGGCTGAGCGAGGAGTTGCTGAAAACGAAATTCGATCCGGTGGTGAAAGTGATGTTTCCGCCGATCGATCCGCCGCCGCCAAGGGCGGCCGCGCTGGAGATGGTGACAGGTGTGGAGCCGAGGGCGCCGGTGACAAGGAGGGTGCCGGAATCGACGGTGGTGGCGCCGGTGTAGGTGCTGTTGCCGGAGAGCGTGAGGGTGCCGCTGCCGGTTTTCACGATGGAGGCAGTGCCATTCGAGTTCTGTGTGATAGCACCGGTGACGGTGGTGTTTGAGGAACCGTTGAATGTGAGCGAGAGGTTTTGGGGCGTGATGGGCGCGAGGGCAATGTTGCCGAGAACGAGGTCGCCGGATTGGGCGAGGATGCTCTTGCCGGTGGCGAGGTAGGTCAGGTTGCTCGTGATGGTCTGGGTGACGCCCGAGTTATTCGTGATACGGCCGCCGACGGTGAGGGTGTTGTTTGAGATGGTGAAACTCGCGGCGCCAGGCGCGAAGGTGATGGTGCCGGTGGAGTGGTTGCCAACGGTGTCCACCGAGGTGTTTTTGTTTCCGGCGAAAGTGATGGCGGCTCCGGCAGCGGGTTGGGAGCCCGAGAGCCAGTTCGCACCGGTGTTCCACTCGCCGGTTTGGTTGCCGGACCAGATGGCGGCAGCGGGGGCGGCTCCGGTGGTGAAAAGGATGTCTTTTGCACTATTGGAGAAATTTCCCACAAGGCCGGGGATATTGGAGGTGTAGCTTGTCGGCATGTTGTTTTGTTGCCCTGAATTCGCCCTGAAAATCGTGTAGGTTTGGTTTCCGACAAAACCTTGGTCACCGAAGTCGTCGTTGAAGAAGATTCCGGTTGTCATGCCACCCAGCGGGAACGGCAAAGAAATGGTGTCGGAGAGGTTTCCCGAAGCGAGATCCAGAACCAAAGTTCCGCCGCCCCATCCGGCCTGTTGAAGCGCGAGATTTTGGGCGAGGCCCGCACCGCCCGGGCTGAAGTAGCCGCCCTGAATCTGGAGGCTTTGGATTTCAAAACTGGAGCCCATCGTGGCCACGGTCCCGTTGAAACCGGTGGTGCCGGTGGTCAAAACACTGCCTGTATTGGAAAAATTGCCGCCGATGTGGATCGTGCCGGATTGCGAATAGATGGTTTGCGCACCGGTCGAAAGGAGTTGCGGCAGGAAATTGTCCCCGGAGAGGTTCACGATATTGCCGTTGGTGGTGATGGTGTTGTTCAGCGTGATGCCGCCGAAAATTTGGAGGGTTGTGGAGGAATCGGTGAAATTTTGCGAAGCCAGGCCGAGGCCGTTGTTTCCCGAGACTTGGAGAACAGTCGTGCCGTTAAAAGAGAAAGTGCCGTTGTAGCCGGAATTGTCGCCGGAGAGGGCGAGTTGCTGGCCGGCGCCGAGAGCGATGTTGCCGCTGCCGGAGAGGTTTCCCGAGATCGTAAGCGGGATGTAGGGCAGGCCGCCGGTTCCACTAACCGTGAGGGAGTTCGTGCCGAGGGAGACGGGGCCTGCAAATTCCAGGGAACCGCCGTCGATATAGAGTGTTGTATTTCCTGTAAGGGTGGTGTTTCCGGAGAAGTTGTTGGCGCCGGAGGAGTTGTAGATTGCCCCCGAGGACTGGCCGTAACCCGATCCGCTGATCAGCAGGTTCCTCGACCAATCGAAGGTTTCGGTGGCGCTGGAGATGGTGAGGGCAAGGGTGGCGTTGTTGCCGATCACCATTTGCCCGCCGGGGCCGGAGGGGAGGTTCGAGGCTGTCTGGACGAGGAGGGTGCCGGAATTCAGGAGGGTGGCGCCGGTGTAGGTGTTGGTTGCGTTGCCGAGGCTGAGGGTTCCGTTGTGGGTGGATGAGGTGCCGAGACCGCCGGTTCCGGAGACCGCCCCTTGCAGGCTGAGCGTGCCGCCATCGAGGACATTGGTGTAGAGGATGGCATTGTTCGCCGTGCTGACATTGCCGGTGAAGGTGGGGGTGGAAGCCATTGCGGCTATGGTGCTGTTGCCGAGGATTTGAATGGCACCGGAGAAAATGGGTGTGCCGGCTTTATTGAAGTAGAGCGTGCCGCCAAGGGTGGGATCGCCCATGCCATCCAGGGTGATGGTGTTTGTTAAAGTGCCGTTGGCTTGCGAGAGCTCTAACGCACCGTTTCCGGAAATGAAGACCGAAGCATTCGGGCCGAGATTGGACCCTAGGGCAATCTGCACCTGCCCGGCAGTGATGGTGAGGTTGCCTTGATAGTAGCCTTCACCCTGGAGAGATTGGGGCAGTGTGGTCGGGAGGGCATTCGCGGTGAAAACCAAAATGCCGGCACCGGTTTTGGTAATGCCGCCGGGGCCGGTGATGCCGCTGTCGAGGGTAATGGTGTAGCCGTTGGTGTCGAAGATGCCGGTTTCCTCGAGGACGATGGCTTGACGGTAGGCATTGTTGTAGGCATTGTTGTAAGAAGTGGTGATGTTCCCCGTGGCGCGGAGGGTGCCGCCGGAGAAAACGAGCGTGGGTGTAATGGTGGTTTTGGTGAGGTCGCCAATGGTGCCGGCTGCGGCGAGAACGCCCTGTTCGATGGTAGTGGTGCCGTGGTGCTTAAGGCCGCCATTGAGAGTAACAAGGAGGGTGCCGGCGCCGGTTTTCACGATATTGCCGGCAGGGAGGGCCTCGCTCGCGGAGACAATATAGTCGTCGGTAAGGTTACCCGAGATGGCGATGGTCCGGTTGGCGGCGGCGTTGAAGGTGGCGGTGTTGACGCGGTTTTCGGTGCCGAGGTCGATATTGGTGAGCGCAAGGTTTCCGGAGGCGGCATTGAAGGAGCGGTCCCAGTTAATGGTGAGGTTGCTGGAAACGGTCTGCGTGGAGGCGGAATTGTTCGTGAGGTCGCCGCCGAGAGTGATGGTGTTGTTTGAGATCGTGTAGGCTTGGGCACCGGCGAGGAAGGTGATCGAGCCCGTGGTTTGGTTGGCGGCGGTGTCCACCGAGCGGTTCGTGGCATTGCCGAAGAGGATGTCCGCGCCGGAAGCGGGGACGGCGTTGGATTGCCAGTTTGTGCCGGTGGCCCAAGATCCGCTGGTGTTGCCGGTCCAAGTGGCGTTCACTCCAGCGGCACCGGAGAAGACAAGGTTGCCGGAAGTATAGGAGAAATTGCCCACGAGGCCGGGGATGTTTGCGGAGGTGTAAGTGTAGTTGCCAGCGGTGGGGTCAAAATTGCTGGCGAGGGTGTAGGTGAAATTGCCGACGGGGGTGGAACCGCTCTCGAAGACGAAACGGATTTTGTTGCCTTTCTGGTTGGAGAAATTGCCGGTGTTGCCAAGGAAATCGGAGGTATTGTTGGCGGCGAGGGTGGAGAGGATGAAGCCGTTGTTGAAAGAAATGCCGTTGACGGTGAGGTTGGCCGTCTGGCTCAACCCGCCCGGACTGAGTCCACCGCCGGTGAACGAAACGAGTCCATTGCCTAGGGAACTCGCGGCAAGCACGCCTCCGGCGAGGCTTGTGCCGCCGGTGTAGGTGTTGTTTCCCTGGAGCCAAAGGGTACCTGCTTCGCCCTTCGACAACCCGCCGGGACCGGAGAGGCCGCCGGTGATGGTGAGTTGGACCGGGGCGTTGTTGGAACCCACATTGAAAGCGGTGAAATTGCCGGCGAGGTTGCCGCTGAGGGTGGAGTTTTGGAGGGCAATATTGTTGGCGATGGCTGCGGAGGAATTGCCGGTGCCGAGGAATTGGATGGTGGCGGTGTTGCCGAAGGTCGAGATGGTGCCGTTCCCCGTGGCGTTGCCGCCATAGAAAACCAGGGAGGCACTGGTGTTGGCGGTTGAGGTGGAGAGGTTCAGGGAATTCGAGCCGAGGGCGAGGGTGGCGCCGGGGTTGAGGGTGATGGCCGGGGAGGTGTAGACGGTCGAGTTGTTCGAGGTGTAGGAGTAAACCTGTAGATCGATCTGGTTTGCGGTGGAGACGAGGACGGTGGCGGGCGAACCGGCGCCGCCGATCGTGAGGTTGTTGAAGACCGAGGTGGCGTTGCCGGTTTTGGCGAGTTCCAGTGTGCCGCTGTTGACGGCGAAAGATCCATTGTAGGTGCTCGCGGAGGAGCCGCCGAGCGTGAGGGAGGAGTTGCCCGCGACGGTGAAGGTGTAGTTCACAGAATTGCTGCCGGTGGCGACAAGGGGACCGTTCAGCGCGATAGGGGCGTTGGCTGTGAAGGTGGTGCTGTTCGAAAAGGTGGTGTTGCCATTGAACGCTAGGGATCCTTGGCCGGTGACGGTGGCGTTACCGTTCAGGAAGAGGTTGTTCGAGAAGGTGTAGTTGCCTCCGCCTTGGGCGGCGAGGGTGCCGCCCGAGAAGGTGATATCGCCGCTTCCGGCCGCCCCGTTCGAGCCGAGGGCGAGCGTGCCGCTGGAAACCGCAACGCCGCCGGTGAAAGTGTTTCCCGATCCGGCGAGGGCAAGCGTGCCGGCGCCTGTCTGGGAAAAGCCGCCGCTGCCCGAGACATTGCCGGAGAGGAGGGTGGTGTTGCCGCCAGCGTTCGTGAGGAGGCCGCTGGTGGCGGTGTTTCCGGAGAGGGTGAGGTTTGCCGAGACGGCGGCGAGGGTGCCATTCGTGGTGAAGGCGAGGTCGTTCTGGATCGTTTGGGCGTAGGGAGAGGAATTGACGATGTTCGCGCCGACCGATGTGACATTGCCGAGGCCGGTGACATTTTGGGTGAAGCCGTTGAGGGTGATGGTGCCATTTTGGAGAACGAATGGCTGGGCGCCATAGCGGAAGGAGATGGCAGCGGCGGTGCGGTTCCCCTCGGCATCGACGGTGGCGGTGGTGGAGTTGCCGAGAGTGCCGAGGAATTGGATGGTGGAGTTGCCCGCCGGAATCTGGGTGGCTGCTGTGCCATTGTTCGAACTCCAGTTTGAGACAGTATCCCACGAGCCGTTTCCTCCCGTCCACACCGAGGCGGGGATGGGTGTGTCGGTGTCGGATTTGATCGTGAGGACCATGAAGGCGGGCTCGGTGGTGTTGGCGGTGAAGGTGAGGAGGTTGTTGCCGATGCGGTCGCCAAAGGGCGTGCCGTAGCCGGGCGTGAGGGCGTTGTTGAGGTTGAAGTTCCCGCCGACGAGGGCGGCGGAGTAGTAATTGTAACGGGGATTGTCCTTGGTGGTGCCGGTAGAGTCTGGCTGGGCGCCGCCGTAGAGGAGCGTGCCGTTGCTGGAGCCGGCGAGGCTTTGCGACCAGCCAACAGTGTAGATCGTCCCGTTGACTGGAACATACTGGACATCCTTCCCCTCGCCCGCGCCCCACCACACACTGCTCGAGAGGCTGCCGATTGGGCCATTGAGCGGGGTCGTCGTGCCATTTCCGATGGTGAGGGTCGCGTTGACAGTGCTCCCGACAGTGCCAAAGGTGAGGCCCGCAAGGAGGTCGCCGACCACGCGGCCAAAGACATCGTTGACGATGCCGGTGTTGTTTTGGGTGAAAGTGCCGGAAACTTGATAGGGCGGGTTGCTGCCGTAAATGCCTGTGGCGGCGATGAGGTCGGAGTATTTGAGTTGAATGGTGTTGTACCCGACGCCAGTTAGGGAATTGCCGGCAGGGACAGGTGGCAGGGTGCCGTTGTAGGCGCCGAATGTCGTACCGGATTTCTGGGACGCCGTGAGTGTGACGGTGCCGTTCGTGGTAGCGTTTCCGCTGAACGAAGCGGTGTATTCGTAGATCTGTGCGGCGGTGTTTCGCTGGCCAAGTTGTTCGCCGACGCCGGCAAAGAAGCCACTGATGGTGGAGTTTTTTCCATGGAGGCTATCGAGGTAGGAGCTGAAATCGCCGTAGACCGTCTGGTTGTTGCTGCCCACTGTATATTGTGGGCTGATGATGCGAGTGAATTGTTGCTGGGGCGGAAGCAGGCTCGGCACAGGGAGCGAGGCATTGGCACTTATGGCCGAGCTAAGGGTGGCGTTGGCGAGGTAGTAGGCGGGCCGGGAAATTTGGTTGGCGTTTCCCGCACCGGTGGCATTGGCGGTGAGGTTGAAGGAAATCGAGGTGAAATCGATGTAGGAGAGGTCGGCCCAGACCTGGCCATTTTTGACGGTGGCCTCGATATACTGCCAGCGGGTGTTGTAGTTCGGGTCGGATTGCAGAAACGATGGAGGCGTGTAACCCGGCTGGGATCCGGGATTGATGAGGCCGGAGGTGCCGAAATTCAGATAAACGCGGCCGGAGGGGAGGTTGTCGACAAGGATGCCAGGTGTGTTCGCGAATTGGGCCGTGACGCCCTTGGCATTCGTGGTGGCATTAAAGCTCCCGAGGCCTTGGATTTGGGCAAGGGAGTAGGAATTGTTTGGTTGGCCGGAAAGGTAGGCTCTATTGCCGGTGAGAGTGTCAACGTAATGGCCACTGACGATATCACCGCCCATGAACTGGATAAAGATCTGGCTTGGATCGAGACCGGTCTGGTTGTCGAAAACAATCGGAACCGCGAGCGGGTTCACGGACTGCTGAGCCAGAGCGGGAGCGGATCCACAGGCGACCAGCAAAAGCGCGGCAACCAAGCAAAGAGTTGGATTTTTATTCATCATAAAATGGCGAATGGAGCTTCAGACGGACTTTTCTGGAAAATGCGCGGTATGAAACTCTTTTTTCTACCATGTGAACAAGATTTTTTGATGAAACACTCGCAGGCGCATGACAAAAAGCGGAGATTCAAGCGACCGCTTGCCAGAAGTCTTCGAAACGAGCTGAGAACAACGCAAGGCGAGGATGGCGTTGGCTCCGCGGAGGTTCCTGAACGTGCTCGAGCGCTTGAGTCGCTGACAAGACGGAAGTCGGTGCGGACACGGGCGAGGCGCCATGCTCCCTTGGCTTGTAGGCCTCACACGCTTTCCTTGCACATCAGGGTTTGTAATTTTCGTCACGACAAAAGCCGTTCGATGAAGTTGGAGGCGAAAAACGGAGTCTGACTCTCGACAGACTCCGTGTTCGCAAACGTAGCCTTGAAGGCGGGTCGTTATTCGGTGATGATTTCTTTATAGGACTTGCCGGATGGTATCATTGGCAAGACATGCTCGGTGTAAGGGGTCATGACATCGAGCAGATAGACTTCCTTCGAATCCAGCATGCGCTTCATGGCGGCAGGAAGGTCTTTTTTATGGATCACCCGCTCGCATGTCACGCCGAAGCCTTTGGCAATATCGACGTAGTCGGGATAAATGCGCTGCAGATCGCGCGGGTCGCCGAGGAAAGTATGGCCGCGATTGCCACCATGGAAGCGGTCCTCCCATTGCACGACCATGCCGAGATGCTGGTTGTTCAAGATGATTGCTTTTGCCGCGATGCCCTCGATGTGCGCTGTGGCGAGCTCTTGAACATTCATGAGGAATGAACCGTCGCCATCGATGTCGATAACTTGCTTGTGCGGCATTCCGACCTTGGCTCCCATGGCGGATGGGTAGCCGAAGCCCATGGATCCGAGACCGGCAGACGTCACGAGACGACGGGGAGCGTTGAAATCGTAGAATTGGGCAGCCCACATCTGGTGCTGGCCGACGCCGGTGGTGATGATGGCCTCGCCTTTTGTCATCTCGCAGAGGAGTTGAATGACATACTGCGGTTGGATGACATCCTCGGTGTCCTTGAACGAGAGCGGGTGCTTGGTCTTCCACGCGTCGATTTGTTTATACCAATCCGGATAGCGGGAGAAATTCTTCGTCGTGCGTTTGTAGCCGGCTTGATCGAGCAGCTTGTTGAGGCGCGTCAGGGCGTATTTGAGATCGCTGAGAATCGGCAGGCAGACGGTTTTGTTTTTGTTGATCTCGGAGTTGTCGATGTCGATGTGGACGATTTTGCCGTGTTCGCAGAATTTCTCCACCTTGCCGGTGACGCGGTCATCAAAGCGCACGCCGATGGCGAGTAGGAGGTCGGCTTCGTTGACGGCATTGTTCGCATAAACGGTGCCGTGCATGCCGAGCCATTTGAGAGAAAGCGTGTGAGTTTCGGGAAATCCACCGATGCCCATGAGGGTAGTGGCGACAGGGATCTGTGTGCGCTCGGCGAACTCGAGCAATTCGGCCGAGGCCTCGCCAGAAATCACGCCGCCGCCGCAATAAATCATGGGAGCCTTCGCCTCGCCAAGCATTCCGATGAGTTCATTCAATGCGACATCATCCGCTTTGCGCTCGGGCTTGTAGCCGCGCAGATTCACGGTTTTTGGAAAAATCGGCTGTGTGGTGAGGTTCTGGATGTTCTTCGGAATGTCGATGAGAACAGGTCCGGGACGGCCAGTGGAGGCGATGTGGAAGGCCTCTTTGACGATGCGGGGAAGCTCATTCACATCCCACACCAGGTAGCTGTGCTTCACCATCGGAAGTGTCATTCCAAAAACATCTGTCTCTTGGAAAGCTCCGCGTCCGATCATCTCCTGAGGAACCTGACCGGTGATGGCAACCAAAGGAATCGAGTCCATGAAGGCGTCTGCGATGCCGGTGACAAGGTTCGTAGCTCCGGGACCGGAAGTCGCCATGCAGACTCCGACTTTGCCGGTGACACGGGCGTAGCCCTCGGCGGCGAAAACCCCGCCCTGCTCATGGCGGGGAAGGATGGTGCGGATTTTTTTTGTTTTGGTGAGGGCTTGGTGAATCGGCATCGAGCAGCCACCGGGATAGGCGAAAACAACCTCAACGCCCTCGCGCTCGAGGCACTCAACGAGAATCTCCGCACCATTCATGACTTTGCCCCGCTCGGGCGTAGCGGTGGATTTCGTGGCGGCGGATTTTTTTGTCTTCATAATTTGGAAAAAAGGGTGGTTTAGAGTAAGCGGCGTCTTGAGGGGTTGGCGAGTATAAAAACGGCAACGAACGAGATCTCGCGCTCATTTCATGCCCGTTGCGAGCACAGTCTGAAAAAACGGCGCATCGGCCTCACGCGAGACGATAGAGGATTCGATTTTGGAGAACCCCGCCTTTTTCATCATGCGGTGAAGTTCGATTTCGGAAAATCCCAGCCAGACATGCCCGTAAAGCTCGCGGGCCTGTTCGTGAGTATGGCTCAGCAAATCGAGAATCATCACACGCCCGCCAGGTCTGAGAATCCGCTGGGCCGCATTCAATGCTCGCTGCGGGACGGCTGCATGATGCAAAGCCTGGCTGAAAAGAGCCACATCGACAGAGTTTGCATCGATCGGAGGATCTTCGATGTCACCGAGCCGGTATTCGAGATTGGAAAACCCGTGCTCCTTCGCAAGAGCGGAACCGAATTCGACCATCTTCTCGGAGTTATCAATGGCGATGACCTTCTTCGAGGTCCGGGCCAGCAGTTGCGAGAGTGTCCCCTCGCCTGCCCCGAGGTCCGCGATGACCATGGGCGGCAGTAGGCGCAGAAGCCCGTGCGAGAGCGCCTCCCACGAGCGGCCGGGCACGTAGGCGCGGCCAAATTTTCCCGCCAGTTTGTTGAAATACTCGGCTGCTCGGTCCTTGCGTTTTTTGAGTGTGAACACGAGGTGCGCCTTGTCGGCAGTGGCCTCCTGCAGCTCCGCCCGTGCCGCCTCGAGAACAGCCAAAGTAGCCTCACCGGGATCCTCCCCAACCGAGTAAAATATGTTTTTTCCCACCCGACGGTCTTTCACCAATTCCTCGCGTTTCAGTTGCGCCAGACTGGTCGAAATGCGCGACTGCGCGAGACCAAGTATCTCCTGCAACTCGGCGACCGTGAGCTCCTCTTCCATCAAAAGCAGCAGCAGGCGCAAGCGGATCGGATCCGACAAAACACGGAGAGATTTCAGGATTGACGCCATTGAACATATCAATATATTCGGATGCGTAGATGCGTAAAGCTTAACCTCAACCCACACTCAATAAATCCTATGTCACGCCGTTACATTTTTTCCTCCGAATCCGTTGGCGAAGGCCATCCCGACAAAGTCTGCGACACGATCTCCGATGCCGTGCTCGACGCCTGCCTCAGCATCGACAAAACCAGCCGCGTCGCCTGCGAGACCTTTGTGAAAAGCAACACCGTCGTGGTAGGCGGTGAAATCACCATCCCGAAAATCAAAGGCGCCGCCCTTGATTCCGTGATGAACATCGGCTCGATCGTCCGCGAGGCGATCCGTGGCATCGGCTACACGAACAACGACGATGTCTTCCACGCCGACCGCGTCTTCATTTCAAACCTCCTCACCGCCCAAAGCGCCGACATCGCGCAGGGAGTGGATAACAAGAAAGCCAAGGGCAAAGCCACCGCCGAACAAGGCGCCGGCGACCAAGGTCTCATGTTCGGCTACGCCTGCAACGAGACCCCGGAACTCATGCCCGCTCCGATCATGTTCGCCCACCGCCTCGGTCGCGAGCTCACTGCCATTCGTAAAGCCGGCAAAGTGAAATGGCTCCGCCCGGACGCAAAAAGCCAAGTTTCCGTTCTCTATCAAGACGGCAAACCCGTCCGCGTGACCAATGTCGTCATCTCGACCCAACACACCGAAGATGTCGAGATCGAGGAAATCCGCAAGTTTTTGATCGCAAACGTGATTCGCAAGGTGATTCCGAAGGACTTCCTCGACGCGTCCAGCGAATTCCTCATCAACCCGACCGGCCGCTTCGTCATTGGCGGCCCTCAGGGCGACTCTGGACTCACCGGCCGTAAAATCATCGTCGACACCTACGGCGGCATGGGCCGTCACGGCGGAGGCGCCTTCTCAGGAAAAGACCCATCGAAAGTGGACCGCAGCGCAGCCTACATGGGCCGCTATGTCGCGAAAAACGTCGTCGCCGCCGGCCTCGCCGACCGCTGCGAAGTGCAATTCGCCTACGCCATCGGCCACCCGCAACCCGTGAGCATCCACATCGACACCTTCGGCACACACAAGGTGAACGAAGAAAATATCGAGAAAGCCGTCAAATCCGTCTTCTCCTTCAAACCCGCCGACATCGTCACCCAACTCAACCTCCTCCGCCCGATCTACAGCAAGACCACAAACTACGGTCACTTCGGCAAGGAAGACAAAGACATCACTTGGGAGAAGACAGACAAAGCAGCGGCGTTGAAAAAAGCAGCGCGCTGAGGAAAGGCGGAGTCTTAAGTTTTAAGAATTAAGTTTTAAGTTGGCGCTCCCGCGCCAGGCTTGTTGAGGAAGCCTTGTTTATCTCCTCCAAGTCAAAAACCGCACCCAAGCCCAACAACACACGAACCACAACAACTTAAAACTTAATTCTTAAAACTTAAAACTCTTATGGCTTATAAATCCTTTGAAGACCTTGAAGTCTGGCAGCGTGCTTGCCGTCTGGCTGTAGAGGTCTTTGAGGAATTCCGGTCTTGCGACTTCATCAATCTCAAGAACCAGATCGAGCGTTCGGTGCTGTCCATTCCCTCGAACATCGCTGAAGGAGCCGAACGCGGTGGCGCAAAGGAATTTTCCCAATTCCTGAAAATCGCAAAAGCTTCATGTGGAGAATTCCGCACGCAGCTCTACATCGCCACCAAACTCAAAACCCTCGAATCCCACAAATCCAAATCCCTCATCGCGGAATCCAAAGAAATCTCCGCAATGCTCGAAGGCCTCCGCAAATCCATCACCAAAACAACAAAAACCGCACCCAAGCCCAACAACACCCGAACCAAAACCACTTAAAAATTAATTCTTAAAACTTAAAACTCTTATGGCCACAAAACCCGCTTCCAAATCAAAAACAACCGCCGCCGCCGTCCTCGCCGAGCTGACCGCTGCGACTACCAATCTCGCCAAATACGCCGCAACCACTCCAAAGGGCGCGGATTATGTTGTCTCCGACATCGCGCTGGCCGACTGGGGACGCAAGGAAATCAGCGTCGCCGAGCATGAAATGCCGGGCCTCATGGCGGTTCGTAAAAAATACGCCAAGCAAAAGCCGCTGAAAGGCGTGCGCGTGACTGGTTCGCTTCACATGACGATCCAGACAGCGGTTCTCATCGAGACGCTGGTTGACCTCGGCGCCGATGTGCGCTGGGCGAGCTGCAACATTTTCTCCACTCAAGACCACGCCGCCGCAGCCATAGCGGAGACCGGCACGCCCGTCTTTGCCTGGAAAGGCGAAACCCTCGAGGAGTATTGGGAACTCACCCTCAAAGCGATCACCTTCCCCGGCAATCTCGGGCCACAACTCGTGGTCGATGACGGCGGCGATGTGACCCTTCTCATCCACAAAGGTGCCGAACTTGAAAAAGGAGACAAGTGGGCCTACCAACCCGCCGAAAACCATGAAGTCTCTGTGGTGAAGGCCCTCCTCCGCCGCGTCGCCAAGGAGCGCCCCGGCTACTGGACCAAGGTGGCCAAGGCATGGAAAGGTGTCTCCGAGGAGACAACGACAGGCGTCCACCGCCTCTACCAACTCGCAGAGGTCGGCAAACTGCTCGTTCCAGCCATCAATGTGAACGACTCGGTCACGAAGTCGAAATTCGACAACCTCTACGGCTGCCGCGAGTCCCTCGCCGACGGCCTCAAGCGTGCGACAGATGTCATGATCGCCGGCAAAGTCGCCGTCGTCTGCGGCTATGGCGATGTCGGCAAAGGCAGCGCCCACTCGCTCCGCGCCTACGGTGCCCGAGTGATCGTCACCGAGATCGACCCCATCAACGCCTTGCAAGCCGCCATGGAGGGTTTCCAAGTCAACACCATCGAGAGCACGCTCGGAGTCGGCGACATTTATGTCACCACCACCGGCAACAAAGATATCATCACGCTCCAGCACATGCTCGCGATGAAAGACCAAGCGATCGTCTGTAACATCGGACACTTCGACAACGAAATCCAAGTCGAGCAGCTCAAGAAACACAAAGGCATCCGCTGCGAAACCATCAAGCCGCAATACGACCGCTACTTCCTGCCCGGCGGCAAGAAGAGCATCTACATGCTCGCCGACGGCCGCCTCGTGAACCTCGGCTGCGCCACAGGCCACCCAAGCTTCGTGATGTCGAATTCCTTCACGAACCAGACGCTCGCCCAAATCGACCTCTGGCAGAACAAGGACAAATACAAAAACACCGTCTATCGCCTGCCCAAGAAGCTCGACGAGGAAGTCGCCCGCCTGCACCTCGAAAAAATCGGCGTCGTCCTCACCAAGCTCACCAAGAGCCAAGCCGAATACCTCGGCGTGCCGTCCGAAGGCCCTTACAAGCCCGAGCACTACCGCTACTAAAAAGCAATTAAACTAGAAAACACCCCGACAGGTATTAGCCTGCCGGGGTGTTTTCGTTTAATACAACAATGTTGCTGCGTGACTGAGCAACTATGCTTGGCGTGCCGGCTCCGGCACCGCCTTCAGCAAACGATGGGCGTGAATTGCTTATGCTCCACAAGGAATTCCTCGTCCGCGCCGGAGTAGAGATTCCCGAAGGTGGGCGTGGGAATGCGGGGCGTGGGATTTGTTTTACTGCTGAGCGAGAAGGTGCGGCGTTCGCTGATGGCATGCTGCGCGCGTTTCCAGAGCAGGGATTTCATGCACTCGTCGGGCAGGCGGTTGATGAGTTGCGTGGCTTCGTCCCAGCGTTTTTCGCCGCTGAGGAGCATGGCGGCGTTCATGACGGGCGCGTCGTCGAGCGGCCACTTGCGCGCGCAGGCGGACCAACTTTCGATGGCGGCAGCGGTGTCGCCGAGGCGGTAATGCATGCAACCGGCAGCGAGCAGGGCGTAGCCGGAAGTGCGGTTCAGCAGGGGCATTTCCGGCAGAACATCGCGGAGGAATTTTTCAGGCTCATCGCGGTGTGCCCAGGCAATGAGCGTGCGGAAAGACTCCGGGCACTCGGCCTCCTGGGCGCGGAATTCCTCAATGAGGGGGCGAAGGAGCGGGATTTCGGGCAGGTTTGCAAGGCTTGCGCCGGGACTTTGGAGAAGATGGCAAATGAGGTGGTTGCGGGCGCAGCCGAAGCGTCCTTTCGCAGCCTGGAATTGAGCAAAGGTGAGTTGCTGATCCAGAACCATGGATGCGATGCGTTCGCGGAGCGCGCGGAAGGCGTCCAAGCGGGGAGCCACGACAGCGGCCTGCCAAGTGGCGAATTCGGCAGCCAGAGCAGGATTTGCGGCCTCTGCGGCAGGAGCAACCTCGAAACAGGTAGCGTACACGGGCCGGAGCAGCGCATGGAATTTTGTCGGCATGGCATGCATATCCATCTGGTCCACGCAGCGGAGGGGAAACACAGATTCGTTGAGGGCCAGAATTTCGTCGAAGGGCAGATTGCAGTAACGCATGGCCTGACGAAGCGTGAGCGGGATGGATGGGATTTTTTCCCAAAGTGAGGAAAGTTCGCTATCGAGGAAGATTTTCCTGTGGGCATCCCCCGCTTCGGTGTTCTGAAATGAGAAGCAGCCGAGCAAATGGATGAGGGACTCGGCGTGGCGACCGAGGCGATTCGCCTTGCAGGCGAGGCCGTAAAGGCGCACGAGGGACTGCTCGTTGTTTTCCGGAGAGATCGATTTTTCGATATCGTAGGCCTCTTGGAGTCGTCCGGAAAAGTTGAACGCCAGGGCGATTCGTAAGAGTTCTTCGGCAGGAAGAATGCGCTTTTGATCGAGGAGGACATCCGCAGAAACAGAAGCGCGGATGAAGCGACCGAGGCGGTTGAAAATATAAATCGCGGCCGAGTGGACCTCGGCAGTGGGGGTATGCGCGAGGAGACTCTGGATGATGGATTCGGACTCTTGCTCGAGGCCGATATCCAGGAGGGCGAGGGCTTCTTCGATGCGAGAGGCAATGTCGTCTTGGCTCATGATTTGATTTGGAGAACTGGTCGTTTGGGGTCTTGGTGGCTGTGAGACCGGGTGGTGATTGAATACACAGCAATTCCCGAACCAACTTTTGTGGAGTGACGGGTCCATGAAGAGATTGACCACAGAGGACACAGAGAGCACAGAGGGGGAGAGTTTTATCGATTTTTAAGCGGACGCCGTTTCTTGGGAGTCAGCTCATGGGACAGGCATGGGAGGGGTGAGAAGCAATCGAAAGGGAAAAAACTGCCTTTCTGGCAGGGCGAGGGCTTTACTGCTGATCGGTCCGTTCGACAGCGGCGTCCTCGAAGCGGGTGTATTCCTCGAGGAAGGTCAGGGGCACATCGCCGGTTGGGCCGTTTCGCTGTTTGGCAATGATGAGGGTGGCCTTGCCGGCGGCTTCCTTTTTGGCTTCCTCGTCCTCTGCGTAGTATTTGTCGCGGATGAGGAGCCCGACGATGTCGGCATCCTGCTCGATCGTTCCAGATTCGCGGAGATCGCTCAGGCGGGGTCGTCCGGCGCTGGAGCCGGTGCGCTGCTCGGGATTTCGGTTCAGCTGGGCGAGGACGATTACGGGGAGTTTGAGTTCCTTGGCGAGGGCTTTGATGCCGTAGGAGATTTCCTGGATTTCGATTTGGCGGTTCTCTTGGGCGCGGCGGGAACCGGATCTCAGGAGCTGGAGGTAGTCGATGACGATGAGTTGGATTTTTTCGCGGTTGTGGAGGCGGCGGGCCTTGGCGCGGAGTTCCAAAATGCTCAGGCCGGGGGTGTCATCGACGAAGATTTTCGCCTTGGAGAGCTGACCGGCAATATTGATGAGATTCGTCATTTCGCGATTGGCGATGAAGCCGTCGCGGAGCTTGGAGCCGTTCACCCTTGCTCTAGAGCAAAGAAGACGCTGCACGAGCTGCTGGGCGCCCATTTCCAGGGAAAAGACAGCAACGGGCTTGCCGGCATCGATCGCGACATGTTCAGCGATATTCATGGCGAGGGCGGTTTTGCCCATCGAGGGACGCGCGGCGATAACGAACATCTCACCCTCGTGCATGCCACTCGTCATGCGGTCGAGTTCGTGGAATCCGGTCGGGAGGCCGGTAATGCCGCCTCCGGAGCGCGAGAGCTTCTCGATATTGTCGATCGCGTCGCTCACCATCTGCTTCATGGTGGGCAAGGCGGATTGGAAGCGCTGCTCGCCAATCTCGAGCACTCGGGCCTCAACCTCGTCGAGGAGGATCCTCACATCGCCCTGCTCGTCGTGGGCGCGGGCGACATACTCTGTGCAGGTCGTGATGACGCGGCGGAGGAGATATTTTTCGAGAATGATCTCGCGGTAGTAATCGGCATTTGCCGCCGTCGGGACGAAAGTAAAAAGCTCGGTGATGGCGACCGCTCCGCCGACCTCGTCGAGCATGCGCCGGTCCTCGAGAGTCTGGGTGAGCGCGATGAGGTCGATCGGCTTCCCGCCATTTCGCATCTCGACCAAGAGCTCAAAAATTTTCTGGTGGGCAGGCAGATGGAAGTGACGCGCCTCCATCTGCGCCATCGTATCATCTAGCGCCGTGGCGGAGTGCAGAATCGAGCCCAGAAGCCCCTTCTCGGCATCGAGACTCTGCGGCAGTGGGCGACGGGCGTCTGGAAGATAGGCTGCTCCGCGTTGCTGGTAATCGGGCTTCTTTTTTCCGCGACCCTTGCCTGCCGCATCGCCATTTGGAGCGGGCGCGCCGGCGTTTTGTTCAGGAGCAGAAGACATGGGCGATCAGAAAAATTTACGGAGATTCGGAAAAAGAATGAGGCCGAACGGAAAGATAACTTCCACGCACGGCCTCATGATTGATCGGAAAAGAATACGAGGGGCTGAATGATCAGGCCTCTGTGGTGACTTTCCGGCGATATTTTTTTTCAGGAGCCGCCTCGGTCGATTCCTCCACTGCGGGAGCGTTCACTTTAACCTCGATCTTAAGGTTGGCCGTGACATCGGGGTGGAGCTTGACAGCGACAGTGTGGTCGCCGCTTTCCTTGATCGCCTTCTCAAGAACGACAGCGTGCTTGGGAAGGTCTTCGAGTTTGAGATCGGCCACGATACGGTCGTGAATATCTTTTGCAGTGACAGAACCGAAGGCTTTGCCAGTCGCGCCGGCATCCAGCGTGAAGCTGATCGAGAGTTTGTTGATCTTGGAAGCGATTTCCTCGGCAGCGGTCACCTCGCGGGCCTCGCGCTCGGCGCGCTTGGCTTTGAGATGGTTGATCTGACGGAGGGATCCGGCAGTGATTTCAAGGGCTTTGCCTTGGGGATAGAGAAAGTTGCGGGCGAAGCCACGGCGGACTTTGACGATGTCGGCCTCTGCGCCGAGCTTGGGAATATTTGCGGTAAGAATGACTTCTGTGAATGCCATAGGATCAATTTTGTGAACGGAGGGGAGAAACTATCGGGCACAGCGAGGATGTCAAGAAACCGAAGGCTTTATTTTTAACGCCCTCGATTCCAAGAGCGAAGCCAGTTCCTCCGCCTGCGACTGAAGCATCCGCAGGGAGCCATCATTCCAAATGACAAGATCCGACGGAGCGATTTTTTGCGCATTGCTCCACTGCGAGGCCACGATTTGCTTCACCTGGGCCAGCGTCAAACCTCTCGACATGGCGCGCCGGGTTTGAATTTCCGGGGAAGAGGCGACTGTCACTACGAGATCGAATCCAGACGAGGCGCCGGTTTCAAAAAGGAGAGGGATATCCACAAGCAGATCGCGCCCATCGGCTCGCGCATCCTCAGCCAGAGCCTGCCTGCGGGCGCGCACGAGCGGATGCAGAATCGCTTCGAGTCGGACTTTGGCTACAGGATCTGAAAAAACAAGAGCCCGAATGGCGGCGCGGTCCGGCGTTCCATCCGCTCGATACGCCGTGGGCAGGATGTCCCGAATCACGGCTTCGCGGACGGAGGGATCGGAGTCGAGAAGTTCCTGGGCACAGGCGTCGGAATCGAAGATCCACGCGGAACGAATTTCAGCCAAAGCGCGACTGAAAGTCGATTTGCCCGAGGCGATGCCGCCAGTGATGCCGATTATTGCCATAGAGTTTGGAACATTGCTCTCCTCATACCACTCAACGCATCGCCAGCCACGCCGGGGTTTCGTATTTGCCGGAAGCAAGCTTCTCGATGGCTGCCTGAAGCGAGGCGGCTTTTTCAAAGCGGGAAACTTCCGCTGCAAGCGAGTTGGCGATTTCAGCCGGGGCCACGAACGGGAGGTGAAGCGAACCTTGATAAAGAACGCCTGCTTTCGAGCGCCGGAGCGCTCCGCCGCAGATTTTTGAGGAACCAGCGATGATGTCAAAAGCCACAGGACTCTCAAAGCAAACCGGCCCGCAACGGCACTCTTCGGGCAGCACCAACCGCGCATTCGGGAGGTAATTTTGAATCGCCGGAAGAAGCCCAGCGTGAATGGCGCTATAAATATCCCGCGAGCTGCCGGATGCCGCCGCTTCCGAACCGGGAATCGCAAGGGCCAACGTGACATCGCTACCGTGAAAAACCATCCCTCCCCCACTCCATCGACGCATGAGGGGCAATCTGCGCGCCAAGGGCTCGACCGCCGCAAGCCTCTGGGCGTATCCAAATGTCACCGCAGGCGCAGTCCAGCGATAGACTCGCAAAACCGGCATCCCGCAAGACTGCAACAGAGCCTCGTCGCAAGCCATCTGCCCGGCAGGAGTGCGCGGCGAGAAATCCTCCCAGAGCTGAAGACGGCTAAGTGTTTTTGGCATCGGGCCTGGTTTGAAAAAATGAAAAGCGCCTTCTACTTGTCGGCGACTGGCTCCATGTTTAGGCTCCGCGTCCATGGCAAAGCAAGCACTCGGCAAGGGCCTCGGCGCACTCATCAACAAGCGCGTGGCCAGTCCGGCTCCAATTGAAGAACACGGCGAGAGAATTCAAAGGCTCACGCTCGCAAGCATCTCCCCCAGCCCGCTGCAACCGCGCGTGGATTTTTCCTCGGATCAATTGCACGAACTCGTCGAGAGCATTCGGGAGCGCGGTATCATCCAGCCCCTCATAGTCCGTCAGGCGAATGGAGTCTATGAACTCATCGCCGGCGAGCGCCGCTGGCGGGCTGCAAAAGAAGTCGGTCTCGCAGATGTCCCCGTCATCGTTCGCGAGGCCAGCGACCGAGAGGTTCTGGAACTCGCCCTCATCGAAAATCTCCAGCGCGAAGGCCTGAACCCGATCGAAGAGGCAGCCGCCTACGCGAGGCTTCACCAGGAATTCAGCCTCACTCAAGAGGAAATCTCCCGCCGCGTCGGCAAAAGCCGGGCCTCGGTCGCGAATGCCATGCGACTGCTCGACTTGGAGTCCGATGCACAATCCCTCCTCAAACACGGCCGGATTTCCGTGGGACATGCCAAAGTTCTCCTCTCGCTGAAAAACCACAACGAGCAGAAATGGCTCGCCGACCAAATCGTCCGGGGAAGCCTCTCGGTGAGGGTTGCGGAAAAATTGGCCGCACAAAAGCTGGCGGATACCGGCATCACCCGGCCACGCCGCAACGGCACTGGAGTCACCACCGAGCCCGCTCCCGCCATTCAACGCGTCCAAAACCTCCTCACCCACCGGCTCGCCACCCGCGTGCAAGTGAACCACTCCGAAAAAAAGGGTCACATCCAGATCGAATATTACGGCACAGACGACCTGAACCGTATTCTTGATTTGCTGGGCCTTGAGGAGGATTGATACCGATGCCCGTGTTAAAAAAACTATTCGCGCCTTTCATCAACGCCATCGACTCGGACTATTTTCCCGCCGGCGCTGAGAAAGTGCGGGAATTGCCCGAACGCTTCGAACTCTCGCGGGCGGTTCCTTTTATCATCCTGCATCTCGGCTGCCTCGGGGTCATTTGGACAGGATGGAGCTGGACCGCCTTGATCACTGCCGTGGTGCTTTATTTCACCCGCATGTTCGCTGTGACGGCGATCTACCACCGCTACTTCTGCCACCGCGCCTACCACACCTCGCGGGTCACCCAGTTCCTGTTCGCTCTTTTCGGTCTTACCGCAGTGCAACGTGGCCCTCTCTGGTGGGCATCCGTGCACCGTCACCACCACAGGCACTCGGATGACGAGCACGACGTTCACTCCCCCGGCATGAAGGGTTTTCTTTGGTCCCACATTGGCTGGCTAACGAGCAGCAGGAATTTTCCCACCGACTACGACCGCGTGAAAGATCTCGCAAAATATCCCGAGCTGGTTTTTCTGAACCGCTTCGACTTGATCGGCCCGGCGCTATTGTTTGCCACGCTCTACGGCTTCGGAGCGGCACTGGAAGCCTATGCTCCGGGTCTTGGAACCTCGCCATGGCAAATGGTCATCTGGGGATTTTTCATCAGCACCACGGTTTTGTTCCATGCCACTTGCACGATCAATTCGCTCACGCATTGCTTTGGAAAAAAACGCTTCGATACGGGTGATGACAGCCGGAACAGCCTGCTGCTCGCCCTCCTCACGCTGGGCGAGGGCTGGCACAACAACCACCACCACTTCCAGGCCTCTGCGAAGCAGGGCTTTTACTGGTGGGAGATCGACATCTCCTACTACGTGATCCGCACCCTCGGCGCATTGGGGATTGTCTGGAACATCAAAAGCGTCCCTGCACGCGTCTACTCCGAGTCCAGTGTCAACCCGTCCGCTCCGCAGTGAGAGAACGCATCGGTATCATCGGCTCCGGCATCGCCGGTATGGGTGCGGCCTGGCAACTCCGCAACCATGCCGACATCACACTCATCGAACGCGAGGCTCGGCCCGGTGGACACACGAACACCGTGACGGTGGAGGAAAACGGACGCGAAATCCCGATTGATACCGGATTCATCGTCTTCAATCATGCCACCTATCCCAATCTTGTGCGGCTCTTCGAGGAACTCGGCGTCGAGACAAAGCCCTCGGAAATGTCCTTCAGCGTCCAGCACGTGCCGAGCGGCCTCGAATACAATGGCATGGGGCTCGACAAACTTTTCGCGCAGCGCAGCAACATCCTCAAGCCGCGCTTCCACGCCCTCGTTTTCCAAATCCTGCGCTTCTTCCGCGTCGCCCGCGCGCTTCTGGAAAAACCCGACTCGCTGAACTGCACCGTCGCCGAATTTGTGCACCGGAACGCCTTGGGCGTCGATTTCCTCAACCTCTACCTCATCCCGATGAGCTCTGCGGTGTGGTCCACCGATCCGCGCCAAATGCTGGATTTTCCTGCATTAAGCCTCATCCGCTTTTTTCAAAACCACGGATTTCTCGGAGTCACGACCCACCACCCATGGTTCACCGTCAGCGGAGGCTCGCGCACCTACAGAGACAAGCTGCTCGCCCACCTTCGCCCCGTCCAACTCCCCGCCAAAGCGGTCGAAGTGAAGGAATCCGAAACCTCGGCCACCGTCCGCATCGAGGATGGAACGGTGTGCGAGTTCGACCGCGTCATTATCGCCGCCCATGCCGACGAGGCCCTCGCCATGCTGGCAGCGCCCGATGAAGCCCAATGCCGCCTGCTGGGCGCGTTCGGATATCAGAAAAACACCGCCACGCTTCATACGGATCACTCTGTGATGCCACGCATCCGTCGCGCCTGGGCGTCCTGGAACTACCGGGTCGAGCAGGATGCCCACGGCGACCGAGAGGCGACGACGCACTATTGGATGAACGCCCTACAAGGCGTGAGTAAAGCCCGCGACTACTTTGTCTCCGTGAATGGCGCCGACAAGATCCGTCCCGAAACCATCCTCTACCAGACCGGCTACGAGCACCCCGTCTACACTCTGCGCGCGATGGAAGCTCAGCGGGAACTCCCGGCGCTGAACACCCGCTCGCCACGGCAACGAATTTTCTTTTGCGGAAGCTACTTCCGGCACGGGTTTCACGAGGACGCCTACAGCTCCGCCGTGAACCTCGCCGCCGTGCTGCGCCCGCTCCTCGGCCAATGAACCACCCGGCGGCATCCTGCCTCTACGAGTGCACTGTGATGCACCGCAGACTGCACCCCAAGCCACACGAGTTCGTTTACCGGATTTTCCTCTTCCTCCTCGATCTCGACGAAATCCCCTCGCTCACCAGCGCCGTTCCGATCCTCAGCGCGGAGGAACCGAATCTCTACTCGCTCCGCAACGAGGATTACTTCCAATTCCACTCCCGCGGCCTCCGCGCCAATCTTGAGACCTTTCTCCAAACCCAAAACATCTCCGCGCGTCCCGCCCGCATCCGCCTCCTCACACTACCCCGCATGTTGGGCTACACCTTCAACCCGATCTCGATTTTTTTCTGCTTCGACTCGGAAAACCGCCCGCTCACATCCGTCGTTCAAGTCGGCAATACCTTCGGCGAACTCAAGCCCTACCTCGTCCCACTCGACGAATCCGGCAGCGGCTTCCACATCCGGGTGCCAAAAAACTACTATGTCTCCCCCTTCTCCCCGCTCGACCTCGCGTTTGACTTCCGCTTCAAAATCCCCGGCCAGAACCTCCACATCGCGATCGACAACTACCAAGGCGAACAAAAAAACCTCGTCAGCTCCCTCACCGGCAAGCGGACAGAACTCACCATCTCCAACCTCGCCCGACTCACCCTCGCATTTCCCCTCGTCACTCTCAAAATCATCTTCCTGATCCACTGGGAAGCCCTCCGCCTCTGGCTCAAAGGCATCCCCTTCATCATGAAGGAAAGCAGCCCCCACAAACAAACAGGCGCCTTCCGGATTCAAAAATAAACCTGCAAGAATCAGGCGCATAGTCACAGGGTGTTTTTCAAGCCGAGCAAACCCTGTGGCGCCATCTCTATGAGGGCTGAGTTTGCAGCAGCGTGCAGAGTTCCCATGAGAGGGTATCCGTCTCGCATGACTTATTTTTCAGCCTCAACTCGGGGTTTCTGCTGCGCGGCGGGGCGCCGTGGGGATAAGTGGGCAATTGTAAAATGGGAGTTTTCATGTCCATTATCCGCCTAATGCTGCACTGGCTCGGTAGGCGGACGCTCCGCGTTGTTTTTGGGGTAGGCGACTTCTCGCTTTTCACGGGGAGGTCGTTTCTCTCCTTGGCGCAGACCAAGCGACTAGCGACTCGGATTGCGCGGGCCGTGCACGAGCAGGGAACAGTTTGTCTGCCGGTCATCTTGATTGTGGGCGTTTTCACCGGGTTGGTGTTGGGTTTGCAGGGATACCATGTGCTGAGCCGCTTTGGTTCGCAGGGGTTGTTAGGAACTTTGGTTTCGCTGAGTCTGGTGAGGGAAATGGCACCCGTGCTGGCATCTCTCATGCTCATCGGGCAGGCGGGATCGGCTTTTGCAGCGGAGTTGGGAATCCAACGCAACACGGAACAAATCGCGGCCTTGGAGACAATGGGAGTGAACAGCCACGGCTACCTTGTGGCACCGCGCCTCGTCGCGGCTCTAATTGTTTTTCCAATCCAGACGGCACTTTTTGTCATCTTGGGAATATGGGGAGGAAGCATCTCGGGCTCGGTCCTGCTCGGCGTGGATTCGGGTGTTTACTGGTCCGCTGTGCACCGGGCGGTTGAGGCGAGGGATTTGCAGGAGTGCTTCATGAAAGCGGCGGTGTTCGGGCTCCTCTCGATGAGTGTCTGCGCTTATCAAGGATTTCACGCCGATAGGAATCGATCGGCCGTTGGCGCGCGGGCCGTGAGCGCCTGCACGACGCGGGCGGTGGTGCTCTCGAGCATCGCGGTGCTCGTGGCGGATTACATAATCAGTTCGTTTTTTGTCTGACCATGGAACCATCTGCCTATCCCGTCGCACTTCAAGTCGAATGCCTGCAAAAAGGCTTCAATGGGAAGTCTGTTCTCAGAGGGGTCGATCTGGAAGTTCCTCGTGGCAGCATTTTCACCGTTCTCGGCCCGAGCGGCACTGGAAAATCCGTCTTCCTGAAATGTCTGGCGAACATCCTGCAACCAGACGCCGGGCGAATCCGCTTCGACGGCCGCGACCTGGGTGCTGGGGATTCCGCCGCACAAGACGAGTTCCGCAGGCGGTGTAGTTTTCTGTTTCAGAGCAATGCGCTGTTCGACTCCCTCACGGCTCTCGAAAATGTGGCCCTTCCATTGGAGCAGACGACAACTCTCGGCAAGTTGGAAATCCTAAATCGCAGCCGGGATGCCCTGCGCCAACTGGAGATGGAGGAATTTCTCGACCAATACCCCGCCCAGCTTTCCGGGGGCATGCAAAAGCGCTTGGCCTTGGCGAGGGCCATCGTCACCCGCCCGGAACTGGTTCTTTTTGACGAACCCACCGCCGGACTCGACCCTCTGCGCCGGAATGCCGTTTTCGCCATGATAGCCAAATACCAACGCCATTTCAATTTCACAGCGCTCATTGTGACCCATGATGTCACCGAAGCACTGGTCGCCAGCGATCGAGTGGCCTTATTGAACCAAGGGCGAATTGCCTTTGTCGGCACACCCGCCGAATTTTCCTCCTCACGCAACCCCGTTCTCTCGCTCTTTCGCGACAGTGCCCAAGCGCTTGGCGAATCATTGACCGAAATTCGGCGCAGCCATCCAACACCCTAATTTTATGAAAAATACGAAACTCGAGCTTTCCGTTGGCCTCTTTGTGCTACTCGGGATCGCAGCCATCGCTTACCTCACGATTCAAGTCGGCACGGGCGCGGTGGGCGGCGGCGACACATATCTGATCGAATCCCGCTTCACAAATGCCGGCGGAATCCACCCCGGCAGCAGCGTCATGGTCGCAGGGGTCACAGTCGGCCGGGTTGAAGGAGTGCGCATCGAACCCTCGGATTTCAGCGCCATCGTAGCCATGCGCGTTCTCGCAGGATTGCAATTGCCCACCGATTCCATGGCATCAATCAAAACCACAGGCCTGATTGGGGACAAATTCGTCTCACTCTTGCCAGGAGCTGATGCGACATTTTTGAAACCCGGCATGCGCATCACGCTTACCGAATCCGCCATAGACCTTGAATCCCTGATTGGTAGGATGGCTTTTGGATCCGTTAACCAAGACAAAGCCGAAAAAGAAACCAAGTAATCCACCATCTTGAAAACACTCCCTGTTCTCATTGCACTGGCCCTTCTGGCAGCTATTCCAAGCTCATTTGCTAGGTCAAATACCGAAGCTGAGGATTTCCTGAAAAAATCCGTCAGCGAAGTTGTCAGCATCGCCAAGTCATCACCAAACAGCACAGCCCTGGCCGATAGCCTGCGCCCGCTTTTGCTGAAGAGCATCAGCTTCGATGCCATGACGCGGCGTGCCATCGGACCAGGCTGGAGGCAATTCACCGCCGCCCAACAGAAAGAAGCCGTCCAACTCTTCAGCACATTGATCATCCGCAATTACTCAGGCAAATTCACTGCCGGTGAATTGCCTGAGATCAGCTACAAAGCAGCAACATCACCTGCGCCGGAGCGAGTTGAAATATCAACTTCAACTACATACAAAGGTTCTAAATACAACGTCATCTATCGCCTCGAAGAAATCGATGGCTGGCACATCACCGATGTGGTCATCGAGGGCGTAAGCATGGTTGCAAACTACCGCACCCAGTTCGATGCCGAATTCAAACTGGGCGGCGTCGATGCCGTGCTAGGCGCTCTGAGACAATCGGTTTCCGCACCATAACAATAGCCCTCTTGCCATGAAAAAATTCCTCGCGATTCTGGCCATATCAGCCCTCGCCTTCTGCGGCCTGCAAGTGGCATCAGCCAGCGGTCCTGCCGATAACGACATCATCACCAAGCACGGCATGGAAACAGCACCAACCCGAGTTGGAAAAAAAAGCGCTGTGGAGCCTTCACCCAAGCCGAGTCCAAAATCCACCCCGAAGCCGCAAGCAACTCCAGCGCCATCCGTTTCAAAGCGAGCGTCCAAGCCTGCTCCAAAAACCGCCGCTGACTCGAAGGAACCCACCGTTAGAATCCAGAAAAAATCCTCCCCGACGCCTTCGGATGACGACCTGAACGAATACAGCCATGTCGTTACTATTGCAGACCCTGCGGAACCCGTGAACCGGGGCACCTTCTGGCTGAACCACCAACTCTACAACTATGTCTTGCGTCCGGTTTCCAAGGCCTACGAATTCGTCCTGCCATCACCCGCCCGCAAAGCGATTCACAATGTTTTCGACAATGTGGAATATCCAGTCCGTATGGTGAATCACGTCCTGCAATTCGAGTTCAAGCGGGCCGATCTGGAGACGCGCAAGTTTGTGGTGAACTCGGTTGCCGGCGTGGGAGGCATCCTGCGCATCAGCGACCGCATTCCGGAGTTGGCAAACATTCCCCCGGCCGACACCGGCCAGACTTTTGCGAAATGGGGCATCGGCCATGGAGCTTATGTCGTTCTGCCCGTGCTCGGGCCAAGGAGTGTGCGCGACACGGTGGGAATGGCTGGAGACTACGCCTTAAACCCCGTTTCTTGGCTCTCCTACGGGGGTGTAACTGGCGCGACCGCCTTGGCAGTGTCCGCCCCAAGCGCCGCTCTAAACATGAATGAAAGGATCAACCTTTACGATGCGGCCACCCAAAATGCGATCGACCCCTACATCGCCGTCCGCGCCGGCTATATCCAATACCGCGAGCAAGCCGCTTCAAAATAGGTCCTGGCGCCAGAAAGAGCTCGGAATTTGATTCGACGGATGCGGCCGTTTTCGCGAGATTTCAGGTTCCATGGCCCTTCCCAAGGAGAAAGCACTTGAGCGACTGATCGAAGCCCGCACGGCCGGGCGGCTTGCCCATGCCTATCTTCTATCGGGTCCGCCTGGCTCTGGTTGTGAGTGGCTCGCAACGCATCTTGCTGCGACAATTCTTGGCACAAGTCCGGAGAATGTGTCGGCCCATCCCGACTTCCACCAAGCCGCGCCGGAGTCGAAATCCCGCCGCATCGTCACCGACCAAATCCGCGAACTCGAGCAGGCCTTGCACATGAAGCCGCTCGCAGGAGGAAACAAGGTTGCAGTGATCCATGATGCCGACCGCCTGCAACCCCAGGCCGCGAATGCTTTTCTCAAGACCTTGGAGGAGCCGCCCACCGGCTCGCACATCCTTCTCACGACAACCCTGCGCGACGCCGTGCTCACAACGATCCTCTCGCGATGCATCACTGTTCCCCTGCAATCACCGACCGATACTGTGCAAGACGGGAACACGGCCGCCATTTCCGGGGCATTTCAAAATGCGCTGCTCCAAAAAGGCGGCCCGGACGCCGGAACAGCCCTGCGCTTCACGCGAATATTCCAAGCGGGAATGGCAGAAATCCGTGAGCAGGCCACCGAGGGCCTCGAATCCGAGCTCAAAGAGCAGCTGAAGCAATACCGCGACTCGATTGATAAAAACTGGAAAGACACCCGCGAGGACCAGATCAAGGCCCAGGGGGAATCGACTGTCCTGCGGGAGCGGGAGCGTTTTCTCGCCGCCCTCGGCGCGGTTCTCGCCGCTACCCTCCGGCAAAAAATTCGCCCTGCCTCGGATTGCCCGGAAAACATCCAGCGCATCGCCGAAATGAATGAACCCAAGACTCTCCTGAAACGCCTCGACGCCCTCGAGCGCATCCGCCGCATGCTCTCAGCCGGCGTGCAGGAGGCGCTTGCCCTCGAGAGCGGTTTTCTCCAAATGATTGCCCATCCATGAAAAAGCGACTCGTCATCAAACTCGGCACAGGCGTGCTTTCCTCCCCCGGGGGAAAGTCCCTCGACCAGGTACAATTCACCCGCCTCTCGGCGGAAATCGCGAAACTCCAGAAAGAAGGCTACGCATGCATCATGGTCAGCAGCGCCGCCATCGCAGCGGGCGTGCGGGTTTTGAAGCTCAAAAAACGCCCCGACGACCTCCCTGGCAAGCAGGCGTGCGCGGCGGCGGGCCAGCCCGAGCTGATGCGCCTCTACACGACTTCTTTCAAAAAACACGGCCTCAATGTCGCCCAACTCCTGCTCACACATGGCGACATCGACAGCCTGATGCACCGCGAGAACGCCCGGAACACCCTCGACCGGCTCATCGAGCACGGAGTCATTCCGATCATCAATGAAAACGACTCCGTCGCCGTCGAGGAACTACGCTTCGGCGACAACGACCGCCTCTCCTCCGAGGTGGCCACACTCATTCAAGCCGATCGATTGATCATCCTCACCAGCACCGATGGGCTCATGGACCATGAAGGAGAACGTGTGCCTCGCGTTCGAAGCATCGCCGAAGCATTCCGCTTCGTGCGTCCAGACAAAGGCGAGGAATCCACCGGCGGCATGAAAACCAAACTGGAAGCCGTCCGCAAGGCCATCTCGGCCGGTATCACTTGCCATATTATTGACGGCAGGATTCCTGACCGTATGCAAGACGCCCTCGCAGGCGAGGATGTAGGTACAGCCTTCGGCAAATGAAAAGCGCAGGCGCCACTCTTGCGATTGCCCGCAATACCTTCACGGAGCTTGTAAGGCAGAAGGTTTTCTTTTTTCTCCTGATTTTTGCACTTCTCATCATTGGGAACTCCGCCTTCATGGCAAAATTCTCGTTTCAAGAGCAGTTCCAGATGCTGAAGGACATTTCGCTCGGCGCGATGTCGGTCTTCACCTCCCTCATAGCCATACTCGCGACTGCGAATTTCCTGCCCAAGGACATGGAGGACCGCACGATCTACACGCTCCTCGCAAAGCCAGTGCCGCGTTACCGTTACTTACTGGGAAAACTTCTCGGCATCATCACCCTGCTGGCCTGTGCCACTCTGCTCATGTCGGCACTTTTCCTGGCCACCCTCTGGCTGAGGGAGAGCACCGTTCTTGCAGAAACACGGGCCCAGATGGCGGGCGGATCGACCGAGGAACTCGCAATGGCTGTCAAAGAGGTCACCGATGCCACTTTCAACATCAACCTCCTGCCGGGCATCGCCATTATTTTTATAAAATCCGCACTCCTTGCCTCATTGACCCTTTTCATATCGAGCTTCGCGACCTCCTCGATTTTCACAATCCTTATGGCGGCCGCCCTGTATTTCATTGGCCACCTGCAATCCACTGCGAGGGAATACTGGCTCTCGGGTGTGGATGTCGAATGGTGGTCCCGCCTTCTCGCAGCCTCCGTGGCGATCCTCTTTCCCGATTTGCAGGCCTTCAACCTTACGGATGACATCATTGCCGGAACTGCCGTGCCGCTCGCCCTTTTTCTCAATACGGCAGGCCTCGGCGTACTGTATGTCGCTGTCTACTTCGCATTGGCAGCACTTGTTTTCTCAGGTCGAGAATTATGAAGCACCGGAAAATCGTGGCCCTTGGTTTGCTGTGCCTCTTTGGATCCGCCGTTCTGCCGCTCCAATCGATGCTTCAGCGCGAAGCCCAAGCCGCACATTTTCAAAAGACGGCGCTGAGCATCAATCTCCGCGAACGCATCGGCCAGGCAGGCTTCCTCGCAGCGCTCAGCGGGTTCCGCTCTCCACTGGCCGCACTGCTGTGGATTCAAGCCCACACGGCATGGGAGAACACCGAGTGGGGAAGAATGGCCGGGCTTTTTGAAACCGTCACCACGCTCCAACCACGATCCCTACCCTACTGGGACATGGCCGCATGGCACATGGCGTGGAATGCCAGCATCGCCGCCCTCCAAAATGAGAAACAACCCAGCGAGGCCATCCGCATCCGCGCCCAACGCGCCTACATCCAGCTCGGCAGGGATTTTCTAGAGCGCGGCATTCTGAACAACCCCGACCGCCCCCAGTTGCATCTTCAACTCGGAGTTCTTCTGCGGGACAAAGTCGAAGACCACTGCGCCGCTGCTGAGGAATTTTTGAAGGCTTCGAAGTATCCCGACGCCCCGGCCTATGCGGCCCGCTTCGCCGGATACGAAATGGCAAAATGCCCCGGACGCGAGCGCGAGGCCTACGATTACCTTCGGAAACTCTACGAGGAGGGTGAAAAACAGCGCCTCCCCTCGCTCATAAACCTTCTGCGGCAAATGGAAAACAAACTGGATATTCCCCCAAGCAACCGCATATTATCGGACGTTCCGAATTCAGAGAACTGACGACCCATGAGATTTGCCATCCTCGGAGATATCCACGCCAACCTGCATGCTTTGCACGCGGTATTGGCCGATGCCACCGAGCAGGAGGTTACACAGCACATCTGCATGGGAGACATCGTGGGCTACTGCGCCTATCCCAAGGAGTGCGTGAACATCATCCGAGAACTCGATTGCCCCGCAGTGAGAGGAAATCATGATGAGCAAGTTTCAAAGGAAATCACTCAAGCGGGATTAAACCCCCTGGCAGAAAAGGCCCTCAACTGGACACGAGACCAACTTAACCCCGATGAAATGCAATGGCTGCGCGAACTCCGCATGCAACGTCTGGTGCGGGATTTTACGATTGTCCATGCCACACTCGATACCCCTCACAAGTGGGGCTACGTGAACACCGAACTCGATGCAGCGGCGAATTTCAGCTATCAGCGCACCGGCATTTGCTTCATCGGGCACACGCATGTTCCAGTCGCCTACATGAAGGAAGGCGATTTCCGCACCATTCCGCTGGATATCCTCCCAATCGATCCCAATCAAAAATATCTGATCAATGTCGGCAGCGTTGGCCAACCCCGCGACCTCGACTGGCGTGCAGCCTATTGCATCTACGATACCGAGCGCCATGAAGTCGAGTTGCGGCGAGTGGAATACGACCTCCGCAGCGCCCAGGCAGCCATCCTTGCTGCCGGACTGCCCGAGAAACTTGCTACCCGCCTTGAGAAAGGCCGCTGATTTTTCCCTCCGGCCATCCCGTGAGCAAAATTTCCCATCAGAGGCCGGAGAATCTTCTCTTCATCAAACCCGGCTCAATGGGCGATGTCATCCACGCCCTCCCCGTAGCCACGGCCATTCACCGCGCCTGGCCGGAAACGCGCATCACATGGATCATCGACCCGCGCTGGGAACCCCTCCTCAAAAAAAATCACGCCCTCGCCGCAACACATCCCTTTCCAAGGTCTCAATTTCGCGGTCCTCTGGGCATCATCCGCTTCCTCGCATGGTGCCGCCGCCTCCACGAACTGAGAGCTGATGCCGCGCTCGACCTGCAATGCCTCCTGCGAAGCGGCCTCATGAGCTCCTTCAGCCGAGCGCAACGCGTCTGGGGACTCTCGGACGCCCGCGAAGGGGCAGGAATTTTCTACACAGAACGGGTTCCGGTTTTAAAAGACGAGCACTCAGTGCAACGCTACCTGCGCGCCCTCCCGGCGATGGGCATTCAGACACCGGAAAAGCCCGAGTGGATTCTTCCAGACGACAGAACCTGCCCTGCCATCCCTGAAAAAAAACCATTTGTTGTCATCCACCCCTTCTCGCGTGGAGCCGGAAAGTCCTTCGACAACGAGTGCCTCGATGCCTTTCTCAAAACCTTCCGCAGACACTCAGATGCTCTCTGTGTGCTGGTCGGCGCGGGCGACTACTCCCGCGAAAACAATGCCGGTTTTCTGAATCTCCTCAACCGCACGACACTCGCGGAACTCACCGACATCCTCCGTAGGGCAAGCTTCGTTGTGAGTGTGGATAGCGGCCCCATGCACCTTGCGGCTGCGCTGGGAACTCCCCTCCTCTCGATCCACACTTGGAGCGATCCTCGCCGCGTCGGGCCGTTTTCCGAAAAAGCCTGGATCTGGCAGGGCGGCGAAATTCGACAGCAAAACCTCTCTGCAGCCCCCCTGCCGGAGAAACCGTTCACTCCAAACGATGCGAGCGAAGCAGCCAAGCTTGCCGCCTCAGCCGTCTCGAGCGCTCCTCAAACGTAGTCTGAAAACTCGTAGAGCGCGGGATCACGCTCCGCCGGGCGGATGCGTGATTTCACCCCACCTCCCGATGCCTCTTCGCCCTCGCCACCTTCCATCCCGGGAAAATCCATTCCCTCAAAAGCATCACCAAATTCCTCCTCCAACTTCTCAGGATCCTCACCAGACTCAAGACGGCGGATCATTTGTTCCATCTCGCCAGGCATTTTTTGTCCAGTTGCCTCGGTCATCTTGCGCATCATTCGACCAAGCGCGCGGGGGTCGGGATTGCTCTCATCCATGCCCGCCATATCGCGTTCCATCTCAGCCATCACACGCTCCATGCGCGGATCCATGTCATCACCCGCAGGCGTTTCCGATTTCTCCTTTGCGCGGCCTGTGAAGGCAAACTTCGAAACCAGGCGCTCCATCCGCGCACTTGGGTCATCCGGGCATTTGGGAACCTTGCTCGCATAGGAAAGACTGCGGGCGAAAAACGAATAAATCTTGTTCGTGTCGGGTGAGTGGAATTCGTAGATCGGCATGGATTGAATTTGTGATGCTGGCCTCAAATTTAGCCCGTTTGGGGGAAATCGTCTACACCCTGATGAAGCTTGGCTAAACGCAAGAAGCAGGCATATTTTTGCAACTTATGGACCGAGACTTTGATACGCAGAATCAATACGATGTGCTCGTCATAGGAGGCGCCTTGTCAGGAGCATCGACCGCGTTCCTTTTGAAAAGACGGAATCCGGACCTGCGCATTCTCGTGGTGGAAAAAAACACCGCCTTCAAGCGCCGTGTGGGCGAGGCCACGACCGAGGTCAGCGGATTTTTTCTCACCCGCATGCTCGGCCTCACGAACTATCTCGTCCGAACTCAGATTCCCAAAAACGGTCTCAGGTTCTGGTTTTCGAAGGATTCGGATGGCGATGCCGCAGACTGTTCAGAGCTTGGCGGACGCTATCTCTCGACGGTCCCGGCATTCCTGCTCGACCGTTCTGAACTCGATGAGGAAGTCCTGCGCCGGGCAGTTGCCGCTGGCATTGAATTGCTCCGACCGGCACAGGTGCTGGATGTTCGACTCGAGGGAGGTGGAATGCAGGAAGTGAGTGTTCAATCCGGCGGCGAGACGAGAATTCTCAAGTCCCGCTGGGTGGTTGATGCCTCGGGTGTGAAGGCCCAACTGGCGCGTGCCAACGGGTGGATGCACACCAACGAGGCCCACCCCACACTCGCCGCCTGGAGCCGCTGGCGAAACACGGGCGACTGGGATGGGCTCGACTCGGAAATGTGCAATGACTCGAGCAAAAAGGGATTTTTCGGCATTCGAGGCACGGCCACCAACCACTTCGCGGGCGATGGATGGTGGGCTTGGTGGATTCAATTGAAAAACGGTGATGTGAGCATCGGCCTCGTGGTGGACCAACGCCTGGTGGACTGGAGCAAACAGGAAGGCACGGTCGGCGAAAAACTGCGAGGATTCCTCTCAAGACATCCAGCGGCTCGCGTCATGATGCGCGATGCGGAATTCGTCGAGGGCGATGTGCACTTCCGCAGAAACCTGCCGTATTGGTCCGAGCGCCACGCAGGCGATGGATTCGTCCTCGTTGGTGATGCCTCGGCCTTCATCGATCCACTCTACAGCCCCAGCATGGACTGGATCGCATTCACGGCATCCGCCGCAGTCGAACTCATCGCAAAATGCCAAGACGGCGAAAACCCAAGTCCACTTGTGGAAAAGCACAATCGCGATTTTGGCATCAGCTACCAGCGGATGTTCGGCGCTCTCTACCAGGACAAATACGACTACCTCGGCGACTTGGACCTCATGCGCGTCGCCTTCCGCCTCGATATCGTGACCTATTATCTCTACATCGTCCGGTTTCTTTACAAGGACGGACCGCAGGCGATCCTGAAGCCCCCGTTTTCACCAAAAGAAGCTGGGCCATTTTTTCGATTCATGCGTTTCTACAATCGGCGACTTGCCGCCATGGGGAGGAACCGTCGCGAGCGCGGAGTTTTCGGCCAGCATAACGAGGGCCAACGTGATCTCGTTGGAGGGTTCAACTTCCGTCTCGGTCAGCTCTTCCGGACTGCGTTCGACGGACTCTGGATTTGGCTGAAACTCGAATGCCAAGAAGGCTGGCGCAACAGACGATCTTCGCAGAGCCAACCCGAGACGGGACGATTTTTCTCCGCAAAGGCGGGGGATTTTGATAGAGCTTCGGGCTTGCCTGTAAATGGAAACGCTCGAGCCACCAGATGACGAACTCGTCCGCCGCACCCAAGCGGGGGATGCCCGTGCGTTTGACGAGCTGGTTCTGAGATTCAGCCCCCGGCTCTACGGACTGGTCTACCACATGACCTCGAGTCATGAGGACACGAACGATCTGCTTCAGGATATTTTCTCAAAAGCCTACCGCTCGATCAAAGGCTTCCAGGGCAAATCCTCTTTCTACACGTGGATGCATACCATCGCTGTGAACATGGCGATCAACTTCCTCAAGAAACGGAACCGCAGGAAAACCACGAGCCTTGATGATGTGGATAACGGCATCCTCAATGACCCCGATTTTATCGAAGCCACGAGCCATGGCGACCCCAGCCGCGAGGCAAATCTCAGCGAGCTTCAAAAAAAACTGAACGAATCCATGCTCAAGCTGTCACATGACCATAGAGCGGTCGTCACTATGTTCGATATTCAAGGCATGCCTCACGCTGAGATTTCCAAAGTTCTCAAGATTTCGGAGGGGACGGTGCGCTCGCGCCTCTTTTATGCCCACCGACAGTTGCAAAATTACCTTCAGGAGTTTATTAACAAATAACAAGCCGTATGGATAACGAAGACAGTATTACGAAACTTCTCCGACTAAAACGCTACGAACAACCCTCGGAGGAATACTTCCAAAACTTCCTGGCCGAGTTCCAAACACGTCAGAGGTCCGAAGTGATACATCGCCCGCTTCTACAAATCGCTTGGGATCGTTTTTCCTCCATATTTATTTTACCATCGGTCCCCAAGCTTGTCATGGCCACTTCTTTTGCCACAGCCGTTTTTGCTGCGGCTTTTATTATGAACTGGGCGGATGACGACACCCCCTCAAACCTCACGCTGGCATCATCCGGTGCGGTGCAACTGGATTCGAAAGCGCGCCCCGCGCAGGGTAAAAACGGTTCGGCTGTGCAATATGTCCTACCTGCGAGACCGGTCAGCTATGCTTCCGCACGCAGCTTCTAGTTTTTCACGGCGCGTGGCCGTTTTGACGGCGGCATTCTTGCTCGCATTGACCCTACCCCGAGCCCGTGCGGCAGAGGCCGATTTGGCGGAAAGCATCAGCTCCCAGATTCGGAAAGTTTTTAATGAAAACCGGAAGGCCGTTGTACGTGTGCAGGCCAGCGACGCACTTGGCGTGCGCCTTGGCAGTGGTTTTTTCATCGACCCCACCGGCATGATCTACACGCATGCCGGAGTCGTTTTGAATGCGGAGGATGTAACCGTCTCCTTCAATGGAAACTCCCTGCCCGCACATGTGGTGACCACCGACGAGCGCAGCGGCATCGCCATACTCAAGACGGATTGCATCAGCTCGTTTATCCGAATCGGAAATTCCGAAAATGCAACCATTGCCATGCCGGTGATTGCGATTGGATTCCCCGAGGACCGGGACTCCAGCGCCAGCTTTGGAATGATCGCCGGCCGCGACCGCCAGCATATGGGACAGTATTTTTCCACAACCCACATCCGCGCCAACATGGCTGTGAGCCGGGGCGAGGGCGGAGCCCCCGTTCTGAATCTGAACGGCGAGGTCATCGGAATCCTTGTGGCCCGTATCAATGATAGTGGCTCATGTCATATTCTTCCAATCCGTGCTGCCGAAAAAATCCGTCAAGACATGGCCCGCTACGGTGAACTCCGCCACGGCTGGGTGGGCGTAGAAGTTGAAGACGCCCCGGAGCCCGTCAATGGCTCGACAGCAAAAATCACTGCCCTGAACCCTCTCGCCAACGCAGCCGAACAGGGGCTCCAATCAGGCGATATGGTCAACGCCATCGGCGACACGCCGGTGGCAACCAGCGAAGATGTCATAGACGCCTCCTACTTCCTCACCGCTGGAGAAGCGGCGGATGTCAAAATAACCCGTGATGGTCAGCAAATGAGCATCAAGGTCACACCCAAGCTCCATCCACTCACCCCAGCCAAACCTCTCCACGCCGAGGCCCCGCAACAGCCCTGACCCCCAAAGTTCAATCTTTTCGCGCAAGCCAACCGCGCTCCGCTTGAACCAAAAATTTGGACGATCGTCCAAATTTTTGGTCGGCCCTTGAGCCAGACAGGATCATGGTCTGACGGGCGAAGGCGTTCTTGAGTGGGGTACACAAGCGATGGGGCAGCTAACAAAAAACGGGCACCGGCTTTTCAGCACGATGCCCGTTTGGAGAGTTAGAGACAGCTATTAACGACGGCCGAAGTCGCGGCGTCCGCCGCCACCACCACCGCCACCGCTACGGCGGTCATCACGACCACCGCCGCCACCGCCACGGAAGTCGCGGCGAGGACCATCAAAGCGTCCACCACCACCGCCACCACCGCCGCCTGGAGGACGGTCTTCGCGGGGACGAGCTTCGTTGACTGTGAGGGCACGGCCATCGAGATCTTTGCCGTGGAGTTGCTCAACGGCTGCTTGAGCATCGGAATCGGATGCCATCGTAACGAAGGCGAATCCGCGGGAGCGGCCAGTGAATTTATCTTGCATTAGCATGACTTCGGAAACCGCACCGCACTGCGAGAACAGGTCCTGAATGGCGATCTCTGTCGTGTTGAAGGACAGGTTGCCGACGTAGAGTTTATTACCCATGGTATTTACTATATTAAACGCATTAAAGATCGAGGCCTGTTCCCGACTGCCGGGTTTCAAACTGCCCGGGGAGTTTTCTCTCCGGGACGTCCACCAAATCCTGATCAAATCTGCAATGACCTTATTCGCCTTTTTTCAGAGCTTGGCAAACAGTATTTGAGAGTATTTTTTTCGAGATGGTTGACTGCGGTCCCTGTAATCGGGAAGTTGAGGGAAGATGAGACTTCCGAGATGCATTCTGATTCTGCTGGCGGCGATTTGTTTTTCCCCGCTCGGATTGGCCCAGCAGCAAATGCGCGTGCCGTTCAACTTCCAATGGGGTGAATCCCCCGCCCGCGTGGAGCAAAGCCTGGTGGGCATCAAAGCCAAAATCACCGAGCGCAAGGTCGTGGAGGGACGGACGGTTTTTGTGGTGGAAGGCATCCCGCAGAAACAACTTCAGCGCGCATTGTTTTATTTCCGGAACGATATGTTGAACGAGATCGAGCTCCACTTCGGTGACAGTTCGTGGGACTCGCAAAGATACGATCTCTTCTTTGAGGAGGTGCGCCGCAATGTGGATTCAAAATATGGCATCGGACGCCTGCTCACCCGCTCGCGCACGCGCGAGGGCGATGTGCTCCAGACACTCGTGGGGTATCAATGGATGCAAGGAGGCATCGCGCTCCGACTGTATCTGTTCACGGCCGAAAAAGATTCGAATGCCCTGCGGGTGCTGAGCCTCCACTACAAGGAGGCTTAGAGGGCCAATCTGCCCGACTGCGCGTGGACTTGAGATTTAAAGAAACTCAAAATCGGCCACCACGGCGTGATGATCCGAAACGTCCGTCTTCTCAACCCGCCGGGAAACTAGGCGCAGCGCGGTATTAAAAAATAAATGATCCGTCACAAATGGCATCCGGCGCCAGGTGATTTCCTCGTTTTGAGCCGTGCGGAATCCTGCTTTCTCAAATTGCCCCACGAGGGACTCGTTGGGAGCGCAGTTCATATCCCCCGCGAGAATAAGCGGTTCACCTCCTGCCGCGCGCAGCCTTGATTCGATAATGGATCGCTGCTCGGGGTGAGCATCACTCGAATCTCCGATCATAAAAAAGGCCTGAAGATGGGTGTTGAGAATTTTCAATCTGCGCCCCTCCAATATCGTGCAAACCTCAAGCAGAAGCCTCGATGATGTGCGGCGCTTTTTGCCCTCAAAGACAAACTCCAATTGTGCAGCCGGGAGATCAATCTTATGAAAATCCGTCAACCTCGTTCGCGAGAAAACGGCCAAACCGAGACCAAACGGCAGCTCAGTGTCATTTTTCAGCGGATAAGAAAAGACCGAATCATAACCAGTGAGAAGTTTCTTCAAACACATGTAATGAGGCGGCGGCTCGACCTGCATACCCCCATCATGGCCACGCTCGACCTCCTGGAGACAAATGATGTCGGCATTCAGGCCTTTTAGAAAAGTCGCAACTGCATCCACATCTAACACTGAGGGAAACGGATCGTTCTCACTCCAAGGCTGGCCGTTTTGCATATTGAATGTGACGACTCGGAAGGACATGAGAGATAATTGAATCAGAACAGACTATTAATCGCAGAGCGCCGGATTGATGGCAATATTCAGACTTTTGGAGGAGCTTTGATCAGGGTCTTCCCGCCAATTCAAATGGGCGGGATTTTCTAAAGGCCCACATGCCGAGAATAAAAAAAAACACCAAAGCGAGAAGGGGTTTAAACCAGATACGCGTCAATTTGTAAATGTCTCCATAGCAGTCCGAGCCCAGTCCGATGCACAAAAAGACCAAAATCCAAACGACAGGAGTCACGGCTTTTTCGCGAAAAAGAATCGCCGCGAAGAGCGCCACATAAGGAGAAAGAATAATGTAAGAGACTGTTTCCGTGCGGGGGTTGAAGGCCATGAGATAAGTAGCGGAAAGGGCTGTCACCAGAATGGGGGCGACTGTGGCCGGATAGATTTTTTTCACCCTCCAGGCCAACCCGAGCGTCACAAAAGCGAAGACAGCCCGCACGGGGAACCATTGTTTATCAGGCAGATCGAATCCGAATGTGCGAAACATGGCTGCGATGTCGTCGAAGTTATTGCCCGGGGGAATGCTGGCAACGGTGACCTGTTGTATGCACATGTGCCATTGATTCAAAACATAATTCGGATCGTAGTGCATGAAGGAGAGACCTGCAAAAACGAGCATTCCGAGTGGCAATCTCCACCAAAGCGGCCGGTAGAGGGCACCGAGCAGCAAGAGCGGAACGAGCCCAAGGGGCTTGGCTATGACTCCGAAAATCAGCCAAGCCGCAGCCGGCCACCAGCGTTTTTCCGAAACGGCAAGAGCCGCTAAAATCATCGAAGCCGATAGGAGCATGTTGAATTGACCATTTCTTCCCGCAGTGAGCGATGCAGGCAAGGCCAAGACGGTCACCAGACAAAACAAACTCGCCACGGTGGTATCGGCTCGGAAGAAGCGGCACATCCGCCAGATCGCCCAGCCGAAAAGCCCCAGAGAAAACGCGCGGTAAAAAACCTCGCCGAGACGGAGCATCAGGGTCGGAAGGAGTGTTTCACTCAAGGGCTGCTTGTTAAACTTCTTGAGATCCTTCGGAAATTCCTGCCAGGCAAATGGCGTGTAAATCAGAACCGACTGGGGAAAATAAAGAAAGCCCTTCCCTTCTAGAGAATACATGTTCTCGGAATTCCACCAACTATAGGCCGCCCGGCTGTAATGGTGCGTGATGTTGCGCTGCGCGGGCTGGAAAAAAGCCAATACCGCTACTATGGCAAAAAAAAGCAACCAGATCCGCTTGGCATAGGTATCGGACTTCGGACTCCAAAAAAAGGCGTTGAGTTTTTCCATCTCAGGCCGAGAGGCTCTTACGGGAACATGCAAATGCAAAGCCTCAAAATTTTTTAAAAACAGGAGTCGCCGGCAAAAGAAAACGCCGCCCGTGTGCGCAGGCGGCGTTCTTTTGTTTGATTCGCGGAATCCCTGAAGCGATTACTTGGTCGGAACCGTAGCAATCGTCTGAAGGATGCGGCTGGCGATTTTGTAAGGGTCGCCTTGGGAATTTGGACGACGGTCTTCGAGGTAGCCTTTGTAGCCGTTGTTGACGAAGCTGTGCGGCATGCGGATCGATGCGCCGCGATCAGCCAAGCCATAGCTGAATTTGTCGATGGACTGTGTCTCGTGGAGACCTGTGAGGCGGAGATGGTTGTCCGGCCCATAAACGGCGACGTGCTCGTTTTTGTATTTGTCGAAGGCTGCCATGAGATTCTCGAAGTATTCCTTGCCGCCGACTTCACGCAGGTGCTTGGTGGAGAAGTTCGAGTGCATTCCCGATCCATTCCAGTCGAAGTCCTTGCCGAGCGGTTTGCAATGAAAGTTCACGTCCACGCCATATTGCTCGCAGAGGCGCATGAGGATGTAGCGGGCGACCCAGACTTCATCGGCGGCACGCTTGGAGCCTTTGCCGAAGATTTGGAATTCCCACTGGCCCTTGGCGACCTCGGCATTGATGCCTTCGTGGTTGATACCAGCATCGAGACAGATGTCGAGGTGCTGCTCCACGATGTCGCGGGCGATGTCGCCGACCGAGTTGTAGCCCACACCGGTGTAGTAGAGGCCTTGAGGAGCGGGGAAACCTTCAGCCGGAAAGCCCAGTGGACGTCCATTTTGATAGAGGAAGTATTCTTGCTCGAATCCGAACCACGCCTCGGGATCATCCAAAATGGTCGCGCGGGCATTTGTGATGTGCGGTGTGCCGTCAGGCATCATGACTTCGCACATGACGAGAGCGCCGTTCTTGCGGGTGGAGTCCGGGAAAACCGCGACAGGTTTCAGCACACAATCGGAGCTGCCGCCGGGAGCCTGGCGGGTGGAGCTGCCGTCGAAGCCCCACAAGGGAAGTTCTTCGAGCTTGGGAAAGCTGGCGAATTCCTTGATTTGAGTTTTGCTGCGGAGGTTTGCCACCGGTTCGTATCCGTCGAGCCAGATGTATTCGAGTTTATATTTAGCCATTTTTTATTCAGGTGTATTTTTTTGAGCAGTCCAGGCCGTCTGGTGTAGCTTTTTTTTGGTTTTTCCCATTTTCCCTTGCGGCAGGAATGACTGAAGCAATCGGAATGCCAACATTGCCGTGAAGTTTTGGCGAGTGCGATAAGAAAATAGGCGTTTACTTATGGCATACTGACCCTGAGCGAGTTAAGACCCATTTCCCGAACCAATCTGGCGTAGGTCTGCGAGGGTCGGTCACCCAGGTGATCCAATTCCAGACGCGCCAAGTCGTGTTGAAAATCAACCCGGTAAAGCCCAAAGCGGGGCGTGAACGATCCCCACTCGTAGTTGTCGGTGAGCGACCAGTGAAGATACCCCACGAGCGGAACTCCTGCGTCGAGCATCCGCCGGACCTCGATGAGGTGTGCTTCGAGGTAGCCGCTGCGAGTCATCTTGTCGCGGCGCGGTTCGCCTCCGGACTCATCGATTCGGCTGCGCAAAGCCATTCCGTTTTCTGCGATGAGAACTGCCATTCCAGGGAATGCCCGGGCGTAATACTCGCAGAAAGCGCTCATGCCCTCTGGCAGGAAGTGCCAGTCCCACCACTTGCAGGCGAGCACATCGAGCATGTGTGCGGAAATGCTCCAGCTTTTGAACTCGAGGTCGGAAAAATCCGGCGCCCGCAAGGCATGGCTCACAAAGGGGTCGTAATAATCGAGGCCGAGGTAATCAAGCGCGCGGGTCCTCGGGGCACGTTCGGCTTCGGTGAAGAAAAATTCGAACGCCTCGGATGTCGCCGCGCGCGAGGCAAAGTAGTTTGCCAAGCGGTGCAGACCCGCCCCTGCCATGGCCGCAAGGTCGGTGCGGCGCTGGAGCGCGATATGGGTAAAATGCCGCGAGAGCGCCTCCGCTCTGGAACGAAAAAAATCCGCCGCCTCAGCCGGATTGATGCCGTTTTGCCTGAGACACAGCAGGTCGAGCAGCATGTTCTCGGACCAATAGACATCGCTGCAAAATGTATTCATTGAGACCATCGGCCTTGCCCATCCGCGAGATTCATAGAGGTCGTGAATCGCATTGTAGGCCCTCACATGCGCGGCCAGCATGCGGTTGTAAGCGCGCAGGCCAACGGGAATCCCAGCCTCTGGACCTCCAGGGAAATGACGGTTCAAATAGGTATTCAGAACAAGCATGTTTGGCTCGTTGAGCGTGACGTACCATTTCACTGGAGGCTGCCCGAAGTGGTCGCACAGCCTGTGGTTCAACCGCTCGATTGTAAATTGCACGAACTTCTGAAAAGCCTCGGGCGTTCGGTCATCCAGCCATGCATCCACTCCCAGCCAGGCCGGATGGGTGAAATGCTGCAGCGTGACGACGGGCTCCATACCTGCTTCGCGACAAGCCGCCACACGGTCGGCATAGGCATCCACCGCAGCCCCGTCGAACGCCGGCGCGGGGCCAGGCGTGTTTGTGAAGGATGGCTGCACACGGGTCCACTCGATGCTGAGACGAAACGCATTGAGCCCCATGCTACGAGCCAGATCGAAGTCGGTGCGATACCTGTTCCAGAAATCCACCGCGCGTCCGGTACGATCGACTCGCCCCGACTGCTCACAAGCTCCCCAGTTGTTGTGCGGCTCGCCAGGCCCGTTGTATCCCCCCTCGCTCTGGTATCCGGAGGTGGCGACTCCGATGAGAAATGGCGTTGAATTTTCCATAAACACACTCTCCTATCCTGCTGCGGCAATGCGTTTCCGCAGGGCCTTCTCGCGAAGTTTGGAAATGATTACCGGACGCCTGTCCGGCTCCTCCAGAACAATGCGGGCGATTTCCGAGGCCGCGTTGGGTCGGCCAAGATTTCGCGCGTTTCGCGACATTTGCCTGAGTCTCTCCGGATCGTCCAACAATCGGCGCAGCTTGTGCGCAACGAGTGTGACCTCTGTGCATTTCACGGCAGCTCCCGCTTCGAGAAGAACATCGGCATTGCGCTCCTCTTGGCCTCCAATCGGATCCAGAATCATCATCGGCAACCCGCAGGCCACCGCCTCGGCCGTCGTCATGCCGCCGGGCTTGCTAAGCAAAATCGTGGCGATGGACATAAAATCCGGCATATCTTTCGTGTAGCCAAGGACCCGGAAATCCGCCGGACGATCCTTAAGCAACTCGACAATCTCGTTCTGCATTTCCTCGTTTTGACCGCAGACAATAATGGCCTGAAAATCGCGCTCCAGTTGGAGCAACTGCCTCACGACAGCCGTAGCCGGACTCATCCCCAGCGCCCCACCGGCTACAAGGATGGTCGGCCTTCCTGACTGCAAACCATACCGCTCCAGTACGGCATTGACATCAACAGGCGCTCCAAACTCCGGCTCCACGGGAATGCCGGTCACCTCGATGCGGTCGGCAGGCAGACCCAGCGCCTCCATGTGGATTTTATCGTCCTCCTGCGCCACAAAATACCAGTTGAAAGCTCTCGTAATCCAGAAGGCATGAAAATGGAAATCCGTGATCACCACACCTAGGCGCGCCTCAAGTTTTCCGTTCGCGATCAGCCAGGAAATCACCCCAGCCGGCATGAAATGCGTGCAGAGGATGACATCCGGCTTGAATTCACGCACCAGATTGATGAGCGGCAAAGCCTGGGGCAGATCGATCAGCAAGCGCCCCTTGTCGGCCACCCACGGGTCGTCGCTCGTCTCATACCACCAACCCAGAAACTCCGGCAGCATGGCGGAGAGTTTTTTATAGAGCGTGGAATAGAACTGCTTGTGAAGGACATTCGTGTGGTCGAGCGAGTCATCCGAGAGGACCTCGTCCACATCGCTCCTGCTCCGCATGGCGCGTGCAAGGGCATCGGCCGCCTTCACATGCCCGGAACCCACGGAGGCGGATAAAATCAAGACGCGCTTTCCCATAGTCCTGCAACCTGACCGAATTCCCGCCGTCTGCCAAGCCGGAGTCTTGCGTTGACTCTCCCGGATTTCCGGAGAAGCTTCCGCGCAGTGGGAGTTTTTCAGAAACAACGCCAAAGCAGAAACCGCCGGATTGGTGGATTAGTTGATTTTATCGATCAACTTTTTAAAACCTGCCTTGTTCTGCTCGTTGCCGCCCCGTTTGCCATAGCGCACGCCGAGCAGGTTGTTCGCGTCGGATTTTTTCCAAATATCACTCACGCTCAGGCACTCGTGGCCTCAAGCATGTCGCGTGAAGGTAAAGGCTGGTTTGAATCCCGCCTCGGGGAACCCGTCAAGTTGGAGTGGTCGATTTACAATGCCGGCCCTTCAGCGATGGAAGCTTTCTTTACCAAAGCAATCGACATGACTTATGTCGGGCCTAGCCCTGTGGTGAACGCCCATGCTCGCGCCAACGGCAAGGAGGTTCGGGTCATGGCAGGATCCATGCGTGGCGGTGAAGCGCTCGTGGTGCGAGGCGGTGAAATCACTTCGGTGGACGCCCTCAAAGGAAAAACCATTGCGACGCCGCAACTCGGAAACACCCAGGATGTGGAATGCCGGGCTTGGCTGCTCAAGCAGGGAATCAAAGTCACGCTCGTCGGCGGAGATGCCCGCGTCATACCCACAGCCAACCCTGACATGCTCCAGCTTTTCACGCAAAAAAAACTCGATGCCGCATGGACGGTGGAACCTTGGGTGACCCGTCTGATCAACGAAGCGGATGGCCGGATTTTCCACTCCGATCCCAAGGCCCTTACGACCGTGCTTGCCGGCCGCGTTGGCTTTCTGGAGGAACGCCCCGCGCTCGCTGCGAAATTTGCAGAAGCCCATCAGAGCCTCACTGAATGGATTCGCGAAAACCCCGAAGAGGCCCGCCGCCGCGTGCGCGACGAACTCAGCGCCATAACCCGCCGTGAGATTTCCCAAAAACTTGTCGATGAGGCCTGGACCCGCCTTGATCCGAACACAGCGATCTCGGTCGAGCCATTTGAAGCATTTCTCCAGCATGCGCGCGAAGTCGGCTTCCTGCGCGCCCGCGTGGATCTGAAAAACCTTCTCTGGCAGCCATAAAAAACCCATCACGATGAGCCTCGAAAACGAACTCGCCAATACAGCCCCCGAGCGCATCGAGGCCAATAATGTCTCGAAGTCTTTCACCACCGAGCGCGGCAAGGTCCTAGCTCTCGACAATGTGAGCGTGAAAGTCGGCGAGGGGGAATTCCTCTGCCTCGTCGGCCCCAGCGGCTGCGGCAAGTCCACGCTCCTGAACCTCATCGCCGGCCTCGACCAACCGGACAGCGGACAGATTTTGGCGAACGGCGAAAACATCACCAGCCCCGGACGCGACCGCATGGTCATGTTCCAAGAGCATGCGCTTTTCCCTTGGCTGGATGTCAGAGGCAATGTCCTCTTCGGACTCCGACTCAAGCCGGGACTGAATTCCAAGGAACGCCAGGAGGTCGCCAAATACTACCTCCACCTCGTCGGATTGGAAAAATTCGAACGCGCCAATATCCATGAACTCTCGGGCGGCATGAAGCAGCGCGTCGCCCTCGCTAGAGCCCTTGCGCCCAACCCCCGCGTGCTGCTCATGGACGAACCCTTTGCCGCGTTGGACGCCCTCACCCGCGAACACCTCTACGGCGACATCCAGCGCATCTGGGAAGCCCGCCGCAAGACCATTATTTTCGTGACGCACAATGTCCGCGAAGCCGCCTGCCTCGGCGACCGCGTGCTTCTTTTCTCTCCCAACCCCGGCCGTATCCGCGCCGAATTCCGCATCGACCTTCCCCGCCCCCGCGACATCAACAGCGTGGAACTCGCCCGCTACTCGACAGAAATCACCACCGCTCTCAAAGGTTTCACCGCCGGAGAGGGCCAGGAGGTATCCGAATGATCCACCGCATCTCCACACTCGCCTTTTTCCTCATCCTTCTCGCTTCGTGGGAAGCCGCATCCCGCTCGGGCTTGTGGTCTCCTGTGCTGCTCCCCTCTCCGCTCAATGTGCTGGAATACATGTGGCAGGCTACATGGGATGGCACACTCTGGACGGCGACTCTTGTCACCATGCAACGCCTCCTCTTGGGCTATGGTATCGGCCTGCTTTTCGGAGTTCCGCTAGGCCTCCTCACCTCCCGCTTCCGCATTCTGCAAGACACCCTCGGTCTGCTGGCTCTTGGCATTCAGACCTTGCCAAGCGTTTGCTGGGTGCCACTCGCCCTTCTGTGGTTTGGACAGACCGAGGCCGCCATGCTTTTTGTGGTGGTCATGGGAACCCTCTGGTCGGTGCTCATTGCCACGAGTGATGGCGTGCGCTCGATGCCTCCGATCTATCTGCGTGCCGCCCGCACCATGGGCTCCAAGGGCCTCCACACGTGGTTCAATGTCATCCTGCCCGCCTCGCTTCCCTACCTCATCGGCGGCATGAAGCAGGGCTGGGCCTTTGCCTGGCGCTCGCTGATGGCGGCGGAGATTTTTGTAACCATCCTCACCGGCTTCGGCCTCGGACAACTCCTGCAATACGGCCGCGAACTCTTGGCGATGGATCAAGTCGTGGCTGTCATGGTCATAATTATAGCCATAGGACTGCTTGCGGATCGTATTCTCTTTTCGCCATGGGAACGATTCTTCCACAAACGCTGGGGCACGGGCTCCGTGAACTGAAGACACTCGCATGATCGAGGTCCGGTATCGCGGGGCCGTACATCTGCCCGGTCCAGATCTTTGGCTGGATCCGCATTACTCGAAGGCATTGGCTTTCGTGTCACACGCCCATAGCGACCACACGGGGCGCCACGAGCGCACCATCGCAACGCCGGCCACTCTTCGCCTCATGGAAGCACGCATGGGCACCCTGCACGGCGAAAAAATCACCCTACCCTTCGACGAGCTGCGCGATTTCGGAAAATTCCACATACGCCTGTTGCCAGCCGGGCATGTCCTGGGATCCGCGCAGTGTTTTGTCGAAACCGGACAAGGAAGCCTCCTCTACACGGGCGACTTCAAACTCCGGCAGGGAGCAAGTGCCGAGACGACCGCTCACACCCACGCTGAGACACTCATCATGGAGACGACCTACGGACTCCCTCGCTATGTGTTTCCACCGTTTGAGGAGGTCATGGCTCAAATCCTCAAGTTTTGCATCGAATCCCTGGAGGAAGGCGCAACACCCATCCTGCTGGGTTATTCGCTCGGCAAGTCTCAGGAAATCCTCGCCAACCTCTGCGGCGCGGGAATGCGCGTCATGCTTCACTCCGCCATTGCAAAACTCATCCCGGTCTATGAATCAGAGGGCATCGTTTTTCCCGAGCACACACCATGGGACACAAAAACCGCAGCAGGACATGTCCTCATTTGCCCCCCCACCAGTGCCGGAAGCAAATCCATGGCGCTGGTGAAGAAACGGCGCGTCGCCGCCATCACCGGCTGGGCGATGGATGCCGGTGCCATCCACCGCATGCGTTGCGACGCCGCTTTCCCTCTCTCCGACCACGCGGGCTACGACGACCTCCTGCGGCATGTCGAAAATATCGCCCCCAAACGGGTGCTCACCCTGCATGGCTTTGCGTCCGAATTCGCCGCCGATCTACGCTCGCGAGGCATCGAGGCCTGGGCGCTCACGGGCCCGAACCAACTCGATCTGGCGATGGAGATTCCTCGCCAGCGGCCACGATCCAAGCCTCTGCCGGCCAAGTCAGCAGCGTCGGGGTTTCTGAAGTTCTGCTCGGTTGGCGAGAAGGTCGCATCCCTCACAGGCAAACAGGCCAAGATCAAACTTCTCTCAGCCTATTTCCAAAATCTGGAGGAGGCCGACCTGCGTCTCGCCGCGCTCTGGCTTTCGGGGTCGGCATTTTCCTCGACGGATGCCGCCCCGCACCAAGCGGGACGAGCCATCATCCGCGAGGCGCTCATCAAAGCCTCGGGCATGACCGAAGCCGATTTCCGACCACTCGCCCGTGGCATTAATGACAGCGGCCTCACGGCGGAAACCGTTATGGTCACTGGCGGCGGCTCGAAAAACCCCACTCTCTCCGAAGTTGCCGCCGAATTGGAGGCCCTCCGCGCCGCCCGCTCGGGTGTTGCAAAAATCGAAATCCTGACCCGTTTTTTTCAAGACACGCCGCCAGTCGCCGCCAAGTTTCTCGTTAAGATCCTCTCCGGCGACCTGCGCATCGGTCTCAAAGAGGGCTTGCTGGAGGAATGTATCGCCGACGCCTTCGAGGCCGATCCCAGCGAGGTGCGCGAGGCAAACATGTTCTGCGGCGACTTGGGTCTCGTGGCAGTCATGGCGCGAAACCGCCGACTCCACGAGCGCACGATGCGACTTTTCCAACCGGTCAAGTGCATGCTGGCCTCGCCTGAACCGGATGCAGCCGCCGTGCGGGCCCGCTTTGCCGATGCCGCCACGCTCTGGATCGAGCCGAAGTTCGACGGCATTCGCGCCCAAATCCACACCGACACAAAGCGCACGGAGATTTTCACCCGCGACTTGAAGGTCGTCACCTCCAGTTTTCCCGAGGTAGCCCGCGCCGCTTCGGAACTGGGACGGGAAGCCATTCTCGATGCCGAGATTCTGGCTTGGCGCGATGAACGCCCCCTGCCGTTTCATTCGCTCCAAATGCGCCTCGGACGCCAGGAGGCCGACCTCTTTTTTGAAAATGAAATCCCCGTCGCCTGCATTGTCTTCGACATCCTGCAGCTCGACGGCACCAGCCTGCTGAATGAACCCTTGCACCGCCGCCGCGAGCTCCTGCACGGCCTTGCCATTCCCGAGCCCCTACGACATGCGGATATCCTCCACGCAGCCAGCGCGGATCAGATCGACGCCCACTTCCGCGACATCCGCTCCGCCGGACACGAAGGCCTCCTGATCAAAGACCCGGACAGCCACTACCAACCCGGCCGCCGTGGCCTCGCCTGGATCAAACTCAAAAAACGCCTCGCCACACTCGATGTCGTCGTCACGGCTGTGGAATACGGCCACGGCAAACGGCGCGGCGTCCTGAGCGACTACACCTTCGCCGTGCGCGATCAAAAAACAGGCGCCCTTGCCACCATCGGCAAAGCCTACACCGGCCTCACCGACCTCGAAATCGCCGCCCTCACCGACGAATTCCTCTCCACCGCCCTCTCGCAAACAGGCAACCGCATCGAAGTCGAACCCCTCGTCATCCTCGAAATCGCCTTCGACTCGATCCGAGAAAGCCCCCGCCACCCCTCCGGCCTCGCCCTCCGCTTCCCACGCATCACCCGCATCCGCCGCGACAAATCTGCGGCGGATATCGACACCATCGCAACAGCCAGAAAACTGCTGGCGTAAAGCCCAGCTTTGGCAATAACCCGCGTAAGCGCAACCAACTCAAGTCACAACCGCCAGGCCTGAACGCAGTGCTGCGGAAGCGACGGCATTCAGACTGCTCCCCCTCTCCTCCGCTTTCAGAGCAAGAGCCTCGTGGAGACCGGGATCAATACGCAAAACAAATTTGCCACTATATTTTTTTTGTTCCGGATTGGGAAGTTTTCGCCCATCCGCCAGCATCAGTTCCACGACCTCCTCGGCCACTTGGCAGATTTCGGAAAACACCGCAGACCGGTCACTGCCATGCACCCCACCATAGGAAAGCGCCGGAACCCGTCCGATATAACAACCATCTTCGTCACTCCACTCGACAATCTTCGCGTAGCGATCCGCAATCTGTTTAATATTTTTTTTCATGGATTTTCCTCCAAGGCTTTTTTGATCTGACGCTCCAAATAGCGCGGACAGTCCGATCCAGACTTTCCGCTGACAGTTAGCACCGCTCCAGTCAAAGGATGAACCCAATTGCGATGGCTTCCTTTGCCACCTCGGTTGATCCATCCGGCTTTTGCAATCTGGGATTCCATTTCACGGACCTTCTTGGGCATATCTTTTGATACTATAATATCGCATCAGATCAAATTTTTTTAGCGAGGCTGAGCCATAGAACACTCCCCTTTTCGGCTTGCGACCGTTGCAAACACCCTGTGCTTGCGTGACATTCCGCCCGGTTGCATCATGCCCTCACTGTGACTCAACCACTCATTATTGCTGGCCGCTCGTTTTCATCCCGACTCCTTCTTGGAACGGGCAAGTTTTCTTCCAATGAAACCATGCGAGATGCACTGGATGCCAGCGGATGCGAAATCGTCACCGTTGCGCTGCGACGGGCAGATCTGAGTGGAAAGAAGGATCCTTTTGCGAACATTCTGGATTTCATCGATCCCAAGAAATACCTGCTGCTTCCGAATACCAGCGGAGCGATGAATGCCGACGAGGCGGTGCGACTCGCCCGACTCGCAGCCGCAGCAGGGCTGCCCCAATGGGTGAAGCTCGAGATCCACCCCGACCCGCATTATTTGCTTCCCGACCCCATCGAGACACTGGCGGCTGCGGAGATACTTGTTAAAGAAGGATTCACTGTTCTGCCTTATATCAATGCCGACCCCGTTCTGGCTCGGCGGCTCCAGGATGTCGGCACGGCCACCGTGATGCCTCTCGGGTCTCCCATTGGCAGCAACCGGGGGCTCGACAACCGCTCGCAGATTGAAATCATTATCAAGCAAGCCACCGTCCCGGTTGTCGTCGATGCTGGCATCGGCGCACCAAGCCATGCCGCCGAGGCCTTGGAAATGGGGGCCGATGCCGTGCTGGTGAACACCGCCATCGCCGCTGCCGAAGACCCCGTGCGCATGGCAGGAGCCTTCAGAGCCACTGTCGAAGCGGCCCGCGAAGCCCACGAAGCGGGGCTCCCCATGCGACTCGACCACGCCTCCGCGACGAGCCCTCTCGCGGCGTTTTTAAGATCGGCTTGAACCCTCAAAATGAGGTGAAAACGGATGCCGTGGCTTGCTTTTGGTCACAGGACATGAGGTGATCCACCATCTCCACTATGAAGCTGACAAACATTTTCCTGAGCCTTGCATTTGTTTTCCTTGTTCGGCTACCGGCGCTTGCGGAGCACGGATGGCCTATGCCACCGGCTTCCTATTTTATCCAACGAATCCCGCCACCGCCAAAAGAGGGCGACGCGGTTGACATCAGCGACCTGGATTATGTTCTCGCCGTTCAGGCCTGCGCCACAAAAGAACAGATCGCGCACTCAAAGCTGACGGCAAAGTTGGATCCCTTCACGATTTTTGGCGAGGTGCTCGGGCGGGGCTTCACCGCATCGAAGTATCCCCTGACGAGTGATCTCTTCAACAAGCTTTCGGCCACCGCAGAGACGATCAAAGATCAGCTCAAGACGCACTACGCCAGAAAAAGACCGGTCGATGCACACGAGGAAAATGGGGTCATCTCGTATGTGCCAAGGTTTGCCAGTTTCTCGTATCCGAGCGGACACTCCTTGCGCGGTTGGCTCTGGGCACTGGTGCTGTCGGAACTCGATCCTGCAAAGAAAAACCAAATCATCTCTTGCGGAGCACGTGTCGGATCAGACCGCGTCGTGGCAGGCGTCCACTACCAAACGGACATCATGGCCTCACGCGCCCTGGGAAGACTCATTTTTAACAAATTAAAATCCGATCCGGATTTTGTGAAGGAACTAGCTGCCGCACAGAAAGCCGAGTGGGCCGGCGCGAAGGCTGCCCCTGCAAAGATCGGCACGCGGTAGCGCAGCGTGCCCATCAAAACAGCGAGGTCCGTAGTCGAGTTCGCGCTTCGAGTGGGGATGCCAATAGTTTCGTTGAAGGTTTCACTTACAGCGATTCGGCCTCCGTTGAGCTTGATGGCTGCGTTGTCACGCCACACTAGCGGTTTCAAACGGCTCTTGCATACGCGCCCAAAGTGTGGGAGGATATCCATTCTTCCACGCCGACATAGCTCAGTGGTAGAGCAGCGGTTTTGTAAACCGCTGGTCGTCGGTTCGAATCCGACTGTCGGCTCCCTTCACTCCATCTTCTTTGCAAGACCTGTTGCACCTCGTACAACAATGGAGAAAGTAGTAGTTGCGCCCAACGTCAGAACCGCAGCCTCCTTCGTCCATTCTCATATGTCCAACAACGATACTCTTGATCACTCCGCTTCCGAATTTGGCACACCCTTTCAAGCTCTCATCGACCACTGCGAGGCGAATGAACTCAGCTTTGCCATCTTCCGGGAGGAAAAACGCATTCGGCTCAATATTTGCCGCAAGCATGCCCTCTACAGCTGCCACTTGCGTATTTCCAATGACGACGAGATTTTTCAAATCCACCTCAACTACCCGGTTCTAGCGAAGGATGAAAAAATGCGACCGAACGTCACGGAGTTCTTTACCCGAGTAAACTACGGCCTCGTGCTTGGTGCATTTGAGGTGGACTTGCGCGACGGGGAGGCCCGCTACCACATCAGCCACATCATCGGCGACGGGCGCTTGGAGGATGAAGTCATCCGCCGCATCATCGGCTCAGCCCTTTCCACGGCGGACCGCTATTTCCCAGCTTACATGCGCGTGCTCTTCGGCGGCGACACTCCCGAGGACGCCGTTTTTCTGGCCGAACTGGATTTGAATACGCAAGATACGCAAAGCGAGCCCGCCTCCGCAGATTCGCCCATTCCCCCGATACCCAAGACATCCAAGCGCAAACCCCGTAAGAAACGCGGCAAGCTGGACGATTCCGATTCCCCGGAATCCTGACAAATAAGCTCCAGCGTTTTTGGCAGCCGCCTACGCCCGCTTTAAAAGAAAGAAATTCGGCGAACACATAGCTGATGACAAAAAGGGTCAGAAGTAGTATTAGAGCAAATCAAGAGCAAATTTAGTATAAGTGACAAGGGTGCGAGGTCGGTAGGGAGCGGGTTGGCAGGGATGGGTGTCGGTTTATCGGCAGCGTGCCGCGCGGCCAGTGGCGCAAGCAGCCGGGCGGTGAGGAGTGTGAGGATAGGGTTCATGGGTGCAGATTCTTTCATTGTTTGTAGGATGTTTCACTTAGGACGGTTCATCAGCAGTGGGACGGTAGTTTCACCCGGGCAACTCGGGCGCCGCCGGTCGAATTCGCTATCGAGGACTTCCGTGATCTGGCCTTTGTTTTCATCTCGAAGAAGCGTCTTGTATGCCTGAGCCTTGGTGCCACCCCAGGTTACGAACGTCAGTGAAACCAGCGAGTCGCTGGCGATAACCATTGGCTGCTCGAGGGTTTGGGAACCCGCACCCTGACCCGCAGCCTGAATGCCACCAAGCACCTCCAGTCGGCTCTGATCGCTCACGTGAAAAATTGTTCCCGGTATGTGGCCATCCTCCGACTTGAACCCGAAAAGCCACACCGTTGACTTTCGAAAAGCATGTTGAACGACTTGGTATTCATTATTTAATCCACGTATCCAAACCCGCACATTTTCGACGGCGAGCGAAGCTTTGTCGCCGCCGGGCGCGAATCCCTGCACGTTGTTCACGAAAACCTCCTTGGGATCCCCCTGCGGTGTCGTGTTGCGATACAGACGCCATATGCTGGTCTTGAGCGCCGGGGCCCCTGAGTAAAACATGTCTGCACCACGAGTCATAGCTCTCTGATACCAGAAATAAGTGACCGTACCTTCCAGGACCACAGGACGCTGGGCCTCGTGATCGAGAAAAACGCCTCCCGCATTCAGGTTCTGGCGCAGAAGCAGAGGTTCCTTGGAAGCCTTGGAAACCCGAAAGAGCGCCGGCCGGACTGCATCGGGAGGCTCACCAATAAAAGCAAGTTTTTGTGATTCACCCCCGTTCAACTCTGCCTTTTGGTCAAGATCACGCCGGTAGATGGCCGCCCAGAGGTAGTCCACCTCCCGCACCGACGAGGGAATGTCCACCGTTCCGTTGATCACATAGTGCGCCTTCGGAAACCATACCACCGGCTTGCCGGAGTTCATGGCGCGCTGCACAGCCGCGGTGTCGTCGGTGAGGCCGTCGCCTACCGCGCCGAAGTCATCCACATTGGCCCATTTCGACAGGTCACTTTCCGGTAGGATCACCGGAGCCTCCTTCACTGGCAGACGGAGGGTTGTCGCCGGCACACCGGGAGTTGCTGATGCCGTTTTCCCGACGATATGCTCACCAATGAAGTTTCCCGCAAGGGCCGTTTTTCCGTCAACGGCAATCGCCGCACCGTAACCGCTTAGGGTCACATCCCTGCTTAAAAGAGTGGCCGTTCCTTTCACAGCGATAGCGGGCTCGTTGGTTCCGCTCCCTTGAAGGGTGCTGTCCAAAAGCACCAGTTGCGAACTCCCCGCGATGCTAATGGCTGATGGGTTATTAGAGACGGAGATTTTCCGGGCGCACATGATTGCATCGCTAGTATCTACTTTACAAAATAAGCGAAATAACTATATTGGAGGCTATGAGTCGTCCATGCACTCCAATTACTCTCTCTCGCTCCGAAGAGGCCGAACTTAATAAACTGATCCGTGCCCCTCGAACCCAAAGACGCCACGCCGACAGGGCACGGATCGTTCTCGAAGCATTTTATGGTAAAAGCAACATTGAGATTGCGGCTCTTATGCGAACGCGTCCGGCCACTGTGAGCAAATGGAGGATTCGATTCGAACAGGAAGGATTAATGGGCTTACGCGACGATTTTCGGCCTGGACGCCCTCGGATTCAGGAAGATTCCGAAAATCTTCGCCGACGGATACTGGAACACATCGATACCCCACCGCCCGCTGGATACGCAAAATGGAACGGCCGAACACTTGGTGAAGCATTGGAGATTCCTTCAAATCTGATTTGGAGGGAATTGAGAGCTTTGGGCATCAGTCTGCAGCGGCGGCGCTCATGGTGCATCTCAACCGATCCTGAATTCGACGCCAAGAGCGCTGATATTATCGGGCTCTATCTTGGCGTGCCAGCCAACGCTGTTGTCCTTTCCGTGGATGAAAAGCCCTGCGTTCAAGCCCTTGAAAGAGAGCAAGGATGGCTCAAAATGCCCGATGGCCGCTCGATGACTGGTTTCGCTCATGAATACAAGCGGCACGGAACCACCAATCTTTTTGCAGCATTGAATGTCGCCACTGGACAAGTTCATGCAAAGTGCTTTCCGAGAAAGCGGCGCGAGGAATTTCTGCACTTCCTGGACTCGGTCACCGCCTGTCATGCGGGCAAGGAAATTCACGTCATCCTCGACAATTTGAGCGTTCATAAACTCAAACCCGACCATCCTTGGATCAAGCGACATCCCCATATCCACTTCCACTTTACACCCACGCATGCCTCCTGGCTCAATCAAATCGAAGTCTGGTTCAGCATCTTGAGCCGAGCGGCATTGAAGAGCGCCAGTTTTCGAAGCGTAAAGGACCTCGTGCAGGCCATCGAAAGCTTTCTCAAAGCCTACAATGAAACGGCTGCTCCTTTCGAATGGACAAAAATCCGCGTCTGCAAAAAATCACCTGAAAGTAAATACGCTAATTTAATAAACTAGATACTAG
>DGXZ01000085.1 GCA_002396485.1 Spartobacteria bacterium UBA5019
CAAACAAAGCCCGGACGGGAACTCTCGTTCCCCGAAAAACATAAGACCCACCGACCTTTTGGGGGCTTTGCTCAACGCTTTTGCACTGGAGCCAGAAGTTCACAGAAATACAATACCGAGGGAGGGATCATCTTCAAACAAAAATCAGCGGTTTTAACCAATGTCAGCGGGGCCGAGCATAAACTTTTTTGATCGTGTTAAGCACGCGTTTGAATCCAGCAAGCGCAAGAATTGGTTCCGCATTTTGACGCAATGGGTTTTGCGGAGTTACCGCACCGTCATCGCTGAGAGTTGCTGATGCCGACGAGGACGTCAGCGTTCCGGTCGAGAAGTTTTCTCCGTTGTCTTTGTGTCTCCGTGAGAGGCTTTCGCGGGTTCAACTCTTGGTTTTTGGGAAATGCGTTAGCTCCAGATTTCTTCGGGACTCTGCAATAGTCATCCCGTGCGGCGAGGGCGCTGCTGACGAAGTGCGGGTAGTGTCCGGAATGCGGGACCAAGAGTGCGTCTCGCCGACGAGGAGTATAGCGGTCTTTCTCCCGCCTGCTCGCTGTCCGCTATGCCATCATAAACGTCCTCGAGCGCCATACGCTCGCTCAAGTCTCCGAGTTCTCACTCCAAAAAATCCGCTAGGATGGCCTCCCGATTCCGTTTTCCGCTCCCATGAAGTTGGCCGGCTCGGATGCCGAATATCAAATCTAAAAGGCCTCGTCCGACCCACTCCCAGAGCAAAAGCAACCGCTCCAATTCGCTAATGCGTTGTTCGGTGAGATCTCTTGGTAGAAAGAGGAAGCTGGCGAGCATGCCTGCGTGCAAGTCGTAGAGGTTCTGCGATGCGTAAGTTTGAGATCATGAAAAAAATTCTCCTCCCCCAGCAGATGTCCGACCGGGGTTGGTAGGCTTGCGGTGAAATGATCATCCAATTCCTACACATCATCGAGACAGTCATGAATCGCATTCACCCGCAGAGCCGCTTCCAACCTTGTTTTGAGCAGGAGGAGTTTGCCTTCACTAAGAATCAAAGAACCTTTCTTCTATGAAGACTCCCAGCACCAAAAGGCCCACCAGAAAAGCCAAGCGATGTGTATTCCCATATTCTCTACATGCCCTGTTCCGTTTTTTTCTACGGAATCCACACAAGCACGCTCGACCTCTGCAATCCAACCTGCCATTGTCAGACTTTTAGAAATCTCAGGCCTACTGAAAACTTAATACTAAAACTTAATACTCTTTTCCCATGGCCTTCTACTACCGCAAATCTGTTAATCTCGGCCCGTTCCGGGGAGAAGTGCTTGGGAATTATGAGGCGGAAAAAGATAAATAGTTTAAATGCCGGATTTCATCTATAGCGCTGACATCACTGCGGGGTCGTTGAAGCTCCGGGAGAGTCGCTTGATTGCGGGTTTGCTTCTGGACTCTGTGTCGGACGATGATTTCAGGAGGGAGATTATTGAGCGGAATGTTTTGCAAGCGCGGAGTCCGGCGACGGCTATACGCCTCGCGAGGCTTATCAAATCGCGGTTGGTGGGGTTTGATAGCGAGCTGTGGCGGATTGTCCGCGATGGGGAAAAGGCTCTCGCGACACAGGCGCTCCTCGCGGCGGCGATGAAGCACAGCGCGCTGCTCTGCGATTTTATCGATCTCTGCCTTCGTGATGAGTATCGCCTGCTGCACACGGAGCTTTCCAAGTCGCTCTGGCCCGCATTTCTGCTGGGGTGCGCGGCCCGCGACCCTGTGGTTTCAAAGTGGAGCGAATCCACAAGGCGGCGTCTTCGCTCTTCCGTTTTTGATATCCTCGCGCAGGCTGGTTTTTTGAGCGACACGCGAAAGCGTCATCTACAACATTTCGTTCTTTTGCCAGAGTTGCGTTCCTACCTTGCGGCCCGCAGCGACTACAAACTTCTCAACTGCCTCCAGCTTCCATGATCGAAAAACTCGAAGAGCGACTGAATAAAATTCCATCCCGGATCACATCCAGCGATGTGCTGCGAGGCTCAGGGATTGGCAACGAGGTGGCCTTTTATATTTTTGATTATCCCCCGGAAGCCGAGGAACGACTGCGCGAATATGTGCCGTTTCTTTTGAACCACCTTGCAAAGACTCAGCCCACGCTCCGTGTCGCCCACATTAATCTTTTTGAGTTCATGATCCGCAAGCTGGAGGCCCGTGGCTTCCTCGAAAAATCTTTTGAGATGCAGAAAAAGGATGGCGATGCCTCGCTGATCAAGAAGCTGAAGGGGCAGTTCGAGGGCACCAAGCTTTCCGAATACTTCGTTGAGGAGATCAATCCTGAGGAATTCAATCTCGTTCTCATCACAGGCGTTGGAAATGCGTTTCCCATTGTGCGGGCGCACACCTTGCTTTCCGCCCTCCAACCCAAGATGAAAACCACCCCGCTGGTCATGTTCTATCCAGGCGTCTATGACGGCCAATACGTTCGTCTCTTTGGCAAGGTCATGAGCGACCTTAAAAATCCCTACTACCGCGCTTTCAAACTCGTTCCCTGACTATGATGACTCTTCGTGAATTTTTTGACCGTGACATTGGACGGCCCATCAATGGCGTCGTTAAAGCCGACCAGCAGGATGATGCTTCCATGTGGCAGGAACTCGACGAGTTTGTTGTCACCAGCGAACTCGACAAGCACCTCCACAGTTTTTTTCGCAGCTATCTGGAGGTGGCCGATCACCTCAACAAGCCCGAGATCGCAAACAAAGTAGGTGTGTGGATTTCCGGTTTCTTTGGCTCGGGAAAATCCCATTATCTCAAAGTGCTCTCCTACCTCATGGGGAATCGCGAGCTTCGCTACGATGGCCAGACCAAGCGGACGGCTGATTTTTTTGAGACCAAAATAAGCGATCCGCTTTTCTATGCCGATATCAAGCGGGCCGTCGCATTCCCCACCGATATCGTCTTGTTCAATATCGAGACCAAGGCCGACCACGCTTCTGGAAGAGATGCGATTCTCGCCGTTTTGCTTCGGATGCTTAACGAGCTTCAGGGCTACGCTGGCCACCCCCCTCACATCGCCCACATGGAGCGTCATCTCGCCGAGAGGGGCAAGCTCGACGTCTTCAAGAAGGCATTCAAAGAATCCTCCGGCAAGGAATGGATCGCCGAGCGCGACGCCTTCGACTTCTATCGCGACGATGTGATTCGTGCCCTCTCCAGCGCGCTGGGCCAGTCCGAGGAGGCCGCAACCAAGTGGTTCGACAATGCTGAGAGCAACTTCTCCCTTACGGTGGAAAATTTCTGCAAATGGGTGAAGGAATACCTCGACTCGAAAGGGCCTGATCACCGTCTACTCTTCTTCGCGGATGAGGTGGGAGCCTTCGTCGGGCAGAACTCCCAGCTCATGCTCAATCTGCAGACGATCACGGAGACACTGGGCACGACATGCGGTGGGCGGGCATGGATCATTGTCACCTCGCAGGAGGATATCGATGCTGTCATCGGCGAAATGAACCAAACACGGGCCAACGACTTTTCCCGCATCACAGCCCGCTTCAAGACCCGTATGTCGCTCTCCAGCGCGAATGTGGACGAGGTTCTGCGGGCTCGCTTACTGGCCAAGCGCGAGCCTGCCACGAAGCTCCTCAAGACCCTCTTTGCGGAAAAAGGAGACACGATTCGGAATCAGCTCACCTTCGGGCAGACCGGCATGACGATGAGGTCCTACAAGGATGCCGAGGACTTCGCGGCGACCTATCCCTTCATCCCTTATCAATTCCAGCTTGTTCAGAAAATCTTCGAGGCCATTCGCAAGGTGGGAGCCACGGGAATGCACTTGGCTCGCGGCGAGCGTTCCTTGCTCGACGCTTTCCAGTCCGCCTCCATACAGATTCAGGACTGCCCTCCCGGCGTGCTTGTCCCGCTTTATCGCTTTTACCCCTCCATCGAGAACTTCCTCGATACCTCGGTGAAGCTCACGATCGAGACCGCCGCCCAGAATGCGAGCTTGGAGCCATTCGATATCTCCATTCTCCAAGTCTTGTTCCTCATTCGCTATGTCGATGAGGTGAAGGGTAGCGTGGATAATCTGGTTGCCCTCTGTCTTGACGAGATCGATGCCGACCGCCTCGCCCTGCGCCGCCGTATCGAGTCCAGCCTGCTGCGATTGGAAGGCCAGACACTCATCAGCCGCAATGGGGATGACTTTGCCTTTCTCACCAATGAAGAGCGCGACCTCAGTCGCGAAATTAAAGGCACCGAGCTTGATCCCGGGGCGGAGGCGAAATTTCTCGGCACCTTGATTTTCGACCATGTGCTCAAGGAGCAGCGCAAGCACCGATACTCCGTCAACGGAAAGGACTTCACCTTCAACCGCACCTGCGACAAGCACCCGCATGGCAATCGGGTGGAGAATGCCGTGGGCGTCCATCTGGTCACGCCTCTCAACGAGGACTACACGCTCTACGATGCCAGCCGCTGCACACTTGAGAGCACAGCCGATGGCGGCCAGCTTCTCATTCGCCTTGCCGACCACAACACCCTGGGGCGCGAGGCGCGGGCCTACCTCCAGACCGAGCGCTTCATTTCACGCAAGAGCGATGGCTCGCTGAATACTTCGGCGCAACGCATCCTGCGCGATTTTGCCGATGAGAACCGCCAGCGCCTTCAGCGTTTGGTTGCCTCGATGGGCGATCTCATCACCCACGCTTCGTTTTACGCCGGTGGGCAGGCCATTCAGCCCAAGGCCGCCGCTCCTGCTTTGGCGCTCAGTGAGGGTCTGGAATATCTCATCCGAAATACCTTCACCAAGATGGGCCATCTCAAGCATCTCCTCAGCGAGCCTCTCAAGGAAATCCAAGCCGTCCTGCGCACCGACGATATCGGCCAGCAGACGCTCGCCATTCAGACTGAGGAGGGCAACCCTCAGGCCATCCAAGAGCTTCGCGATTACTTGCGCCTATGCACCCAGACGAGCAAAGCCATCGTCCTGCATGATCTGGTGGAAGATCGCTTCTCCAGCCGTCCCTATGGGTGGCCATCGCTGGAGACGATTCTGCTTGTGGCGCGCCTCACGGTCATCGGCGAAATCAACCTCGTTCGTGCCGGGGCGAAAATCCCGATCGAGCGCGCCTTTGATGAGCTTTCCTCCACCGGCAAGTGGAGGCAGATCACGCTGGTTCAGCGCAAGACGACCGATCCCGCCGAGATTCAAAAAGCCCGCAAGCTCGGGCAGGAACTCTTCGGCGACATGGGACCGGATAACGAGGACCAGCTCGCCGCTCATATCCAGACCAAGCTCAAGGACTGGCTCGGCTCTCTCCAGCAATTCAAGGCCCTTGCGGATACCGGCGAGTATCCAGGCAAGGATACCATCCACGAAGGCATAACCCACATCCAGCGCCTGCTGGCGGAAAGCGAGAGCTTCAAGTTTCTGGAGCGCTTTATTGCACAGAAAGACGATCTCCTCGATCTCTCCGACCGCTTCCACGAGCTTTCCCACTTCTACAACAAACAGCGCCCGCTCTGGGACGACCTCCGCAAGAGCATGGAGCGCTTTCGGCTTAACCAACTCCAGCTTGAGCGCGATGCCTCAGCCTCCGCCGCTCTCCAACGCATGGAGCAGATTCTGAAGGCTCCAAGTCCCTACAAAATGCTGCCCGAAGTCCGGAGCCACATCGACGCCGTGCAGGCGATCAACGAGAGTTTGGTGGCATTGCGACGCTCCGAGGTGCTCACAGCCATCGACCAGAAGTTCCAGCAAATACAAGTTGAACTCCAGCAGGTCGATTCCGGCTCGTCCTTACCCGAAGATGTTTCACGGCAGTTCGACCAGCTTCGCCTCGTCGCCACCGCACAGACCAGCCTCGCCCATATCGACCAGGCCGTGAATGAATCCTTCCGCATATTCGAGAGCACAGTCAGCGCCATCGAGGAATACACCCGCACTCCTGCCACCTATGAGCCGAAGGGCAGAAAGCCCATGGAGAAGCCTGCCGTGAAGCCTCGCCGCGTGATCGAGATTCAGAGGTTTATCCAGAAACCCTTCCTCGAAAATGAAACCGAGGTGGAGGATTTCCTCTCCAAGCTCCGCACCGAGCTTCATGACGCCATCGCCAAGAACGAACGCATCCAGATTAAATGAACATGAATAAAGATCTCACCACCTCCGATATCGACCGGCAGAATATTCTTAATAACCCTTATGCCATTGCCGAGATAGAAAAGGCCGCTGGAATTCAAAGTATACCCTTTGAGGGAAAATCAGTTATTCTAAAAGACCAAGTAGCCGCGTTCTTCGATGTTTCCACTCGAACTGTTGATAACTATTTAGAGAAATTCGGGACAGAGCTTTCCAGAAACGGGTATGAGGTCCTAAAAGGCAAGCGCCTTGCCTCCATTAAGATGTCTATTCGAGAGTCAGTTGGTCACGAAGCAGATTTCGTGACCAAAACCACCGTTTTGGGCGTTTTCGATATCCGGGCCTTTTTAAACCTCGCCATGCTGATGACCGAGAGCCACCGGGCAGCACTGGTTCGCCAGTTGATTCTTGATATCGTGATCGACACGATTAATGCCCGGACTGGTGGTGGCACAAAATATATCAACCAGCGCGACGAAGACTTTATCCACTCGGCATTTATTGAGGACAATTACCGCAAGCAGTTTACAGATGCCCTCAAAGACTGCGTGGCCATGGGCAATTTCAAATATGCGGTTTATACAGACCGCATTTATGTCAGTATTTTTAAAGAAAAAGCTAAGGAATACCGCAAAATCTTGCGGATGGAAGATAAGGAGGAAGTCCGCGATACCTTCTACTCGGAGATTCTCGATCTCATAGCCTCCTTCGAGTGCGGATTTGCTGAAGCCCTGAAAGACAAGTTCAATCAGATAGGTCGAAAGCTATATGCCTCTGAAGTTGATGACCTATTTAGGGAATTTGAATCGCAGCCTCTCTTTAAGCCGCTCCTCGAAAAAGCTCGCAACAAGATGGCCAGTAGAGACCTCGCATTTCGTGACGCTTTGCATCTCCAACTTAAAGAATACATCACCCCTCTGGCTCCATCGGAATTTGAAAGATTTATCGGTGAAAAGAGTATGGAGCTTTCCGAGCGCTTGGAGCAAGCAAAAGATGTCATGAAGCGTCTTAAGGAGAGGGAGTAATGGGATACCGCTACCTTACTATTCAAAACGCCATAGACACCCACTCCCTCACCGTGCAGAAAAGCGGTGGCGGTTCCCTCGGCTTATTGGAAATCGAAAAGCTGGAGGCAGTTTTGGAACACATTCAAAACGACGATTACTACCCGACCTTCGAGGACAAGTTGACGCACCTTTTTTTCTGCGCCTGCAAGTTCCACTGCTTCCAGGATGGCAATAAGCGCATTGCGATCACCCTTTGCGCCCAGATGTTGCTTTCAAACGGATACCTCTTTTGCTGCGACTACTTCATCCGGGACGCTGAAAACATCAGCTACCATGTTGCCGCAGGGAACATCTCAAAAAATCTTCTCTCGCGCTGGATGAAAGCGACCCTTGAGGGCGATCGAGACGACGAGTCCCTCAAACTGGAAATCTACCACGCTATTTCAGGCGCGGATACCCAACAAACTTGAAATACCAGCCCACTTTCCAATGAACACCTCCAAGCTCAAAAACTACGCTCCCGCTGCCCGCACCGCGTTTATCGAGGCCGTGACCCGGCGGGCTGGGCTTTTGGGGATTCAGCCCAGCCGCGTGGAGGATGTCACCGAGGCGGGAGATGTGGCGCTCATCGGTGGTCAGCCGTTTCCCCGCTCGTATGTGGCGCTTCGCAAGCAGCTCTTGGAGCGGATCAAGGACGAGGGCTTCACGCAGGTTATGGAGGCCATGGCCTACACTTGGTTCAATCGCCTCGTGGCGCTCCGCTACATGGAGCTTCACGGGTATCTCGACCATGGCTACCGCGTTCTCAGCGATCCGCTGGGCGGCAATGTGCCGGAGATTTTGCAGAAGGCCGAGCATGTCACACTTGCCTCGCTGGATCGCGACGAGGTGATCCGCCTCAAGCTCGCGGGCAACCGCGATGAGGAGCTCTACCGCACACTCCTCCTGGCCCAATGCGAGGAGCTGCACCGCATCCTGCCCGATGTCTTCGGCAAGCTGGATGATGCCACACTCCTCCTGCTGCCGGATAACCTCCTGCACTCCGACTCCGTGATCCGCCAGCTCGTGGGCGGCAGCGAGGAGGCGGATTGGGATAAAGTCGAAGTCCTCGGCTGGCTCTACCAGTTTTACATCTCGGAGAAAAAAGACGCCGTCATGGCCCGCAAGAGCGCCGTGCCCACCGAGGACATCCCCGCCGTCACCCAGCTCTTCACCCCGCACTGGATCGTTCGCTACCTTGTGGAGAACTCCCTCGGCCGCCTCTGGCTGCTCAATCGCCCCGGCTCCCGGCTGCGCGAGCACATGCCCTACTACATCGAGGGCGAGGCGGAAGCCGACTTCCTCCGCATCACCAAGCCAGAGGATATTCGATTGCTCGATCCCGCCGTGGGCAGCGGGCACATGCTCACCTACGCCTTCGATCTGCTCACACTCATCTACGAGGAGGAAGGCTACGCGCCCACCGAGATCCCCGCCCTCATCCTGCGGCACAATCTGCACGGGCTGGAGATCTGCCCCCGCGCCGCCCAGCTCGCCGAGCTGGCCCTCGTCTTCAAGGCCCGGGAAAAATCCCGTCGCTTCTTCCAGGCGGAGCACTTTGTTCGGCCAAACATCATCGAGCTGCGAGATGTGCGCTTCGCGGAAAACAAGCTGCGCGACTACATCCACGCCCTCGGGCTGGGCGACCTCTTCAATCAGCCTATGCTGAAGCTGCTCCACCAGTTCGAGGAGGCGAAGAACTTCGGCTCGCTCATCCAGCCATGCCTCGACGAACGAGCCATCAGCTTCGCACGCCGCGCCATTGAATACCGGGACCTCGGAGGCCAGCTCTTCCTGCGCGAGACGCACCTCAAAGTCCTGCGCGTGCTTGAACAAGCCGAGGCGCTCACCCAGCGGTATCACGTCGTCGTGGCCAATCCGCCGTATATGGGAAGGGATGTTTTCAACACCTCGTTAAAAGCATTCGTAAAGGCGCATATCCCGGAGGGAGCTATTGACCTGTATGGCTGTTTCATCGCGAGGAATCTCAAGTTTCTGCTGAAGTCAGGCTACTGCGGAATGATTACTATCCCCAACTGGATGTTCCTACCGTCATTCGCGGAGCTACGAGAATCAATTTACGGAACGGCCAGTATTAGCAGTTTGGTTCACAATGGAAGGGGAGTTTGGGGTTCCGATTTCGGGAGTTGCTCGTTCGTAATACAACAAGGTCTCGTTGGCCTCATCGGACGTTACAAACGATTATTCGTTCTTCAGGGAGAGGTGAATCCGAATGAGGTTTTGATTGAAAGGTTTCACAATCATGAAGCATTTCCGTTCCATTTGGCCTCGGCAACTGAGTTTGGGCACATCCCGAATAAACCCGTGGCTTATTGGGTTTCTCCAAATCTCCGTCGTGCATTCGCGAGTGAAAAGCTCGTTCGTCACGCGGAATCTGGTGGTCGATGCAAAACCTCAAATGACGAGGATTACCTAAGATTTATTTGGGAGGTTGCTGCAGGAGCAGTGGGAGTGACGGGCTCATGGTGCCCGATGTTCAAAGGCGGGGAATATCGTAAGTATTTCGGAAATCTCTACCACGTGATGAAGTGGACTTTGGAGGCAAAGCAATACTACCGAACAGTGGGTGGGTTGACCCAAGAACGCTTCTGGAATCGAACTGGAATTACATGGACGATAGTTTCAGCGAGCGCCAATGCGTCGTTCCGTCATAAGGGTTCGGGTTCACAATATAACTCCGTTTCCCCGACACTATTTTTTAACCGAGAGAGCGATGAGACGTTCTTTCTCGGCTTGTTAAACTCGAAACCGGTGAATGCGCTGCTGCAAGTTATGAATCCGACACTTGCTCTCAATGTCGGCGACCTACTGAACCTTCCGGTTCCGGCTATAGATTTCAATGACACAGCCCTTCGTCAGAGAAATGAAGGGCTCCTGTCGTTGGCCCAATCCAACTGGGACAACTTCGAGACCTCGTGGGACTTCCGCGACCAGCCGTTGCTGCGGCCGGGGCTGAAGGGCGCGACGCTGGAGGCGAGCTGGCGGAATTGGGAGGCGCAGAGCACCGCCGCCATCCGCCGGATGCAGGAGCTGGAGACGGAGAACAACCGGCTCTTCATCGCCGCCTACGGCCTCGACGGCGAGTTGCAGCCCGAAGTGCCCGAGGCGCAAATCACCCTCGCCCGCGCCGAGGCCCGCCGCGACATGGCCGCCTTCCTCTCCTATGCCGTCGGCTGCATAATGGGACGCTATTCCCTCGCGCGACCGGGCCTTGTTTTGGCAGATGCGGGGGGGACGATTGACGATTACTGGCGGATTGTGGGCAAGAATGAGGTCGGAAGTATAAAGGATGAAGTGAAGTCAGCGGCTCCCGCCGATCCAAATTTCATCCCTGATGCCGATGGTATTATTCCCGTCTTGGATAGCGAGTGGTTCGAGGACGATATCGTGGCCCGCACGAAGGAATTTCTCTGCGCCACCTTTGGCGAGGCCACGCTGGGTGAGAATATCGGGTTCATCGAGAAATTCCTCGGCAAGGAGTTGAGAGCTTATTTCCTGAGCGAGTTTTACAAAGACCACCTGCAAACCTACAAAAACCGGCCTATCTACTGGCTCTTCAGCAGTGGCAAGGAGAAGGCCTTCCAATGTCTCGTGTATCTGCACCGCTACACCCCCGCCACGCTGGCCCGCATCCGCACGGAGTATGTGATCCCGCTGCAAGGCAAGCTCGCCGCGCGCATCGCCCACATCGAGGAGGAGAAGACGCACGCCACCGCCACGAGCCAGCGCAAGAAACTGCAAACCGAGCAAGACAAGCTCCGCAAGCAGCAAGCCGAACTCCTGAAATACGACGAGCAGCTCCGCCACCACGCCGACCTCAAAATCGCCCTCGACCTGGATGACGGCGTGAAGGTGAACTACGCCAAGCTCGGCCCCCTGGTGGCCGAAGCGAAAAAAATCTGCGGCACGAAGGAGGACTGATATGATCCAAGACTTGCTCAGGGAATTGAATGAACTGGACGAGCACCCCAAGCTGGAAGCCAAGTTTTGCGCGTCCGGTGAGGTGGGTGATTCCTTTTTTGAAACGGTATGCGCTTTTGCCAACGAGCCGGAACTCGGCGGTGGACAAATCGTGCTGGGTGTAACGAAAAGCCATGAGGATTTGTTTGGCGGCTACGAAGTGCAAGGAGTCGGAAACCCCGACAAGATTCTCCAAGACATCGCCTCCGGCTGCGCCACGCGTTTCAACCTGCCACTACGGCCCCGAGTGCAGAGTGAAAACCATCAAGGCCATGTGGTGGTGGTCGTCCAAATCGACGAACTCCCCCCATCGCAGAAGCCGCTCTATTTCCAAAAGCAAGGCCTGCCAAGGGGCGCCTGGCGGCGGATCGGCTCAACAGACCAGCGCTGCACGGATGAGGACCTGGCCCTGATCTTTGGAAGCCACCAAGGAGACAGCTACGATCTCACGCTCCTCTCCCATGCCACACTCGATGATCTGGACCCCGAGGCCATCGCGCACTACCGGAAATTGCGCGCCAAGGTGAATCCCGCTGCGGAGGAGTTGGGCTGGGATGACCCGGATTTGCTGCAAGCGCTGAATGCCGTGCGCCAAGAAGGCGGGGTATGGTACCCCACTCTCACTGGCATGTTGTTGTTTGGCAGTCGGAAGGCTCTTCGCCGGGAGTTGCCCGCTGTGCGGGTGGATTATATCCGGGTGCCTGGCAAGGAGTGGATCGAAGATCCCGAGAAGCGGTTTACCGCCACCGTGGATATGCGTGGCCCATTGCTCCAAATCGTGGACAGGGCACAGGCTGCGGTGCTGGATGATCTGCCCAAAGGTTTTGCGTTGAAGGAAGGTCAGGTTCAAGCCGATACGCCCACATTGCCTGCACGGGTGCTGCGGGAAGCCATCGTAAACGCTCTGATGCACCGTTCCTACAAAGAACACCGACCGACTCAAATCATCCGCTACGCCAACCGCATCGAGATCGCCAATGCGGGCTATTCCTTGAAAAACGAGGATCACTTGGGCGAAGCGGGTTCGCAGCTGCGCAACCCGAACTTGGCGGCGGTCTTCCATGAGACCAATACCGCAGAAACCAAGGGAAGCGGCATAAGAGTCATGAGGGAACAGATGCGTGAAAGTGGCTTTAGCCTCCCCACATTTGAATCCAACCGTGCGAACAACTCCTTCACAATCCGGCTGCTGCTTCACCATTTCCTCAGGGAGGAGGATTTATTATGGCTCAATCATATTCCCTATGATCTCAATGAAAATCAAAGATATGCTTTGATTTTCGTGCGCGAGCAAGGAGCCATAGACAATCAAACCCTGCGCCAACTCACTGGCGCGGATATTTTAACCGCCAGCCAAGACCTGCGCAAACTTCGTGAGTGGGAGCTGCTCCGCCAAATGGGTAAAGGCCCCGCAACTTACTACCTGGCCGGTCAAAACTTTCCAGAAGCCACGGAAGAGCATACGACTTTGCAGCCCGACCATACGACTTTGGAGGGAAAGCATACGACTTTGCAGCCCGACCATACGACTTTAGAGAGGAAGCATACGACTTTGCGGGATGAGTTGCCTGCCGAACTAAAAGAAGCTGTGGCGGGCCTCGGCGGCAAACCCGGACTAAAAATACGCCCTGTAATTCAACGCCTCTGCAAATGGAGGCGGCTTACCGCCAGTGAAATATCACAAATTCTTAACCGCAGGGACCCTGAGGCCATCCGGCGCGACCATCTCAAGCCTATGGTGGATAATGGAGACTTGGCACACCTCTACCCCGATATGGAGAGACACCCCCAGCAGGCCTATCTGGCTACAGAAAAAAATCGAATTTCCGGAGGGGACCCCGCGTGACAAGCGACCAAATCACCTCGGCCCTCGATAAAATCTTCCATCAGGACGGGCGGCGGATTGTTTTCTGGAACGACGAGGCTCGGGAGTTTGTGGATTTCATCACGGGCCTCTCCATCGATGGGGTGAATGTCCTGCTCATTGATGATTGGGCAGCCTTGGAGGTGAAGAAGCGGATCGAGCTGGATGATCCCATGGGGCGCTACCTGCTCTACAGCGCGAAGGTGGCACCTGCCATGGAGGAGGATTGGTATCTGGACATTCGCCACTACGGCCACACCTTCACCGCCGATCGGCTCTCGATCCTCATCGATGAGCTGGGCCTGATGAACCACAGCCTGCGCTCGCATCTCGCCCAGAGAAGGAAGTTTTTCGAGTCCAAGGAACGCACCAAAAAACTCCTGCCCCTCATCCTGCCGACAGATATGGAAAGCGAGCTGGACCGCAAAATGGTGGCGGTGTTGCTGAAGGCCGAGCAGGCGGACTTGTTCAGCTTCCTGCGAGTGCTTTTCCAGGAAATGGCAGAAGAGGACGGGCTCGACATGGTCTTGCCAACGGCTGGTTGGTCACAGGTGGAAAAAATGGAACTGGCGGATTTTTTCTGGGAATCCGTGCGCGGAGCCTTCGGCTATACGGAAGAAAAGCCCACGCTCAAAAATCTGCTCCTGCGCCTCCTGGTCACAGATTTTTGTGGCACCCTCGGGGCGACGCCTCCGCATTCCCTCACAGCCCTTCTCTTGCCAGAAGGTGGACGCCCAAATGCCTCGGTGTGTCTTTCGCAATGGCGCGACAGCAACAGCACCGGAGCCTCCTACGATGTCTTGTCCGAAAAAGTCGCGAAGCTCGTGAAGATAGACGATCTGCTCCCCGGCTACTCGATCGAGGAACTGGATAATGTAAAAACCTTCCTGGGCGTGGAAAAGCGGCTGGTGAGCCTGCTGAGGGATCGCGTGCTGGAAGGCCAGGATACCATCAAGACCTCGGATGTGGAGCAAGTGGCCCTGCGGCGTCTGGACGGTCACTGGGCGTCGTCCAACCTCCCAAGCACCCATGAGACGCCGCGCGCGGCATTCCGCTCCGCCTACTCCGCCCTCCTGCTGGCAGGTGAGTTTTTGGCGCTCCGGAACGCCCGCAAAGATAATTTCGACCAGCCAAGTGCCGAGGCGCACTGGCAGAACTACAAGAGCGGGCTCTACCGATTCGACCAAATCTACCGGCAATTCTGCGAGCAGGCCGATGTGGTAGAGGCCGAGACATGGAGCGTGCTCAAGCCACTGCGCGACCAGATCGAGCTGCATTACGGCAACGGCTTTGTCGCTCCGCTGGCCATGGCCTGGGGCGAGAAGGTGCAGGGCGACCTGCTGGATCACTGGAAAATCCCAGGCATCGTTAACCAACAGGATTTCTTTGAAACGAAGGTCGCTCCCGTCTTGGCAGGAGGGGCGGCGCGGAGGGTTTTCGTGATCATCAGTGATGCCTTCCGCTACGAAGCCGCACAGGAACTCGTGAGTGAAATGAATGGCAAGTATCGCTTCAAAGCCACCCTGGAAACCATGCTGGGTGTCCTGCCGTCCTACACCGCACTGGGGATGGCGAGTCTGTTGCCGCAAGACACAGTCGCCTACAAAGAAAATGGCGATGTGCTGATCGACGGGAAGCCTTCCTCCGGCTTCGACAATCGCGATGCGATCTTACAAGCCCGTGAGGGAATCGCTCTCCGCGCCGAAGACATCATGTCCCTGAAGAAGGACGAGGCGAGAGAGCGCATCCGAGGCAAGCGGGTTGTTTATATCTACCACAACCAAGTGGACGCGGCGGGGGACTCCGCTGCCACCGAAGGCGACACATTTCGTGCCGTGCGAGGAGCGATCGAATCCCTCGCGCAGCTCACACGCCAGATCATCGATAAGATGAATGGGAGCCTCGTGTTCATCACAGCCGACCATGGTTTTCTCTTTCAGGAATCAGCACCCGGCCTTCCCGAAAAATCCCAACTTGCCGACAAGCCGGAGAGCACAGTGATTGCAAAAAAACGATACCTGCTGGGCAAAAACCTGCCACGGCATGAAAGCGTATGGCGCGGCGAAACCAAGGCCACATCAGGCGCGGAGGGCGGTATGGATTTTTGGATTCCCAAAGGCACATCACGCTTCCACTTCGTCGGCGGAGCCAGATTTGTCCATGGTGGAGCCATGCTCCAAGAAGTCATGGTGCCCCTAATCACGGTCAATGAAGTAGAGGGGAAATCCAAAGAGAAGACGCTCACGAAGGAGGTCGAAGTCATTCTCGTAGGGCAGAATCACAAAATCACCACATCAAGGCATCGCTTCCAGTTCATCCAAGCCGAACCGGTCTCCGATCGCGTCAAACCGAGCACATTCAAGATCGGCATCTACGATGGGCAAACTCCCGTGACCGAGATCGTGAAGGAAACTTTCGCTAGCGCTTCCGACAGTATGTCCGAGCGCACCCGCACCGTGCCGCTCACCCTGCTGGATAAAACTTTCGACAAACGCAAAACATACCACCTGCTGCTCATCGACGCCGAAACCGGCATCGAGCGAAGCCGCCACTCCATCACGATAGACAAAGCATTCCATGACGACTTCTGATCCTCTCCCAAATGTCGCCCACGCCGATTTGGACGACCTCTTGAATGACCATTTCGCCGGAAAAGTGGTCCGCAAAGACCTCACGAAGCTCGTGAAGGAAGGCGCGAATGTGCCTGTCTATGTTTTGGAATACCTCCTCGGCACCTACTGCGCCTCCCGCGACGAGGCGACCATCGCCGAGGGCCTTCAGACCGTAAAAAAAGTGCTCGCGGAAAACTATGTCCGCCCCGACGAAGCAGAGAAGGTGAAGTCCACAATCCGCGAACGCGGACGCCTGAAGGTCATCGACAAAGTGACCGTCAAGCTGAACGAAAAACGGGATGTCTATGAGGCGTTGCTCTCCAACCTCGGCACCAAGGAGGTCGAGGTCGGCACCAACTTCGTGAAGCAATATGAGAAGCTGCTCGCCGGTGGCATCTGGTGCATCGTGACACTCTCCTACTTTTACGAGGAAGGTCAGAAAGGCTCGCCCTTCATCATCGAAGAGTTGAAACCGATCCAAATGCCGAATGTCGAGCTGGCGGACTTTTTTAAAGGGCGCAATGGTTTTACCGAAGAGCAGTGGATCGATGTCCTCCTCCGCTCCACTGGCATGGAGCCCACACAGTTTGAGAGCCGTGTGAAGTGGCACCTGCTGGCCCGCATGGTTCCACTGGTGGAAAACAATTTCAATGTCTGTGAACTCGGCCCCAGAGGCACAGGTAAGAGCCATATCTACAAAGAAATCAGCCCGAACAGCATTCTTGTCTCAGGCGGAAAAACCTCTGTGGCGAATCTCTTCTACAACATGGGAGCGCGCCGAGTGGGCCTGGTGGGGCTGTGGGATGTCGTCGCTTTCGATGAAGTCGCCGGGATCAACTTCGACGACAAAGACGGTGTGCAGATCATGAAAGACTACATGGCATCGGGTTCGTTTGCCCGTGGCCGTGATTCCATCAATGCCTCGGCTTCCATGGTCTTCGTCGGAAATATCAACCAGCCTGTGGATACCCTCGTGAAGACAAGTCACCTACTGGCACCCTTTCCCGAGGCCATGATCGATACCGCCTTCTTCGATCGTTTCCACTGCTACATCCCAGGCTGGGAAATTCCCAAGATGCGGCCGGAGTTTTTCACCAACGCTTACGGCTTCATCGTGGACTACCTCGCCGAGGTGATGCGGGAAATGCGCAAGAGGAACTTCGCCGATGCCATCACCAAATACTTCCGACTCGGGCGCGACTTGAACCAACGCGACACGATCGCCGTCAAACACACCGTATCCGGCCTGCTCAAACTTCTCTACCCCGACGAAAACTATACCAAGGATGCAGTCGAGAAATGTCTCGCCTACGCTCTGGAAGCCCGCCGCCGAGTGAAAGAACAACTCAAAAAAATCGGCGGCATGGAATTTTACGATGTCCACTTCAGCTACACCGATCTGGAGACTGGAATGGAAAAATTTATAGGCGTTCCAGAACAAGGCGGCGGATCGCTCATCCCCGACAGCGCAATGAATCCCGGTGTCCTCCACACGATTTCACGCGGCGGAAACCTGCTGGGACTCTACCGCCTCGAAACACAGGTTACATCTGGCAGCGGAGGCTTGAAAATATCCGGTCTTGGATCAAGTGCGGCGGCAAAGGAAGGAATCAAAGTTGGCTTCGACTACTTCAAAGCAAATGCCAGCCGAGTCAGTGCCTCCCTAAAACCCGGAGAACACGATTTCCATCTCCATCTCGTCGAACTCCACAACAGCGGCCCGGCCAATGGGCTCACGCTGGCTGCCTTCATCGCACTCTGCTCCGCCCTCCTCCAGCGCCCCGTGCAACCCCAACTCGTCATCCTCGGCAGCATGAGCCTCGGCGGCAGCAGCATCCCCGTCGAAAGCTTGGTCGAATCCCTGCAAGTTGCCTTCAACTCCGGAGCAAAAAGAATCCTCCTCCCCATGTCGAGCGTCACCGATATCCCCACAATCCCAGGAGAACTCTTCGCCAAATTCCAAACCAGCTTCTACGCCGACCCGGCAGATGCTGTATTTAAGGCGTTGGGTGTGAGTTAAAGTAAAAAAGCGAAAGCCCGAAAAAAACCAACAAAACCCAAATGCCTCCTTTATTTCGA
>DGXZ01000063.1:0-15432 GCA_002396485.1 Spartobacteria bacterium UBA5019
TGGATCAAATTTCGGGGGCACTCCAGAGTCAGGAGAATTTAACTGATTTTTTGACAGGAGGACAGGATGTTCAGGTTTTATAGGATGAGATGGGGGCGGGGGTAGAAACCCTGCGGCGTGCCTGGAGATTTTTTGACAGAATCGGAGCGTAGCGGAGAAAGACTGCCAAGGGCAGCCCGTAGGCTGAGCGGAGGCGAGTCAATTTACAGAATTAGTTGGTGGTAGTTTGCGATTTGACCCGAGTATTGAGATATGCTTTTTTCCATAATCCATGAGCACCACAAAAATTCTCAGTATTTTGGAGGCGGCTAATATCGAGGCGCCAAAAGCCAGAGCGATCGCTGAGAGCCTTGAAATAGCACTCAAGGAGCAGGAGGACGACCTCACAAAGCGCCTTATGACAAAGCAAGATGGTGCGGAAATCAAAGCCGAGATCATTAAGTGGATGTTCTTGTTTTGGCTTGGTCAGATGGCTGCGACTTTCGCCGTTGTGAAAATTCTCGTTCGATAGCTAGGTCGTCTTTCCAGCCGATTTTTTGCCTTCGGAGTAGGTGCGACCGTGTCAGGAAATGGCAACCTCATCGATGGGCAGAGACGCCGATTCTCTCCGGCCCCGCTGCCCCTATGTGCACTCGCCGCACCAGTCCGCATTACGGTAAAAATCATCTGTTTCGTCTAACCTGGGAAAATGGCGGGGACTTTTTGGGAACGGAAGCGGCGGTAGATTGAAAAATCCGCACGGTCTGTGGTGATGATTTGCGCCTTGGGATTCTGTTCGGACAGGACAACGATCGATGCATCGCCGACGTCCATCGTGGGATACTTGAGCATCAGTTCCTGTGTGCGGGTGAGATTTTCTGGCCATGGGCGCAAAAGCTGGATGGAGCCTTTGCCCACCAAGCTGAGCAAGGCGTGAACGGGTTTGGTGTTGCCTCCCAGATGCCAACAGGCTTCGCCAAGCACAACCTCGCTGGTGTGGATCGGGCCTTTGACTTTTTTGAGAACGGACACACTCCACCCGTGCCATTGGTCGGTGGCATTGAGCCAACCGATCAACGGACCGGCATCAACGATTGTCCGGACCTCCATAGCCCTCGCGCGTGGAGAGGTCCGACGGACCGCTGAACATCCCGCAATACGGTGCGGCCAATGCGGCGAAGTCTACCTCACCCTCAAGCTCCCGCGTCAACGCACGCCGGATTGTTTCGGAAAAATGCTCCTTTTTCAGAGCGGCAGATTTCCTGAGTTTTTCGTTCAGGGCATCTGGAATTTTTGCCGTGATGGTTTTCATGTCATACTGACTGTATTACGATGGAAGCCCGGTTGTCAAAGGTGGAGAATTTTCGAAAGGATCCGCCTACGCGCTTCGCGACTCCGGCGTGACGGGCAGGATGATTCGCCTACGGAAAGGCAACTCCGGCGGGATGAGTCAGGATTTTCAGGATTCACGTGAGGGGCTTGGAGGGACGAGCTCCGTCTCGTCTTTGGATAGTGGATAGTCGCCCAGTGATCGTCCCAGCCTGGGACAATCGGCTTCTATGCGAATTGTTCTGCGAAATCTGCATTCGCTCGAGTTGAAATTTGCCTATATTAGACGATGCCCTCCCATTCTCACAATCTGCGATCAGTGCACCTTATGTTGTCTGAGCTATTTTCTGCTTTCCACTTTTTGCTTCCCACACTTTCCTTTCCTTCATGGCAGATGGTCCGATCCACCAACCCCATGACAAGCTCGTCAAGTCGACCTTTTCTGATCCCGACAACGCCCGCGCGTTTCTTGAGGGGCACCTGCCGGGCAAGCTTACTTGCCACATCGACTGGACCACCCTGAGTCTGGCCAGCGGCAGTTTCATCGATCCGGAGTTCGGCAGAATTGACCACAGAGGTCACAGAGGTCACAGAGAATGAGTTGCTTGCAATTCCATAAGCATTCCATATCCTCCTGTAAATCCTGTCTAAAAATCCTTTTCGGGCTAAAAACTCTAAGCAACCCAAAACTCAGTCAAAACGCCATGTCACTCGCCGAACAATTTCGCCAAGAAGGTCGCGAAGAAACCCGCTCACTCGCTGAACAATTTCGTCAGGAAGGTCGTCAGGAAGGTCGTGAAGAAGGTTTGATTTTCTCCAAGCAGCAGGACATTCTCGAAGCTTTGGGAATCCGTTTTCAGCGAGTCCCGGAAGGCTTGCGCGAGGAGATCGAAGCGGTGAGCGATCCCAAAAAACTCAGCCTCCTCCATCGTGCTGCGATCACCAAGGTAGACCTCGAGTCTTTCGCGGCCGAGCTTTAAGCTCCGCGCGGCAGAGTTGCCATTGCATCAAGCAGAGACGCCGCTGCGCGGCTGAAGAATGGGTCATGCCGGAGGATGAACCCTCCCAAGTTTCGAATCGCGCTGCCGCGCGGGGTGCGAAAGAGGGGAGCACGGTGGTCTCGACCGTGAATGACGCTGGTGTGGCAACCACAAAGAGGTGTGGCAGAGTCATTGGAGGGGGAGTGTGGGGTGTCGCTGGGGATCTAGCGCAGCAGGCCGTATTTCAGGATGCAGCGGATGGCGCTGATGCCGTCTTTCCAGCCGATTTTTTTGCCTTCGGCGTAGGTGCGGCCGTGGTAGGAGATGGCGACTTCGTAGATGCGGGCGCCGGTGCGGGCGATCTTGGCGACGAGCTCGGGTTCGATGCCGAAGCGGTTTTCCTCGAGCTTTACGGATTGGATGAGTTCGCGTTTGAAAACTTTGTAGCAGGCCTCCATGTCCGTGAGGTTGAGATTGGTCGTCATGTTCGACAGGAGGGTGAGGAATTGGTTGCCGAGGGAGTGCCAGAAATAGAGTACGCGGTGCTCATGCGAGCCGTTGAATCGGGAGCCGAAGACGGCGTCCGCCTTGCCGCTGAGAATGGGCTTGAGCAGCGCGGCGTAGTCGGCGGGATCGTATTCGAGGTCGGCGTCCTGGATGAGCACGATGTCCGCAGAGGCTTTGCTGATGCCGGTTCGCAGGGCAGCGCCTTTGCCTTGATTGCGCTCGTGCCGGTGCAGGCGGATGCGCTGCTCGGCCGCCGCCGCGTTTGTCAACACTTCGAATGTGCCATCTTTGGAACAGTCATCCACCACCACCACTTCGGCCACGCACGGCTGTGCGAGCACCAACCGCAGAACGGCCTCCACAGTGGCCCGCTCGTTGAAGATGGGCATGATGACAGAGACATTGGGAGCAGCGCTAGAAGATGTGCAGAGGTCCTTCCAGTGTGGGTTTGCGGTGCATCAAAAAAGGAAAAATTCCTCGACTGGCGTTTGTGACGAACTTGTCACAATTCTTTCTTTGGTTCTTTCAAGCTAATGTCCGATACAAAGGCCGTCAGCAAGGAGCCCCTGATCCGAACTGCGCAGACAAACCAAAAACAAACCAAAATAAACCTAATCATGATCAAACATAAATTATCTCTGTTTGCGATGGTCACTCTGGGCGTCGTGGCTCTCACCACTTCGGCTCGTGCGGCCACCTACAACGCAGGCGATCTCATTCTTGGCTTCCGGGTAACCGGAGGAACAGGCGCGGGGTCCGACTTGCTCGTCAACCTCGGCAGCTCCACCTCTTACCGTGACCTGAATGGTTCCAACTTTTTGAATATTTCAAATATTGGAACAGACCTCGCCGCCACATACGGTTCGACTTGGTATGATCGAACAGACCTCAGCTTCGGTATAGCGGGTGTTTACACCAACATCTCCGATGCAAATGGTGGCACTAATAACAATGGTGACCCAGGCCAAACGATCTACTTTTCGAAGTCGCGCACGGCGGCAGGAACTCTCGGAAGTGCGAGTAGCACGACGACTTCGAACTATAGTAACACAAACATGTCAACTGCATCAAGTGGCATGCAATCCTTGGGTGCTACCACCTACGCTTCAGCGACGGCATCTACCAACAACTCCAAAGTGGCTATTGTTTCATCTACTGGTTCAACTAGCTGGACAGCATATACCTCAGGAGCCAGTGATTTCGGCGTAATTAGCGGTGGGGTAGAGCAAACCTTCGCAAGCGGAAGCTGGCAGGGTGGATCATTCGGAGGCGTGACAAATGTCGAGGGTGCTCTCGATCTTTATCGCTATCTCCAAACAACCACAGGCGCCAATCCTACTGGCACGGCCAAGACAGGTATCTTTGAAACCTCGATTGTCATCGACCAAACCGGCAACTTGAACGCGATTGTAACCACTGCTGCAGTTCCAGAGCCATCCACCTACGCGCTCATCGCCCTCACAGGTATCCTGTATGTTTTTGTAAACAAACGACGCAAAGCAAACTCTTAGTCAAAAAATAATCAAAACGCTAACAAGCTTAAACCTATTAACTACTTACTAAAATGAAAGCTAAAAATATTCTCGGCTCCGCCGCACTCGGCCTTGCCTTCCTCACCGCGGCCCAAGCCGATGTTACAATCAATATCACAGGTGCCACGGCTTTTCGTTCGGCAGCTTCCACTGCAATCAGGAACAGTTTCACATCCGTAAACTATGCCTACAATGGCACTTCATTCACGGGTGCTACTTATCAAATCTTCAAGGGATCTTTTCCTGGTGTATCTGGAAACACAACCATCCGGACAAATTGGTCAGGTTCCGTTGAGGGCATTCGTGATCTTTCTCAGCAGAACAGCATTAGCTTCCTTCCGACAAGCACGACAATGTCTTCCGCAGGAACAGCCAATGCAACAACATCAAGCTTAGACAGTGCTACAGCAGCTTTAGCTTTTACCGACGTCTATGCGGCATCAACACCGTATGACAATGGTAGCGTTGAGGGAACAGTTGCCGGTATCATTGCTTTCCGCTTTGTGGCCAACCCAACTGCGAATGGAACTCTGACGAACATCACTGCTCAACAGTTCCGCAACTTGGCAACAAATGGAAATACGCCAGCATCCCTCTTCACTGGAAATGCCTCGCACACCACGCCTGTTTATCTGACAGGCCGAAACGATGGGTCTGGAACCCGTGTTACGATTCTTGCTGAAACTGGCCACGGTTATTCTCAGCTTGTTCAACAATACAAAGGCACTGTTTCAGGCGGCGTGGTCTCGGCACTTCAGCTTTGGCCTACAGGTGATGGCTCTAACACGTCCAATATCTACAACAGCGATGCTGCAGGTAATGGAGGCTACTCCAGTGGCGGCACGGTTGCCACTTTGCTTTCTGGGAATTCGACAAGCGTTCAAGTCAAAGGACCTACTGGTACCAACATTGGTTCACCTAAATCAGTGTTTGTAGTTGGTTACCTTGGAACTAATGACAGCAACACAGCAGTCACGGCCGGTGCTATACCGCTCAGCTACAATGGTGTCTCCCTAACCGTTAGCTCTTCTGGTATTACCAACTCAGCAATCATTCAAAATGGTGCTTACACTCTTTGGGCCAATGAGCAGCTCTACTGGCTCACAGGCACAGCAGATGCGTCTACTGATTTAGGAGTTGTGAAGGATGCACTTCTGGCTGGAATTCCAGCCAATCTTGGAAATGCCGGTCTCGATGTTGCCACAATGAATGTCTCCCGCTCTAGCGACGGTGGACTTGTTGGTCAGTAATCTTAGTATATTGCCGATTGGTGTAACCAATCGCTAAAAACTCAGGCTGGCGCTGGAAGTGTCTTTCAGCGCCAGCTCTTTTTTATGAAAGATAAAAATCCAACTCTGGCAAAACGGAATATTCTGTTATTAGTATTTGCAATAGGGACTGTTCTGGCTCTTGGATACCAGATATTCTCTTTGGAGTCCGTGGAGAGGTCTTTAGAATTTTCAACTCAAGCGCACCCCATGAACCCCATGGACAAGATGCGGTTTTTTTCAGAACCAAAATCGACATTGGATAAGTCCAGAAATTCAGGGCCGCCCGCTTTATCGACAGGAGATTTCATAGATATTCGTAATGAAAGTAATAAAAAATTTCTCGAGGTTCCTGCTGGCAGACTGGGTTCCGGTATGAAAGCCAGCGGAGTTTTATCAACAAAGGTGTCCGAGCTCGTCTCGTTGCCCGATACCAGTTCTCATAGAAATAGCATGCGTCCTACCTTCCCTTTATCACAAACGAGTGCTATTTCGCAGGATATTATTTATGTTCCAGCGGGCGTTTCCGTGCCTGCCGTCTTGGCTGAGCCAAGCGCGAAATCCACACTGGACCCTATTTCCCAAGAGGAAGTTCAAACTATGGCCGACACATTTTTGAGCAATATGGATGAGCAGATTCAAGCTGGAACTCCCAGGGACTCTGCATGGAAACAGCTGCAAAAGCGCTCGGATGACGCTTTTCGTGCTCGCTATGGTTGGGAGGCCTTTAATACGGAAAGTGCCAGGGCTAATGAGCAGGCAACTGTCCCACATTGACTCGATGAAGTTTATTAGTAACGCGGTGGTGGAGGGGCCTTGTCATCCTCGATATTCATAGCCTCTGCCCGGTCCAAGCCTGTTTCCTTGAGCGCCTGAGAAATCTCAGCTTCGGTTATCCCAGTGAGTAGGTCTCTTAAGGTGACTCTGGCTGCTACCTCACCTTGAACATTGGCGCGAAAAATCCACTTTAATGCCTCGACTTTGTTTCTTGGGAGTGTGCCGCCCATCAGATAAACATGAGCAAGATGCACCTGTGCTCTGGCCATTCCGTTTTCTGCGGCTTTTTGGAAGTATCTTGTTCCTTTAGCTTCATCAAGCGGGACTCCTGTTCCATAATAATACATGGCCCCAACGGCATTTTCGGCGACGGGATTTCCTTTTTCTGCCGCGCGTTCGTAAAACTTGAGAGCTTCTGGGTAGTTAACAGGACTCCCATTTTCACCGAAATAATACCACTCGGCAAGGGCCAGCTCTGCTTGTAACATTCCAGAGTCAGCCGCTTGTTTCATATAAGCCAACGCCTCCTCAGATTTTTTAGTATCCTGCTTGATCAGAATTTTCGCAAGATTGAAAGCTGCCTTGGACGACCCCTCATCGGCTGCCTCTTTCAAGAAGCGAACACCGTCATTTTCATTACGAGAAACACCAGTTCCTGTGTAGACTAGGTAGCCGACTATGGCTTTGGCATCTACATGGCCCTGATCTGCAGCTGCCCGCATGAGTTCGTAAGCACGCACGAGGTCTTTTTTTTCTCCATCGGCGTTCATATAGGCCTTGGCTGATTGATAATTCTCCTCGGCTTGGGTATTTGCACATAGGCTGGACGAAAAACATGTCCATGTTATCAAGGGTAAAATAGAAAATCTTTTTGCAATGGCGAAGCACATCATAGCTTGTGGAGAATTCGAGCGGTAAAAACCAGATTGAGTTATTTTTATAGGTTAAACGGGTAAATTCATCTTAATCCACTTATCCTTGGTCCGCGTCGCTGTCGCCGCCGCCATATCCCAGCACTTCGACCGTGATGATGGAAGGCGTCTCATTGATCGGTTGGTTTGAGGGCTTGGCTTGGTTCGTTACGGTGGAGGCTGCTGAATTTGCGGCTGCCGTGCTGGATGAGCCAGAGCTGAGACCGCTAATATTTGGTGCGGCGACCACGGGAGCTGATGGAACGCCGGCCGTCGAGCCTCCGGCTGATATGTTTTCGGCATTAAGCACCGAAACTGCTGCGATAAGGATGTCTCCAGTCGAGCGAATGCCAGCATCCCCAGCATCCACGGTTCCCCCGGGAGCAATCAGATTGACATTGCCCGGTTCTACACCCTCAACGGAGGCTAGCACACCAATGCCACCGCCGGTGGCAAGCCCGCCTAAATCGGTCTGGACATTCGCGCTACCTGTGTCGATCAAAACACGTGTCGGCGGAGCCGTGACGACGGTTTTCGCAGCTGATCCCGCCGCGATGTCCCCCTCCGAGGACCAGATGGTGAGATCGCCGCCACGCAAGGTGAATATACGAGCCTGGCCGATATCCACATCCCCTTTCGTAAATACTGAAACAGATCCGCCGTATTCCGTCACGACGCCAGGAGGTGTGAGGGGATTTCCTGAGATGCTCGAAGCCAGAGTCAGTCCTCCTCCAGGAGCTGCTATCGTGATGCTTCCGCCAGATGTGGTGCGAATATCCCTCGAGCGGGTAAAGATTTCACCAAGTGAGGTTGTCGAACCAAACAGCGATGCAATCGCATCGAAGCCGCTCGTGTAACTCCCGCTTTCGGTGTATTCCACTGCCGCAGCGGCCAAGGCCTCGAAAAATGGAGGCAATGCATCAAGATATGCCTGCTCGATTGAAGGAGCGCTCGCTCCTATCGAATTCAGGGATAGAGAACTACCTGCCAGACCGACAGCGGGAGGTGTTTCTTTCCCTCCCACTCCCGCCATGATGACCAGCTTGGCTCCACTGAAGGGAAGATAGGGATTACGACTGTTTCCAATACTGGTGATGCCCGCCCCGCGTCCATCCGAAAGATTTTCCCCATTGCCCAAGTCCAAGTTCCGGCCAGCAAGAACTTCCAGATATCCGCTACCGGAAATCTGAAGATCTCCAGCAAGAGCAGATATTTTTTTCCCAGTCGTAGTCGTGCCGCGCAGTGTGAAATCAATATTTCCAAGGCTAATATCCGATGCTCTGGACCGAAGTAAGGAATTTTCGTTGTATGGAATAATATCCCGCCCCGCAGAAATGATCGAGATGTCACTTGGGCGGCTATTCTGAATATAGAAAGCGACATCTGTGATATCTCGATAAGCCACAATGCGACTTTGTTTTGCGGAAAACAAAGTCAGTCCACTGATGTCACTGCCCAATGCATAAAGATAAGCTGGAATGGCATCGGCAGAATGCAGGATATTGTCATCGTGACGGATTTTCTTCTTTCCAATGGTTGCCTCCACGCCGGCGTACGAGCCTGTTTCAACAAAATAATTATCCACAACGGTAGCAAGAAGGTTCGTAGGCGTGGATCTCAATCCTGCGAGGTTTCTGCCATAAGTGCTCTGCAAAGAGTAGGGAGAAAACAATGAAGGCAGGAGTGTCGGATCGGCATCAGAGAGATTCAGTGAGCCGCTGCTATAAGCGGTGAGTGTCTTGTCTGAGTTCCTCCCGAGGGCGTTCAATCCCGAAATCGAGCCAGTGGCTAAGATTTCCAAGCCACCCTTGCTATTAGGAAATAGATTCGCCGCACCAACGATGTTGACATCCCCACCGAAGGAGACGCTTTGCAGAGTCGGGGGCAGGATGCTGGCCGCCGTCGAAAATACAGTGAGAGCACCAATGTTTCCCTCAGCCAATCGAATCCATGGTTGCGATGAGGAAGGGTTAACCGAGCGGAAAAGATTCTGGTTACCAAGCCAGAAAGAAAGGATATTTAGGCTGCTTGTGCCATCAGAATTAGTAGGATCTGCGGGCTCAATAACTGTGGTAGAATCATAAGTTGCAAATCGATGCGTGATACTTCCTCCGAGGGATTTGACACTCACGCTCGCATCATTTGAGTAAGTGTTGAAGTAAGTTTTATACCAGAATTTGTTCTGAATTCCTTGTGGAAGCCAGAAGGCATTGACCACGGGGCCGAGCAAAACATCTTTGCGCGCCGAAACTTCGAAGGAACTCTTTCCTGCGTAGAGAGTAGTTGGGAGCCAAGTGAGAGAGTCCCCATTTGATTTAGGAGATCTGCTTGAGTTGGTCACAAGAGAGCTGCCAGCAAAAATTTCTCCAGATCCTCGCTCAACATAGTAAACTCCCCCGCTGATATCTCTCCCGGCCCGAACGGATAAATCTCCGCCTCCGAGTTCAAGGAATTTATCCGCATCCGGCGCTATCCTGTTGCCAAGGGAGAGACCAGCCGCGCGGGCATTTGTAGGAATGAGGGCATCCACATTGATGATATCCAATCCAGCGACTAATCTCAGATTGCCGCCGCCGAGTGCACCAACTCCTTCGAAGAAATTGCTGAAGTCAACCCACCAAGCGGTTGATGCGGACGCATCCGTGACGGACGCATCACCTGCGTCCACGCCTCCGATCCCAAATTTCCCTGTCTCGTCAACATAGCCGCGTCGGTAGAGCCAGTTGCCCGGGAGTTGTTTAGAGGAGTTTATCACATCGCTCGAGCCCGCGACGGAGTAGCGGCCGATTGTTCCCGCAGCTGAAAGGAATATATTTCCTCCAGCCATAGACCACTGCGCTGCGTAATTTTGTTGGACTGGTCCGAGTTGAGACGTTTGTGAGGGGTTGCCATTTTCAGGAACCACGATCGGGGATGCAAAATCGTCGGGAGTATAAATCGAGTTGGGATTTGCAATGCGAGCACCTGCAGTATAAATAGCTGCAAAGGGATTCAGCAGCTTGATGTCCCTCCCGGCCGCAAGATCAATAATCCCAGTTCCAGTTCTGATGACTTGGAATCTTGTTTGAGAAGAAGTGCCGATGACGCCCGCTGTGGTGTTCTGGCTTCCTGTGGGATCATATGTTTTTCCAATGCGGATTGAACCTTTATTTGTGCCCAATTCGGTTGAGGGGCGAACTTGAAGGACATCCGCCGCTCCGAGATTCGCCCCGGCGACTATGCGGAATGCCCAGGATTGTGTATTCGTCGGAAGAGCTGTATTGATAGCCGCAAGTGGAGCCAGCCACATCGAGGAGTATCCATTGGCTGCGGATGGGGTCACAGCCGTAAAGCCGTCGCTCAGGGTGTTCCAGAAAACAATGTTACCAGGAGCGCGAAGGGTCAATGCACCTGGTGCGGATTTCGGACCGAAGCGGAAATCAGCCAGATTCCAGTCGAAGCTCCAATTTGATGTAGATGTGCCAAGCGAGATATCGCCATTGGCCGTCGTATTTATGATTTCAGCGCCTGGACCAATAACCAGTAGGGAAGAAAGGCCCTTGGGATCGCCCACTCCGAGTAAACCGTTTTGCATGGCTGTGTAGCCAGCTGTCGTTGAGCCCGCACTCCCCATGAATTGAAGGCCATTGTCGTAGACTTGCCGCTGGATTGTTCCAGCTGATGGGAGTGCGGTGAAGCTAGAGCGTGAACCTGTGATCTGTCCTGTGGCTCCTGTAACCGAGAAGACTTTGTAGCCTTCGACAAAGATGCTGGAGGCGCCCAAAATATCCCCTCGGAGTTGGGATACTGACACGCCAAGACTTCCTCCAATTGTTTTCTGCGGGGCTCTGAGGTGAACCGTTCCAGTAAACTGTCCATTGAATGCGCTGGATCCCACATCGGTGTAGGAACCTGCGATATAATCCTCAACCGAGAGAATCATTTGCGAGCTAGCTTGGATATCCAAGAGAGCGGTGGAACTCACTGTTCCATCGCTTTTTGAGTTGCCAGCGGAAAGATAAATGGAACCGCCTTTGCCCGCGCTGTCAAAATGTTTGGCAGCTACGGTCAGTATGGATGTCGGGAGGAGCGTGATGTTTTCACGGGCCGCAAGACTAATTTTACCGCCAGTCGCCCCCGAGGCATCAATCGTTCCAGAAACAGTGATACTTCCAGAATCAGCAGAAAGCGTAAAGAATTTGGAGCGTGATACTCCTTCCACAGAGATGTCCCCTGTTCTGACTCGCAAGTTGCGTTCGAGATTGAATCCGCCTGCGTCTAATATCTGACTTAAATCCGTAAAGGATGGCAGTGCCGAGGAATCAAGTATGAAAACCCCTGAGTTGTTGTTTCCCGAGGAGCGACCGGATAGTGTCCCGGACGATAGGAAAGCTCCATCTGATGAAATGGATAGTTTTCCAGCATTACCTCCTTGTGAATCAGCTGACACTGAAACAACGCTGCCGGCAAGCAGATTAACGCCGCCTCCCTTCGCGTTGATGCTGATTTCGCCTGCATCGGTGAAACGATTCAAATCGTAAAATTTCTGCATCGTTCCGGATACATCGATTGTGCCGCCCACTGTCACATCACCTCCAGTGGATACAAGCGAGACAAGTCCACTGGGAAGCAAAATACGGGAGTTCTGAACAACGGAGGAACCTTGCAGGGTCAGGCTTGCTCCCAGGGCACTTTGAACAGTTGAAGGGCTCGCAATAGACTGGATATTCAGTGCTCCTGCGGCAATGATCGACTGTATCGCGGCGCGGCTTCCTGCGATGGCGGGAGTTGAGATCATTAAATTTCCTAGCGTAAAGAATGTTCCCGCTCCGTTGAAGCTCATACCAGATGCGGCTTCCAGACTGGTGTTTTGAAATCCTCCGATGCTGAAATTATATTGTTCAAAGGTCACATTGTTCGCCTTGACTTCAAAACGCCCAGAAAGAGAACCAACCGGATGCGTTAGGCCGCTTATGGAGGTCGGGTTTCCAAATTTAATTTGCTTTGCAACCAGTTGAACGGTGTTTGCGCCTTGGTTAAAACCTCGTATGCTCAGTTCTCGATTATCAGTCGCTGAGTTGTCACCCCCAGCTTGTAGTGTCAGAGTTGACAAAGAATCCGAGCCAAATTTTCCGGAGCCATAAAAGTCGATGGCACGATAACTGCGTAGTAGGAGATTTGATGCAGACATGGAATCTGCGAGAAGCGAACCGCTGAGTGTGAGGTGTGGTGAAACAACGGAACCGGGCAGCGCGCCGATTTGTGGCTCGAGAATGACGCTTATCTGGCCACCGATCATACTGAGGTTCTTTGACTTTAATCGTGCCGTAGGATCAATCGAACTGGCATAGCTTGAATCCAACAGCACGCTTGTGCCAGAAACAGTGGCTCCTGCTTCGAGCGAGATAGTGGGCACTGTTGACCCAGTCAGCCCGCTTCTCGTAGAAGAGAACAATGAATCGGAACTTGCCGCAAGCATCACGCCATCACCGCTCAGCGTAATCTGCGAGGAGGTCTGCGATATCCCGCTTGATATTATGGAGGATCCCGCACTCAAAATAATATTCTCTTTGGAGACCAAAATGATTTCGGAACCTGACAACGGATCGCTGGGGTTTGTTAATGTGATTTTTTTGGAGCGAACCTCGACTGCGGTGTCGGACGAGGATTTCTGCCTAACACCCCCAATCAAAACACTCGATGCTCCCCAACTGGAAATCGTTCCGGCATTAAGAACGACTCCGCTGTTGCTGTCTAAGCCCGAATCCCCTCCAATGGTTATGTCGGAAAAGCTTGCTATATCAATCGAAGCGCCTCGAGCATTAGATGCTGGCGTGGTAATGAGTTGCCCATTCAAGCGCATCGCCGAGTTCCCTCGAAGAGAAGCTGACCCCGCATCGATGGGCAGTTCTTGTAAACCCGTTTGGTTGAGACGCACAGCAGCTTCTTTCATGAAGGTGGATGCAGTAAAAGTCGTGTAGGATGCTCTCGAAGCAATAACCTCTGGAGAAGCTATTTCAAATAAGCTTCGCACTGCAGTCGGCTCTATCGCTCTATTGAAGTGGTTGTAGCGGTATCCTGAAACATAGCTAGATCCATCAGCGGTAGCGACTCCTCCGACTTGGATATTCAGGTTGGATAGCTCAGAAGCAGGAGTTACAAGAAAGGCTCCAGGTAGCAGGGCGTACGCTCGTGGCAGGAGAGTGTAGCTACCCTGTGCCAAGCCAGAACCAGCGCCGATGGAAATCTTATCGCCAATACCAAGAGTCGATGAAACAAATCCAGGATTTCCTCCCAGCGAAGTTGCACTCGAGCTGGCATTAAAAGGATTCACTGGCGCTGCATTTGAGTCAAATTTAGGAAGGATTGCATAGGATTCCGGGACTTGAGTCCAATAACGCCCTGTGCCCGGTCGTTTTGCGGGGTCTAAATCAGCCCCTACAGCAACACGGGCAGACCAAGTTTTTCCACCGTAGGTTACCAACTGCCCCGCAGTATATGAGGCGGAGGATGTCCAATCGCCCTTGGCCGTTCCGAGAATATCAACACTTCCGCCAATGCCGCTACTCCAGCGGTAGGCCAAAAGATCACCACCGCCACGGAGATCAATCTCTGAACCAGAATCCATAAAAACGCTTTCACCAGCAACGCTCACGGATTTATTTGGCAATCCGGCAATTGTCACATTCATGCCTCTGGGGTCGATCCAAGAAAGACCATCTGTACTCACTCCATAGGGAATTAAGATCCCTGCTCCTGTTTGAGGGTCGATGGCGGAAACCGATGTCGAGCTACCATTTTTTAAGTTAACCACTTGGGCTGTGGGAATCGTCATCAAGGGGCCTCCCACAATATCACTTGGCGGCGTAATGGCTACAGCATCCGTGAGGTCAAAGTCTGTGCCGTCCCAGCCCAAGTAGATCGAACCGAGTGGGGCTCTTAGCGTCCCAGCTTGGATGATATTTGAGGCAAAAATGGAAAGCTTTCCTCCTGCAGAGAGAGGTGGAGGCTGCGAGCCGGAGCGTTCAATTCGAATCGTGCTCTTCATTCCGGCTGGATCATAGGCAACGATCTTGAATTCGGAAGCACTGGTTGGATAAACCTGCGCGGCAGTGAGGGTGAGGTCTCCGACCATACTTAGTGTTCCGCTGCCACGAATATCGCCATTATTTGCTGTTAAAGAGGCTTTTCCTATATTTTGGAGAGAAAGCGTTCCCACATCAATCCAAGAAGAAGTGAGCGAGATGCTGCCCGAACCGTATGTGGGCTGAGGATAGTAGGATTTATCTGAACCGGAAAAAGGATACTTCTGAAATGCATAAAATGTTTCGGATGGTATGCGAGGAGTGGCAAGTTTTTGCCCTATTGAAATATATGGTGCAGTGAGATCAATAGCTGAATCAGCCTTCACAATGCCACCTCCAGCTAAACGAATCATACCTTTAGCACTAATAGAAATTGGTCCCCGAAACTCCACATTACCACCGTATGGGATTGGATCAGCCCCAGCGTAATATTTGTAGCCTAAGTCAAGAGAAGAAAATCCGCCAGATATGAAATGTGACAGAGAAAAATAACCTATTCCGGGGTTGGGGCTTCCCGCATTGAACAATATTTCCAAATCTGGCGGATTCAGAAATAATTCCACTTCTCGTTCATAGAGAGGATGGTTCGCAAAAAGAGCAGCGTCTCCACTTTGTGTGGTTACGAGGTTAATATCGGCGCTGGTCCGAGAAGAATCGTAAGGATAAAATTTTCCAGATGAAACAGAAAGCGTTGCGCCAAGTGCTGTAGGACCGCCTGCAAAGCCACGGAGCGTTCCATCGGAATACAGCATCTGCGAACCTTCAATGTCGATCAATCCGCCATTACTGTCGATTTTTGTGGGTATCCCAACTCTTCCCCACGGCGTTTGAGTTAATCCATTCATATTTCGAGTTCGTGTCGCCAACATTCCAGAGTTCCCTACTGAATATGGGCTAAGGTCAACTACAGCTGATGCACCTGAGGCGTCTAAAACCGCTCCTCTTTGGACTACGATATTGCCGGCTACAAGGATGCTGCCTCCATTGAATAGGGTTCCGGTCCGTCTCTTGAATGGGTCATCTTTAGGTTGGAAAACACCAGAAACATCTATTTTTGATGAACTTCCTATGAATACGGTGGGAAG
>DGXZ01000063.1:15681-16083 GCA_002396485.1 Spartobacteria bacterium UBA5019
CAAGGAATTCTGTACGCGCTACCTCCCGAAATTATTACTTTTCCCCCATGGTTCACAATTGAACCAAGCACTGCAACAGCGTCCCCGCTCATTGATACAGTGGCGCCTGGATCTGTGATAATCGATGCACCTGCGCCGAGAACCACCAGACCGAGAGCTTCAATTTTTCCAAATGTTAGAGGGTCATCGACACCGATTCCCTGGAGGCTTAAACTTGCGGATGAGCGGTAAGCTTCAGGCTTAAGAAAAGGTTGGAAGGCTAATTCGGCAATAGGCCTCCTGATATAAGACTCTGCAATAGGTGTAATTTGAGTTCCATCAGAAACCAAGACCGCAGGTCGATTTGAGCCATCCGCAAGAGTTTTTCCGATGCCTCGAATCGTATAACTGCCAAAACCTCCT
>DGXZ01000063.1:16280-48921 GCA_002396485.1 Spartobacteria bacterium UBA5019
CATCGTATAACTGCCAAAACCTCCTTGCTCAAAAAATGAAGGATCGATTTGTAAGGCTTCGGAATTACCACGAGTCCCTCCGATCTCAACTAATGCGGACTGTATTGTCAAGGAAGCTCCTGCACCAGTCGAATATCCTTGAAGTAGGCCATTCATAATTAAAGCACCACCGAATGTCGTTTTTAGTGCGGGGTCTTTTCCTGCGAGTAGTGAGATAGCACCTGCTGTTCCATTAGTAAATCCACTCGAAGCTTTGGCTTTAGCGCCCGCAGAGGCCAGAATCGCACTGCCTTTGTCTAAATAAACATTATAGCCTTCCAAAATTACCGACCCGGCATTGATGGACCTACGGCTATCAAAGGCATTCTCGGAAGTGGATCTCTCGTCCACTAGCATGCCAGAAACATCAAGAAGACCCTGTGAAGTGACAAATATGTTTCCCCGACCTGCAACAAACTCTGGTGCGGCAGTTAACGGTAAAGAATCGGTTTCCTTGAGACGCTGATACTCAAATGGCGAAAAATTATATGCTTTGAGTGAGATACTCCCGCCAGGAGCATTCACACGGCCATTGATGTTTGTGTTAGACGAACTCACCACAAGACCGCCCCCAGCAGGGATACTAATTTCTGTTTCAGCAGAAATCTCAAATTCACCGTCGGGATTGTAAATGGTCAGTTTTCCAAATCCAGATTCCAGCGGGTCGAAAATATCTTGACCGATAATAAACTTTGTGGTGGCGGGTCCGGTCAGATCAACTGGGGTCATGTTGACAATGCTGTAAGGTGCCGCTGTTTCATGCGGCGAAGTTTGCGACATCAAAACCGAAGGATGATGAGGCGAGACATCAACGAAACGAATGTCACTCTCTGATCTGGCGATCCTTTCCTGTGCGGTGAAGGAAATGCTCAAAGAAGCCCCAACTGGTGGGGAATCAAGTTGCTTTGGACCCGTCACAGTTTGGCCAAGCAGTTTGCCGGAAATTATTAACGCTGGCGCAGTCAAGCTTAGGCTCCCGCCAGCAGCTCCTTCATTATATGTCTGCTCAATATATCCCCCTGTGGGAGCAAGGGCTTTTTTGAACGATTGCGAGATACCCCATTTTGAGGAGGATCTAGTAAATTCATCGGAGAAAATTCCATCGTAAGCAACATTCGGTATTGCTTTGGAAATATTCACCAAGTTTTCTCCTCGAAGCAGTTGTGTTGTTTTGATGGAACCACCCTCGTTTTGATAGTAACCTCCGGAGACATCTAATGTAGCGCCATTCTGAATCACAATGGATCCCCCGGATTGAAGCGACAACTCCCCTCCAGAGGTGGTTAGTTGAGCAACATCTTTTTCTACCAAACCTGCAAGACCAGAAAGGTCACCCAAGGGCGTCCCCACCCACTGGCGACCCGAGAAAACACCGGACTTACGGAGATCAACCCTCAAGGACTTCCCTCGAATTCCTGAATCCCTTTGGAGGGGGGAATCCGCAAGTTCATTCCCGCGAAGCTGAACATCAATAATATTATGTGCCATAGGCACAAATGCGCCAGAAGTTCCACTAACATCTATCGTGGCACCGGAGTCGACATAAATCTGACCTGATGTGAATAGAAACCTTTGGACTCCAGACAGAACATTAGAGCCCAGATCTGACTGAACCTTGTTTGATGAGTCCAAAACTGTTCGGTCTGAATCCGTATCTTTGTATGGCCAGATACCAGCTTTGAGATTCACTTTTCCAGCTGTTGCACTTAAAAATGCACCTTTGCCTAAATAGATACCAAGACCTGTTAAGTTGATTTGGGATATTTCAGGGAGACTTGTCCCAGGAATCTTCTTGGTATCAGAAAAGTCTGGAACCACACGTGTAATTGAGTTTTCTGCCAAGTTCACTGTGCCGGTAAACTGCGAGAAGAATATGGGATACCCAGATTTGTCAAAGTCCGGGTTTGAGGCAGCGCCGTAGCTTGCCAGAAGATCGATGCGCCCATTGAGGCTTACCGAGGTGGAAGAGGTCAGAACACCCTGCTGTTCGATTGCCTTGCCAACTAACATGATGCTTCCAGTTGGATTGTCGACAATACCCTTGTTGAGAACAATTCCCGAATTGGAGTCGACCTCACCGACCCAGACATCTAAACCTCGCAGGCTTGGATCAGTTTGTGCGTGTGATTCAATGCCCACTTGGAGACCGGCTGCGAGAATGGTTTGGCCGGCTGGCGTTGAGATTTGGCCTTCGTTGCGGACATTGGCACCTACGAGCATGACGCGGCCGCCGTTGCCGTCGGCGCTGGTGGGGGTCTGTAGAAGTGCGCCACGCTCGACGACGACATCACCGTATTTTGCTCCTGTGGGGAGGGGAGTGGGAATGAAGGCGGGCGTGCCATCGGACCCGCCGGGAACATCGAGGCCCGAGAAGAGGAACTGGGCGTCTTTGTTGTTGAGAAGGCCGTTTTTGATGAGGTTGTCGTTGATCGGGAGGGCGGAGGCGACGAGGGTGCGGGCGTTGACTTGGGAGCCGGCGCCGAAGATGATGCCGTTTTGGTTGATGATGTAGACTTGGCCTTGGGCGTTGATTTTGCCTCGAATTTCGGAGGGTTTTGCGGTGGGGTCGAAGACTTTGTTGAAGGCGATCCATTTGCCGGAGTCGGCTCCGCCGGCGGATTGGTTGAAATTGACGGTGGTTTGGCTGCCGACATTGAACGTTTCCCAGTGGAGGAGGGCTTGAGCGGCGGTTTGGGTGATGCCGACGGTGTTGCCGGAGGCGGTCGCGGCATTGGCCCCTTCCCATTTCGCGTTGGCACCGGTGAGGACTTTGAGACCGCCTTCGGTGAGGCCGTTGGGAATGGCATTGGCCCCTGCGGCGGCACGGGCGGAGGCTTGGAGGGCGCGCATGTCGTTGACCGCCTTGGTGGTGCGGGCGAGGCGGTCTTGGGCGCGGACTTTGGCGGCTTCAGCGGCGGCGGCACCGGCATTGGCGCGGGCCTCGGAGTTTCGCTTGGCGTTGCCGGCGCTGGCTCCCCCTCGGAGGATGTCGCCGGCTTGGAGTCCAGCGGTGGGCATGGTGGCCAGGAAGGAGGCGAGGAGGGTGCATGTGAGAACGGCACGCGAACGCCGACGCGCTGCGAGGAACTCGAAGGCGCGGAGGTGGTATTTTGTGCGGTGGCCGGTTTTCAGCATGGGGAAAAAGTTTTAAGTTTTAAGAATCGGAGCGTAGCGGAGAAAGACTGCCAAGGGCAGCCCGAAGGGTGAAGCGTAGCGGAATCAATTAAGTTTTAAGTGGCGGTGGGTGGAGCGGGAGTTGGTGAGGTGCGGTGGGTTTGGGGACTTTGTTGACCTGATTGACTTTGGTGACCTTATTGACGGTGGATGGATTGGACGCGTCGTGAAGGGTTAGGATCGTCGAGTTTGGGGTTTTGTTGAGGGTTGGTTTTGTGACGATTTTGTAACTTGCGGGGTTAGTTTTTCTCGTTGGTTTTCAGAAGGGCGGGTAAGGCGATTTCGTCGAGTGTGATGGGGGCTTGGGCTTGGAGGCGTTGGAGGTAGGCTTGGCGGTTTAGGTTTTGGCGTTCGGTGCGGAGGGCGCGGATGATTTGGGGTTTGACCTCCTCGAGGGTGGCGGTGCGGGGTTCCTGGATGTCGAGGATTTTGACGAAGTAGAGTCCATCGCCGAGTTCGATGGGGCCGGCGGTGGCGCCTTTGGCGAGGCCGGTGAGGGCTTTGCGGATGGCGGGCTGGACGGAGTCCTCGGGGAGGAGTCCGATTTCGCCTCCGTTGGCGGCGCTGCGCGGTTCGTCGCTGTTGGTTTTGGCGAGGGCGGCGAAGTCGCCGGATTTCACCTGTTTGGCGAGGGCATCGGCTTTTGCCTTGGCTTTGGCGGCGTCGGTGCCGTTGGCGATGAAGATTTGGGCGAGTTTGTATTGCTTGGGCAGGGTGAGTTCGGCCTTGCGGGCTTCGTAGACTTCCTTGACTTCGGCATCCGAGGGGAAGTCGGCCGGGACTTTGGTGACGGATTCGAGGTAGCTCTCGGAGATGGCGGCGTCGCGCACGCGGGCGAGGAGGGCTTGGGTTTCGGGCTTTTCATCCCAATCGGATGCGGTGGCTTCTTTGAGGAGAACTTGCTGGAGAATGAGGGTGCGGACCGCTTGGCTGAGGGCGGCGGGGTTTTGCTTGAGTGCGGCGCGGTCGGCTTCGCTGAGGCTGGCTAGGTAAGGCTGGATTTGCGCGACGGTGATGTCGCGGTCACCGGCGCGGGCGATGACGGAGTCGGCGGCGTGGGCGGTGGCCGGGAGCGTGAGTGAGGCGGCGGCGAGGAGGGAGAGGGTGGTGTGGCGGAGTGGCATAAGAATTAAGAATTAAGTTTTAAGTCGCGGTGGGTGGGGTGGGCGTCGGTGAGGTGCGGTGGTCTGTTTTTTTGGATTGGACGGATCGGGCTGATCAGACGGATCGGACGGATCGGACGGATCGGACGGATCGGATTATTTCTTTGGGGCGTCAGCCGGGATGCGGGCGTCGGTGAGTTTGTCGGAGAGGTCTTGGACGAGATTTTGGAATTTGACGCGTTTGGCGGCGGTGAAGGGTTCGCGGGCGAGGATGGCGTCGCCGAGGCCGAATTTTTCGTAGCGGTCGAGGATTTCCATGCCGGCTTGATACATTTCGATGTTTTTGGCCTGTTCTTCTTGGACTTTGCGTTCGAGTTCGATGCGTTTGGTGTCGAGTTGGGCGCGTTGGCCTTCGCGTTTGGAGGCGAGTTTGGCGACTTCGCCGTAGGATTTTTTCCATTTGGCGAGGGCGGCGTTGAGTTCGAGGATCGAGTTGTCGCGGTCGGCGATCTTTTTATTGAGATCGGCGATCATGTTGGTGGAGGTGTTGCGCTCGTTGGCGAGATCCTTGGCGAGGGACTCGGTTTTTGCGGTGAGTTCGGTGGCCTTGGCCTCGGCGGCGTATTGCGCGGCTTGGGCGTTGGCGAGGTCGGTTTGGGCGGCGCGGAGCTTGAGCATGGTATCCTTGAGGGCTTCGCGGAACTTTGCGGTGGGGTCTTCCTCGGCGGCGCGGAGGGTGAGCGCGAAAAGAACGGCGGCTGCGGCCAGGAGTGCGTAGGTTTTGATTTTCATGTGGCGTTAGAATTTGGAGTTGAGCTCGAAGTAGAAGATATTGGTGTCGTATTGCGGGCCTGTGATGCTTTCGGAGCCCATCCAGCGCAGGCCGAGGTAGACATTCTCGGAGAGGGAGAGGAAGCCGGCCGCGGTGAACCCTTGCATGTTGGTGCCGCCGCCGCCGAAGTCGGAGTCGGTGAAGCCGTCAACCACGGAGTCGGAGCCGAGCCAGCGGTAGCCGACGGAGAGGAGCCAGTCCCAGCGTTTCGCGAGGGCGACGGTGCCAACGCGGAGATCGACGAACCAGCCGTAGGGGCTGCCATCGAAAGCGCCGATGTCGGAGAGGCCATCTTCATCAAGCGCGCTGCGGTTGTTGACGGCGATGGCGTTGATGTCGTCCTGGTTGAAGGAAAGGTTTTGCACATATTCGCCGACGACGGAAACGCGAACGGGCTCGAAGCCGTCGTAGTCGATCTGGGAGGTGAGGGCGAGTTCGTTGAACTTGGTGGCGAGGCCGTAGTATTGCCATTGGTTGATCGCGCCGTAGTCGTTGCTGGCATCCGGCGTGATGTTGCGGATGGCCATGTAGGTGTTTCCTTTTTGGGCGAAGGAGGGGCGGCTGTTATCCGTGTTGCTGGCGTCGTTGACGGTGAGGGGTGTGTAGGGATCGGAGAGCTTGCCTTCGATGTTGTAGAACGAGTAGAGGGCGACGGCTGTTTTCCATTTCAGGTCATCGCCGATTTTCCACTCGAAGCCACCTTGTCCACCGAAGAGGTATTTGTCGTAGCTGGCGAATTTTGCTGGCTGGTTGGAGGAGAAATTGAAGTCGGTGTTGTAAACAACGAACGCGCCGCCGGTGCCGAAGAGAGCGAAGTTCTCGGTGATGTTGGCCTTGGTGGTGAGGGCGGCCCCGTCGAAGCCGAGGTCGTCATCCCACGTGAGGCGGGTGCTGAAGAACGGATTCTCGAATCGGCCGGCCCATGCGGTGGATTTGATGGCTTCGGTGACAGCGAAGTCGTAGCGCATGAAGGCGCGGTCGAGCCAGATGGCGTATTTGCTGAAGTTGCCGCCTTGGCCTTGGGTGGCGGAGTTGGCGACGCCCATGCCTTGGTTGGTGGAGACGGGCGAGTTGTTGCTGCCGGTGGCCACGCGGAAGCCGGAGGAGAAGTTCTCGCTCATGGCGAAGTCCATGCCGAAGCGTGCGCGGAGGAGATATTGGTTGCGGTTCTGGTCAACATTCAGCTGGGGCGCGAACTGGGTGCCGGTGGTATCGAAGGGAGCGCCTGTGTTGATCGCGTTGAAATTCGGGAAGGCGCCGCTGGCGTCGTTGCCGGTCGGGAAGAAGGTGCCGGCGTAACGCACACGGAGATCGAAGGCGGCTTTGCCGTTCTCAACCCACTTCGGGAGGCGCAGGGAGTTTGCGATCTCGCGGGAGGTGCGGTTGGTGGCGAGTTCGAGTTTGATTTCTTCTTTGATCTGATCTTTGACTGGTTGAGGGATGTGGGTCACGCGGATGTCATTCGGCGAGGCGGGCGGGAGGTCGGAGCCTGCGGGAGCGGATGTGGCGACGACCTGCACGGCGGCGGCCTGGGCGATCGCGACCATATCTGTCTGGCTCTGGGCGCGGACGGCCTCGGCCTCGGCTTCCGACTGGCGGATCATTTCGTTGGCCTCCTCCTGGGTGAGGATGCCGCGTTTGACGAGTTTTTGAATGAGGTTGATGGTGACATTGCCGGTGGGCGTGGATGGAGTCGAGGGAAGCGGGGATTCGACAACGGGAGGTGGTGCGGCGTTCGATTGGGATTCTTGGACGGCTGTCTTGATGGGTTTGATTTTTGGGGGCGCGGTTGGCTCAGGCTCGGGAGCGGGAGCTTCGGGTGTCGGTGGAGGTGCCGCAGGAGTTTCGGGTGTCGGCTGTGGAGTTGCAGAAGGCTGTGATGTCGGTTGAGGTTCTGGCGTTGCTGCGGGAGCTACATCCATTGGTCCTGACAAGGACAGAGAAACTGTTTGGTCGACCGGTTGATCTGGTTTGATTTCGGGAGTTGGGGCCGGGGTTGGAGTGCTTGCTGGAGTGGGAGTGGGCTCCGGAGTGGGAGTCGTGGCGGGTTTTTTATACAGGGAATTCCACTGGCCGGGGTCGGAATTTGTATTCTGCGCGTAGTCGATGACGACCTTGTTTTTTGCAGGCTTGGTGACGGTGTAATCCTGCGCGCGCAGAGGCGTGGCCAGCAGTGTGGCGACGGCGAGGAGTCTTAGTGTGTTGGGCAGGCTCATGGGATCAGTTGGGTCGAGTGGCTTTGAGTCGCATGACGATGGGCATCGGCATGCCTTCCGGCGGGGGTGCCTGCATTTGCAGACCGGTGAGGATTTCGTTGCGGAGGGCGGCGTCGGTGGCAGGGTCGCCTGAGGAACCGGAGATGGTGGCGCGGGTCACGCGGCCGGTGGCATCGAGCCAGATGCGGGCGGTGACATTGAGGGCGGCGGATTTGGTTTTTTTATGGTTGCGGAGGGCTTGGACGATGGAGCCTTGGACTTGGGAGGCATAGCCGCCGAATTTCGAGCCCTTGCCGCCTTTTCCGGTGCCTGTGCCGCCGATCATGCCGCTGCCGCCGCCCTTGGCGAGGCCGAATGCGTCGGGGCCGTTGCCCTCGAGGTTCGTGCCCATAGGGGCGGGTGCGGGTGCGGCTTGAGGTTCGGGCTCGGGAGCCTCCTCGGGTGTGAATTTTTCCTCTTTCACCGTTTCGGGTTCGGGTGGTTGCTCTTTCGGTGGCGGAGGTGGTGGCGGCGGGGGAGGTGGTGGTGGCGGCGGCGGCAGGGAAATCATCACCGGGCCGGAGGATTTTTTCTTCGGAGCCGATTTCGGTGCGCCGATGAAATAAACGCCCAAAGCGACGACGAGAACGCCACCAAGGATGATCTTGATTTTGTGCTTCGCAAAGAAACTTGGCTCGTCTTCTTCTTCGTCGGGCATGGTTGTTGGTTACTTGGGGCCTTGGGTTGCGAGGCCGATTTGCTTGATGTCGAGGCGTCCGAGCACATCGAGGACTTCCATGACCATCATGTATTGCGTGGCGCGGTCGCCGCGGACGACGACGGGAAATTCGGGCACCTTGGCTTTGTGCTCGCTAAGCTTGGCTTCGAGCTCGGCGATGGTCACCGGCACGGTGTCGAGGAAGAGCTTGCCCTCGTTGTTGATGGTGATGGATTTTCCCTTGGGGCCGCCGAGAGCTGGGGCCTTGCTGCCTTTCGGGAGATCGATTTTCACGCCTTGGACTCCGGCTGTGGTCATGATGATAAAAATCAACAAAAGCACGAGGTAGAGGTCTACCATCGGGGTCACATTGATGTCGTCGTAGGATTTGTCGTCGCCGGCGTCCATGGTTGGTTATTTGTGTTTGATGAGGTTGTCCATGATGGCGGCGTTCTCATCGCCCTTGGTCTCCTCGTAGCGGGCGGCCTCCTCCGGGGTGCGGATTTGGCGGATCGGGACGTTGAGGGCGGCATCCCCCGGGGTGGGGTAAAATTCGGCGACCTTGGCGACGAACTCGTCGATGAACACCTGCATCGCGGAAACGGTGTTTTTGATGCTGGTATTTAGGAAGCTATACATGAACAGGGCCGGAATCGCGACGAGCAGGCCGACGGTGGTGGCGAGGAGCGCGCTGGCGATACCGGGGGCGATCGAGTTCACATCCACCTCACCGGATTTGGCGATGATGGCAAAGGTGATCATCACACCTACGACGGTTCCAAGCAGACCGACATAGGGTCCACCGGCGATGCTGGTGGTGAGGTAAACAAGGCCGTTGCCCAAGCGGTGCTGTTCATGCACGAGGGCGGCATCCAACGAGGCGCGGATGGCTTGGATCGAGCGGGCGGAGAGGCCTTGGCCCTTGTTTTTTCCGAAGCCGAGGCGGTGGCGGATTTCCTCTGAGCCGACATGGTAGATGTGGTAGAGGGGCGAGTCGGCGAGGAGGTTGAGGCCTTTTTTGCCAATCTTGCCGCCGAAGGTCTTTGAGGATTCCGGGTTGTCGAGGTCCATCGCCGTGAGGTCGGTGGCGACATCTTTCCAAAGGCGCTGGAACTCCACGTTGCCTTTTTTGATTTTGCCGAGATTGACAAATTTGACGAAGGCAACGGTCCATCCTGCAAACATCATGATCACGCAGACGCCGATGGCGATCCAGCCGTCGAACATCATGTTCTTGGCGATGTCGCCGAACAGCATGACATGTTCCATGGCGCCGCCGTGGCCTCCTCCGCCGGCACCGCCTTCGCCCTCGCCGAGGGCGACCAATTTGCCGCTGGCATCGTTTCCGGCTTGGCCGGTGTAGGCGAGTTGGACCCAGCCTGCGGGGCGGGCGGTTTTTGAGAGGTTGAACTCATCGATCTCGCCGACGAGGCCGTTTTTGCCATCGGCATCCGCGCCGAGTGTGGCTTCGCCTACGATGGCGGGCAGACCAGCGGCGACGGAGGAATATTCCTTGCCGTCGACATAGAGTTTCGTGCTCGAGCCGTCGGAGACCACGGCGATGTGTTTCCAGACATTGGGTGCGACGGGGTCGGCCGGTGTGGATTTGGAGGTGCCGGAAGCGGACGTGATGGTAACAACCGGGGCACCGGCTTGGAAAGCGACTTGGAAGCGGGCGGCGTCGTCGCCCCAATCAAAGAGGACGCCTTTTTCGTTGAGGGTGGATTGTTTCAACCATGTCGAAAGGGTGAAGGGTTGGCCGGCATCGGCGCGGAGGGTGTCCGAGCCGGGAATCTTGGCGGCAGTGTTGCCGAGAAGGCGCATGCCGGGGCCGATGAGGGCGCCCTCGGAGAGCGTGCCGCCGGAGGTGGCGTTGTTGGCATTTTTTGTGACGTCCTTGGGAGTCGCGGCGGTGAAGTTATAGGCGAGAATGGTGTCGGCATCGTGGGCTGCGAGGGGATTTGCAGCTTCCTCGGCGGTGATCTCCGCATTGCCGCTGTAGAGCCAGATTTTGGTTTGGGCTCCGGGCTTGATGTCGGGGACTTTGACCCACACGAAGCCTTCGTTCATGAGGGCGTCCCATTTTTCCACACGGGACTCGAGTGGTGTCTTGTCATCCTCGGTCACGAAGCGGATGTCAGTGCCGTCCTCCTTGGCGGTCGCGAAATCGAAGTTTCCTTGATGGAGGCGCAGGAGGATGGTGGCGGTGCCGACCGGTTCGCTGATTTCAAATCCCGTCTTGGTGGTATCGATCGTGATGGGCCTGCGGGCGGTCCAGTCTTTGTTCCACCAGGCGTGGGAGTTCGCTGTGACGGAAACAAGGGCCGTGGCGGCGAGAAGGGCTGTTCGGATGAATGCGGTTGTTTTCATATCGTGCGGTTAGAGTTCTGCGGAGATGCTGAAGGAAAAGAGCGGTTGATAGGCTTCGGAGGGGGATTGGGTGACCTGCGGAATGCCGATGAAGAAATCGCCATTGATGTGGTCCACCAGGCGGACGCTGGTTCCGAAGCCGTAGCTCCAGAGGTTGAAGGTCGAGGTCTGCTCGGGGAGGGGGTCGTTGAGCATGGCGTAGCCGGCGTCGATGAAGACGAAAAAGCGCCACTCGTTGCCTTTCGGAAGCCAGCCGAGGAGTGACGGCGTCCGGAATTCCAGCGTGCCGCCGATGGCGTTATCACCCGTCACGACGGACTCGAGGTAACCGCGCACGGTGGACTGTCCGCCGAGACTATATTGCTCGGTGTCCACGAGCGGATTCGCCGTCGCCTGGCCCTGCACCTCGCCGAAGAGTTGGAAATCCCATGGGAGCTTCTGGGTGTGGGCGAGATTGCCGCGCAGGTAGAAAAAGTTCGCATTCGCATTGTAGCGGCGGTTGTCGAAATCAATCGCCTCCTGCGTGCCTGTTCCGCGGAAGGAGAAGGTCACACCAGCACCGAACTCGGTCTCGTAGTATTTGCCGATCGAGCTGGCATTGTAATTGATCGAGAAAGGCCAGTAGGTGAGGGGACTGGAAACCGTCTGGTTGCCCACGACGAGATCTTGAGCGAAATCCTTGTAGTCGATGCCCATACTGGCCGAGTGGTAGAATCCGGTCTTTGCCGGAAGGTTGAAAAGGAAGCGTCCGCCGTAGATTTCGCCGTTTCCGAGCGAGTCGGTGCCGCCGAGGGTCGAGACCTGGCTGTTCTGGCTCGTGGCTTGCAGCATGAGCGCTACCCAGTCGATGGATGGCGTGCGGGCGATGTAGTAGCCAGAAAAAATGAGGGCATCACTCGGTCGCTGCGGGGCGATCTGGAAGCCTGCTCCGATGGTGTGTCCCATCTGCCACAAATTGTCGTAGCGCACCGAAGCGTCGAGGCGGAGGGGTGTCGTGTTCGCACTGTAGCGGTTGTTCAGCTCCACGCTGCCGTGCAGGGGGAACTTGTCTTTCACAGTCAGCTCCACATCGACAGTCCCAGGTGTTTTTCCAACGGCAAGCGAGGGGGTAACCTGGAGGTCGGCGGTCTGGTTGAGGGCGATGATGTCGCGCTGCACATCGTTGAAATTCGGCACGCCGCCCTCTGCGAGCGCCGGGGACATTTTTTTGATCCTCTCGATGTCAAAGAAACGCGATCCCTTCACGCGCAGGCGGCCGACGGTCGCCTCGGTGACCTGCAGCACAATGACGCCGGTATTGATGCCCTGAGGCGGGACGGAGACGGAAACGGTCTGGTACCCTTCATCATGGTAGGCCTTCTCCAACGAAACGCGGGCGTTTTCCACATCCTCCGGCGTGCGGCCCGGCCCGGTGTGGCTGTAGAGGGCCTTGTCGACCGCTCCGGTCGGAAGTGTCTTGGCGCCCACCACGCGGAATTCGCGGATGGAAAAAGTCTGCGGCGGCTCGGGATCGACGACTGGCGGCGGCTCCTCATCGATGAAATGATTCGCGTCCTGTGCGGCCAGTTGGCCGGACAGGGCGACAGAGACTCCCAATACCAAGTGAAGGATCAGGCGTCTGAAGCGGATGGTGTGAGAACTCCGAATCATTGAGCGCAGTAAGTCAGCAGTCGGCCCCAAATCGGGCAACAGGTGTAATGTTACGATCTTGTCACAAAGAATCCGAGCATCATCTTTTGTGTTGACTGCCTCTTCAGCCAAAACACGAGAAGCCAGGAATAGAGACCGGGGGCTTGGCGGAATTGTGAAACAGGCGGAGGCGCTGCCCCCGCCTGTTCCTGTTGCACTGATTCTCACACCAGGTGCATCCTGAGCAATGATTGTGCGGCCATTCGAATGCAACGCATGTCATGTTACAAATTCGTAACCTTGGCTTGCCTCCTTTGTTGGCTTTTTTCTCTTTGGAACGGAAAACGGCTTGCTGTTTCGGTTGAATCATTCTGGGAACAAGCTCAAAAAAACGCGACATCGATCTGGCTGTTGAGTGGCTTTTCCATCAGAATCGGAAAACAAACTCTGATATTGTCGAGCGAGAGCTTATCGGCACTGGCTCACGATGTCGCACAGGACTTGCTCAGAGGTGCGCAGGTGCTCCAGCAGGGATCGCCGGGCAGAAGGGAGATCTTCGCTCAAAATCGCATCGATGATCTTGAGATGCTGGCCAATCCCCAGTTTGCCCTTCTCAACCGAGTAAAATGTGCTCAGAAGTTGAAACTCGATGATGAGGTAGATGAATCCAGCACGCTCCTTCAGGAGTGAGTTGCCTGCCGCTTCTATAAGAAGTCGGTGGAAGGCAAGATCAGTACTCAGGATTTCTGGGATTGTTGTCTGCCTGTTCCTGAGCACCAGACGCGACTCGGCCCGGACGAGTTCGAACGCCTTCCGCCTCTCATCGGACAGGCCTTTTGCAAGAAGCTTTTTCAAGCAAAAATGCTCCACCATTTTGCGGAACTCGCTCAGTTCCGCGACGCGTTCTTCGTTGAACGTAGCAACCTCCCACTTTTGTCGTTCGGTTTTTGTCAGCAAGCCAAGGGGCATCATTTCCAAGAGGGCTTCCCGCATCGAGATCGTGGCCACACCGATTTTTTTGGCCAGCGCCAACTCCGAGAGTTGATCGCCGGGATGCAGGCAGCCGCTGCCTAATTCTGCCAAGAGAAAAGCTTTTGCGATCTGTCTCTTTGATCCCTCATTGGCGGGCGGTAATTTTGGAATACACTTCGCAAGGATCCAGCCACGTGAGGAACGCTTGACGATACTCTCACTTTGCAAGACTGCGAGCATCCCGCGGACAGGAGAGCGACCAAGCCCGCTGGCTTCCGCGAGCATTCTTTCGGATGGCAGTGCGTCACCCGGCTTCAAAGCGTGCAATCCACATTCGTAAACGACTTTCAGCTGCAATGAAGTCAAATGCCGTTTCATGTCAGCTCGCATTCGGACCGTGCTTGAAAAGGAATTTTTTGCATGAACCAGGGAATAGCGGATTTTTTAAAAAAGCAAAGACTGGGCGATTATTTATATTGACCCAATTTAAATTTTGGCTAATTTCTTTTCCTGTGACCCCTCCTCTCAACGCCATTGTAGCAGATCTGTACCGTGTGGCTCCAAAGTGCCGTGTGATGACATCGCCTGCCCAGATGGCGGGCTACGATGCGGATGGATTGGGCTACAAATCCTTTCGGCCTGACCTCGTGGTGATCCCCTCGAATGCCGAAGAATTGGCACGTGTGGTGCAGGTGTTGAACGACTCGCGCCTGCCGATTTGCATGCGAGGTGCGGGCACATCGCTGTCCGGCGGGCCGGTGGCGGTCCAGGGTGGAGCAGTGGTGCACACCTCTCAACTCCGGGAGATCCGGAAGATCAACAGGGAGGGCCTGTGGTGCGAGGTCGAAAGCGGGGTCAATCTGAACCAGCTAGATGCTGCTCTGCTACCATCGGGGCTCTGCTATCCGCCCGATCCATCCAGCGGCCCTGTTTGCACACTTGGTGGCAATGTGGCTTCCAACGCTGGCGGGGCGCATTGCTTTCGTTATGGCGTCACCAGCAATTACGTCCTTGGTTTGGAAGCCGTACTGCTCGATGGCACGGTGTGTCGCTTCGGCGGCCCAGCCGGTGGGCGTGGATCTTGGCGAGAGGATTGGAAAAGGCTGATGATTGGATCCGAGGGAACTCTAGGGGCGTTCACGCGATTCTGGCTGCGTCTGACTCCCCGTTCGGAAAAATCTTGGACCTTCCGGGCCACCTGCGCCGACCTCGCCACGACCGAGAGGGCCATCCACGCTCTTGTGAAACATCCATCCTTCCCGGTGGCCATTGAATTGATGGATCCACGCTCGGTCGCGATGGTGGAGAGCAGTCCGATGGCTGTGGGTCTGCCAATGGATCATTTTCTACTCGTCGCAGAGATTGACGGTCCCGCCGCACTGGTCGACCGACGGGCGGAATCTGTCGCCGGTGTGCTCCGTGAGGCGGGATGCACCGGAGTCCTTTTCAGTGACGACCCCGCCATGCGAACCAAGCTCTTCAAGGCACGCAAGGCCCAAGGTGGGCTTCTCGGACAGGTAAGCCCGGATTTTCTCGTCCAGGACGCCGTGATTCCCAAGCGGGCACTTGCTGAGTTGCTCGCACTCATCTACGAGGAAGCCGACCGCGCCGGCCTTCCCGCTGTAACGGTTATGCATGCGGGCGACGGCAACCTGCATCCCAATTTTCTCTTTGATTCCCGTAAGCCCGGGGACATTGAAAAAGTGGAGGCAATCAGCAAGCGTTTGATGGAAAGGGTCATTGCGGTCGGTGGAACCCTTTCAGGAGAGCACGGCATCGGCAACGACAAGTCCGAATACATGGGCATGGTTTTCGGGCCTGATTCCCTGCGTATGCAGCTCGCCGTGCCTTCTGCCTTCAACCCGGCCCACCAACTCAACCCTCTCAAGGTTTTTCCCCAACGTCGTTTCGCCGCATGAAAGCACTGGACCACGAGCGTTTGTTCGAACCGTTTCTCGATGTGATCGATGGCGTCATTTGTTTGGATGCGGCCTCGCGGCCTTGCGACGTGGCCGCAAAGGTGTCTGATAACGGACTGCGCTTTCCCTTGATCCTTGATAACGATGCCCCGCTCTCTGCTCAAGTTCAAGCGAGCGGCTTCGCTCCAGCCTCCTCCCGCTTCGGCCCCTACTGCGACAACATCACCGGCATGAACTGGGAGTTGCCCGACCACCGACGTGTTCGCCTCGGTGAACGCGTGGTCAAGTCCACGACTGGCTACGATCTGTTCCGTTTCCTCCTGGGTACGGACGGACGCTTCGGGCAACCCTTGGATTTCGTTCTTCGCCTGCGTCCGGCATGCGATGGAGGTGCCTTGTTTTTTCTCCAGGGGGCACCGCCAGACCTCGATCGGGCGGCAGCAGCCATTTTGCAATCCTGCTATCTACACTGGTTCGAGTCGGTAGACTGGCTGTGTGGTGGCGATAGGGGCACCGAGCAGTTGCGCGTGGGCGTGCATTGTCCAGCAGACGAGCAAAAGGTTTTTTTTGACGAACTCTCCCGACTGGCCAGTCAAAACAGGCTGTCTCTGCTGGCGGAGCAAGGCGACGGTCAGGTGTCTGATGGCCTTCCGGACCTTGTCCTCAAGACCACTCCAGACAATGTCATCCCACTGGCCCGCAGCGTCTCCATCGAGAACAAAGTTCAAACCATCGGACTTTGCTATAACGGCGTTGTGCATGTGTATCTGCCGACCGGGAATGACACGGCCTACAGGATCACTTCACTGCTCGCACCGCTTGAGTCACGACTCTACGAGGATGGCGGGGACTGGTATAGCCGCCATCTGGCCAAGACGATATCCGGGGCCCAGGAGGCAGCGTGGATGAATGTGCTTGCCGAACAATGGGGGCTGGAAAAATGAGCACGACGATTATGGAAAAAGATCTTCTCTCCAGCTGCGTTCACTGCGGATTCTGCCTGGAAGCCTGCCCGACTTATGCCCTCACGGGGGATGAAAACAACTCTCCACGAGGACGGCTTCGGCTGTGGCGCGAGGAGTCTGAGGGAAAAATCGCTCCTGATCCTTGGACGGATTTTTACACTTCCGAATGCATTGGCTGTCTGGCCTGCGAGCCGGTGTGCCCGGCCAATGTGCAATACGGGAACATTCTTGAGCACACCCGCCATGCGCATGTGCAGACAAATCGGTTCAAACCAAAACTCCAACTCCGAGTCGCTGCACTCGCCGTGAGGTATCCCAAACTTTTCAATCTTGCGATGGCCCCTGCGCGCGCCTTGCGCTCGTTGGGATTTTTCCCCCATCCGTTGATATTCAAGGGGCAACCCCATGTCACAGAGTCCTCGGCATCCTATGCCCGCAGATTGATGGAATCCCAAAAACCGACTGGGCCGCGTGTGGCCCTTTTGGTGGGGTGTCTCATGGAAGCCATGTTCCGGGAGATCAATTTTGCAACCATCCGCGTGCTGATCGACAACAATATTCAAGTCGTGGTTCCCGAAGATCAGGGCTGTTGTGGAGCTTTTCAGGAGCATACCGGTCTGGATGGCGTGGAATCACTCCGCGACAAAAACCAAAAAGCGTTTGGACAGCTTGATGTAGAAGCGGTTGTCGCCAATTCCGCCGGTTGCGGACTCGCATTGCGCAAGACGTTGCATGGGATCCAGCCCGTGCGGGATGTGCTGGAATATCTTGGGGAAGTCGGAATCAAAGCCCGGAAGCCTGCGGCAAGCGGTGCGCGCGTCTATGTTGATCTTCCGTGCCATTTGATTCATGGACAGCGATCCTCAGGCATCCCGGCGAGCGTGCTCAACGCAACCGGCTATCTATGGGAACTCGCTCCTTGCGCCAAGGACTGCTGCGGCTCAGGAGGTATCTATAATATTCAGAAACCGGAAAACGCTCGAGAAATCCTCGCCAAGAAATCCGCCTTCCTGAATGAGGCTGAAGGCGCCCCTGTCATCCTCGCGACATCAAACCATGTTTGCATGATGCAGTGGAACTCGGCCCATTCTCTCGTGGAGCGTCCTTTTCAAGTCCGCCATGTCATTCAACTGCTGGATCCCGAACAAAAATCATGATAACTCCCCTCCCTGCTAGCAACCAACCCGTCATCACTTGGAAAACGTCCCATGGCTCCATTCGCATTGTCCCCGGGCGGGGGCGTGTGCTCGGAATGGAAATCTCTGGTCATGAATCTCTTTGGACACCCGCTCAGAATTCGGCGGAGTGGAACCTTGGAGGCGAGCGCCTGTGGATCGGCCCGGAAGCAGATTGGCACTGGCTGAGACTTGGTGAGCCGGACTTCGCCTTTTATCAAGTGCCGCCGGCCCTCGATCCGGATATCTGGTCGGTCGAGCAGTTGCGCGACGGGTTCTTCTCTGGCTCGTTGGAAGTCGAAGTCCGCTCGCCCCACCGCGACGCTCACTTGAAGGTGCGCCTGACGCGCTCCTTCGAATTGTTGCCTGTGGAGGATCTTGCAGCACCTGCTTCAGGGATCGCCCTGCGCACCACTACGGGCATGGAAATCTTGGATGGCACGCATGGGCAGCCTGTGGATCTATGGTCACTGCTGCAAATCCGCTCAGGCGGTAGTCTGTTGATTCCAAGCGTTGGCCACGCGCTACCGCGCGATTATTTCAGCCCTGCACCCGCCAGCGAATTCTCAGTGCATCCGACTTACACAGAAATCCACATCCGGTGTATCGCGATGTTCAAACTCGGCCTCGCTGCCGCACACTCGGCTGGGCGCATCGCTTACGCGCGTCCGGTGCCTGGCGGCCATCTGATTCTTAGCCGCTCCTTCCCGGTTTATCCCGATTTGTTTTACTGCGACTCTCCGCTTGATGCCCTCGACACGCAAGGTGATGCCCTTCAGTTCTTCTGCGACGACGGCAGTTTTGGTGGCTTCGGCGAAATGGAGCACAGGTCGCCCGCCCTGCGTTGCGGCGTTGGACCACAAAGCTTCACAGAAGTCGCCACCACGCGGCTTCTGTTGTTATCAGACGCAGACTTTACCGATTGGAAAACCCAATGGATCAATCCCACATCACTATGAAACTACAAAACAAAACCATCATTATCACCGGTGCAAGCAAGGGCCTTGGCGTCGCCATGGCCGAAGTGTGTTCCCGCGAGGGCGCCAAGGTCGTCATCGCCGCTCCCTCACAGCCGGATTTGGACTTGGTTGCCGATAGAATCCGCGCTGCGGGCGGCACCATCGAAGCGGTCGCAGCCGATGTCTCCCGTCCGGCGGATCTCGAAAATCTGGTGGCCAAAACCGTCGCCACGTTCGGTCGCATTGACGGCGTGATCAACAACGCAGGCATCAACTATGTGAAGCCCTTCCTGGAGATTGATCCCAAGGAGTGGCAGCGCGTCCTCGATGTCGATCTCAACGGCGCGTTCCTTCTCACGCAGCTCAGCGCCCGACAAATGGTCAAGCAAGGAGGAGGGGGATCGATCGTCCAGATTGCCAGTGTGCACACCCACGCAGCCCTTGTAGGGGCCGCCCCCTACGACGCCGCAAAACACGGCATGGTCGGCTTCAGCAAGGCCGCAGCCGTCGAACTCGCGCCGCTTGGCATCCGCGTCAATATCCTCTCGCCGGGGCTCTGCGCGACCGAAATCTGGAAGGATATCGTTGCCGCTGCACCCAGCGAAAAAGAATGCCTTGATTACTGGTATGCCAACATCCCAGGGCAACGTCTCATCGCGCCGGAGGAAGTCGCCAAGAGCTGCGTTTTCCTTTTGAGTGATGATTCATCCTGCATCACCGGTGCAAACATTTTTGCGGATCTCGGCATGACGAGCCTGCTGCTCGGCCGCGAGCCTTATGCGTCGAAGGCAATCACTGACGGCACGAAATAAATCCTATGGAAGCACTAATCGGTATCGTTTTGGTTGTCACCGCCGGCCTGCTCCTCGGCTCGATGAGCTGGCCTATGAAACACTGCAAAAACTTGGATTTCGGACACATGTGGCTGTCAGGAATGATAGCGGGTTTATTGTTGGCCCCGTGGCTCATTGCGCTTCTTGGGGTCCATGACCTCTTCGGGGCTTACGCGACCGTTGCCACCGCCACCATTTTGAAGGCTAATCTTTTCTCCTTGGCTTGGGGCATTGCCAACGTCCTCTTCGGAATCTCCGTGCTACGAATCGGGGCCAGTCTGAGTATGGCGATTCTCACCGGCCTCGGAGCATCCATCGGGGTCACGTTGCCGATGATTCTCAAGGGCAGTGGATTGTTTGCCGGGGCACCGTCTATTTTGAGCCTGCCCGGCCTAGTCGTGCTTGGTGGCGTCGCGGCTATGCTGGTCGGCGTCGTACTCTGCGCAAGGGCGGGACTTATTCGTGAATCGGCGACCGGCGCGGCTTCGCCTCAAAAGGGAAGTTACGCTACTAACATACTTATCATCGTCGTATGCGGTATTCTCTCGGCGGGCAGCAGTTTCACCTTCATTTACAGCCAGGATGAAATCGTGCGGGCAGTCACCTCACATGGCGCCGGTCCGATCGTGGCCAATGCCTCCGTATGGGCGATTGCCCTGCTGGGTGGTATGCTGGTGAATATCATCTATCCTGCGATCTTGATTACCCGCGAAGGATCGTGGTCCCGGTTTGCCGCTCACCCTGGACAAATTCTTCTTTCGGCCTTCATCGGGATTCAGTTCTTCACAGGCGTTCTGCTGATGGGCCAAGGCATGCTCGCGCTCGGGGCGCTGGGTGCCTCAGTCGGATTCGGTATTTCACAGGGCATGCAAATTGTTGGGGGGCAGATCTTGGGCTTCGTTGCCGGAGAATGGAAAGCTGCGCCGTCCAAGGCTCGCTTGATCATCTTTACTGCCATTGCCGTGATGCTTGCAGCTGCATCCATATTGGCTTTTGCCAATGCACTTTCATCCTAGAACCTAAACATTGAAGTGGTCTAACTTCATGAAACCAACCCCCACACTTCTTACCGTTCTGATGCTGGTTTTGCCAGCCGCGCTGCACGCCGCCGACGGAGCCAAACGGATCGGCAATCCGATTTTGATTGGTGCGGCCAACAAAGAAGTGGCAAACATTGGTGATCCGGTGTTAAAAAAAGCCCGGCGCAACGCTTTTGGTACGGATTTCATTCAATTGAATGGGACTATCGGTCAAAGGATTTCCTACACGGGAGAGACCCTGAACCTACTGGAATGGGAGAAAAGCTTCCTGGCGCCTTTCCAAGCCCGCGCAGCGGCAAATGACAAAACGCCGCCAAAAATTTATATAGGTTTGGGAAAGAGTCTCGAAGGACTTGTTTACTGGGCAGCCTACAAGGGCGACTCCGAGGCACTGGCGCTTAAGAAACGCATCCTTGATGCTTTAGTTGCCACTCAGGATGAGGATGGGTATATCGGCGCCTTCTCTGCGGAGGTCCGAGGGCGAAGCGCGAGCTGGGATACCCACGAGTGCACATACATCATGAAGGCCTTGGCTGCGGACCACAGGATTTTTGGCACGCCTTCTTCGGGTCAGGCCGCCGAGCGCTTGGCCGCTTGGATTATAAAAAACTGGTCGGATCCTGGGGTATCAACTTGGGGGATGGAGAATTGCTTTTTGGAATTTGGTGATGAGGGTAAGCGGGATTTCCGGTTCGTGGACTGGATCCTCGAAACACACTTCCCCAAGCAGAAATACCAGAAATACCGGTGGCAAACTCCAGTTGGGTATAATGAGAAATGGGATGACTATGACTTGTCTGGCAGGCACATTTACTATTACACGGTCAGTGCTGCTGCCCAGCTGTGGCTCAACCAGAAATATCCACATCCATTGCTCGTGCGCCCGGCCGAAGCCGCTGAGGCTTGGATCAAAGATGGTGGTGCGACCTTGCCGGGAACGTTTGGCTACTCGGAAAAATGGTCGAAGAACCAATTTGGACGATCTGGTGTCTTCAATCCTGGATACGAGCATGGTTGCCCTGACCGAGATCACAAATCCGGTGAGGTTTGCAGCCGACTGCATGTTGCCGAGATGCTCGAAACTATGGAGCAAGCTTTCCAGCCACAAGCATGGCGCTTCGATGCGATCGAGCGGATTCTTTATAACTCGTTCTTCGCTGGCGAATCCGTGGAGGCACGATCAGAGTGGATGGGCCCCAAAATGCGCTACGATACACCGGTAGAAGGTCCCCGTCCCTGGTATTGGCGGCAATTTTTTTGCTGCCCTAACAACTTCCGGCGATTCATTTTTGCTATTCCCAAGATGATGTATCGACCTGCTTCAGAAGCTTTATACGTGAATCTTTATGAGGACTCGCGGGCCGAAATTGTCTGGGCTGATCGAAAGTGGGCATTTTCTCAGCAAACAAAATATCCACGCGATGGTTGGGTACGTATCTTTCCCCGGCCCGACAAGCCTGTTCAGGCGACTATCCGCTTCCGCATACCCAATTGGGTCAGCCAGCCGTCGTTGACCGTTAATGGGGAAAAGATACCTGTCGTTCCTGGTACTTATGCTTCGGTGAACCGCGAGTGGCAATCGAATGATGTGGTGGAATTAAAATTACCCATGGAATGGCAGTGGATCGCGGGCTACCGTGAGCAGATGGGGCGCGCTGGCTTGCTTCGCGGACCGCTGGTCTTCACACTTAATCCTGTAATTAACAAAGTGAAGGGCTACAAAGACCTCGATTGGCAGCCCAGCCAGTTTGGTGAAGCAGTCAAAGATACGCCACCTGGCAATTACGCAGAGTATGAATCCTCTTACCAGCTTCTGCGGCAGATTGTTCTAGATCCTCTCAGAATTTCGGGCCCCTATCCAGATGCGACGGTCTATCCAGATGGCATAGCTGCGGTGGTGAAGGGATGGAAGGATTCCAAGAATGTCGGTAAACCGTACGATCTGGAATTGAAGCTCACTGAGTTCCCTGACGAGCTGGGACGAACGATTTCCTTCCACTTGAGCGACAGTTCCGTAGTTCGACCAGACCCTGTTTTTGCCATTGAATTGAAGGAGGATAAACTCTTTCCGAAGCTTTGGGAGGAAGCCAAGAACTCGATTGATTTAGCCATGCTGAAGGCTTCGGAACCTGAGATTCCAGCGCAGGCGAAACTCATCCCTGCCCTGCGCTCAAGCTACGACGAGATGACTTCTGAGGGTGAGTTGGGCGGTCGGCGTGCGTGGATGAGTGTGAAAGATGCTCAGCGCCCCTACCGCAAGATGGGCTTCCGGTTTCCAGAAGACGTTCGGGATCGCAAACCGTTTCCGGCTAAGGTTTCTGTCGTCTACTTGGATCGTGGTGATTGTGAGGTCGAACTCTTTTACGATTCTACTGATGAGCTATGGGAAATCTTGAAGCAACGACCCGAAGTGGTTACCGAAACCCGTCGAATTAAGGTCAGTAAGGGTTCTTTCAAGCCTGCCGGGACTTTTAATATAGGAAATACCGGCAAATGGCGCACCGCAGAATTTACGCTGGCCGATGCCCGCTTTGCCGCTCAGTATTCTGACAGTCAATTCGATAGCAAGGATATCATGCTTTGGGTAAAGGATGATAAAAACATCATCATCGGTGGGGTCTATATTGAGCGGTTGTGAGATTGCCATTGCAAATTGAAAAGGAGAACCAATCATGAAAAAAACCCTCGCCATCCTCACCGCCCTGCTACTCACCCCGATGGCCGCCCTCCACGCGGCCCCCTCCTCGAACGCCCACATCGTCATTGCCAGCGAGGCTGGTGCGAAGCTCGACAGCGATGTCACCAAAGGCGGCGGCACCGACGACACAGCGCTCATCCAAAGCATCCTCGACCGAGCGCCGAAACTCGGCTCGCTCAAGCTCATTGTGGACGGCCCGATCCTTGTCACGGGACTCAAGGTGCACTCCAACACGACCATCGAGTGTTTAAATCGAGCCTGTGGATTCTATCTTGCGGACAACTCCAATCGTCCGCTCATCGCCAATGCCACGCCGCAACCTGAAGGCCGTGTTGATCATAATCTTTCGTTCCTCGGCGGCACCTATAATGGCAACGCGGAGCACCAGGAACACACGACGAAGGAATACGGCTTGACCACAGCCGTCGCTTTGCACGGCGTGGAGCAGGTGCTGTTTCGCGATGTCTCGATCACCAACTCACGCGCCTTCGCCGTCTATCTCACCAACTGGAGGCGCGTGGTGTTTGAGAACATCTACATCAACCTCGATCACATCCCGACGAAGTCGAATCAGGACGGAATCCACGTGATGGGGCCCGGCGAGTTTCTGAGCATCCGCAACCTTCAGGGCCGCGCGTGGGATGACATGGTCGCCTTGAACATCGACGACGTGCTGGGCGATTGGGACAGCGAGGGGAAGTTCGTGCGTCGGAACACTCCTTTTTACAAATTTTTCGGACCCTATGCAGGTGTGGGAGCGGTGAGCGACGTCGATATCGACGGAGTGCAGGTGGAAGATTGTGCCCAGGTCATCCGCATCCTGTCCCGCGCCTCGCGGCTGGACCGCGTTTCCATCCGCAATGTGAAGGGAACCTACCGGGACTTCGGCGTCTGGATCACGCCCTATCTGCGCGAGGGCGGCAACATCGGGCGGCTGGAGTTTGAAAACATCGACCTTCGCCCTACGGGCGAGCGCGCTTACAACTACGTGCCGCCGTTCCTCTTCTGGATCGCCGGTGGAGCGGAGCAGCTGATCCTTAAAAACATCAGCAGTCACGCACCGCTCGATGACCGGCCATTGGTTTGGATTCAGCCGGATGCGAAGATTGATCGGTTGCTTATCGATGGCTTGAACGTGTATGACCCGCGCAAGGAAATCGGCCACACGCCGCTCATCCGAGCCGATGGCCGCATCGGGTTACTACAAGTGCGTGACGTCGTCGTGCAGAGACCTCAGACCACCGCGCCCGCCGGTTCTTTGATCGGCACCTCTATGGATCGCTCCGCACTGAAATCCTTCATGGATGCACGGGCCGGCATCGTGAATCCCAAAGGCATGCGCGGCTGGCCCGAAGGCCCGAGCTACCTCACCTCGCAGCCGCAGATTCAGCGATTACAAATTGATGGCCTCGTTGCCGATGGCCTGGAGCAACTCTTAGATCATCAAGCCGGAACGATCGAAGCCCTCGACCTTCGTGACCTCTCGATACCCGCCACGACGGAGGCTGTTCATCAAGGTGGCGATGCCAAGATTACTAAAACCCAAGGAGCATCCTTGAAGTGAAACCAATAAAAAAACCCAATCAACCATGAAGCCCACCCTCCCACTCCTCACCGCCCTCCTGCTCGCGCCGCTGGCTTGTTACTCAGAGCCCCCAGCGAACAATACCGAAACCGTTCCTGTGAAGAAAAGTTCACCGCAAAATTTTGATGATGAAGATGCTCCAGACCCTATTGGCGCATCTGCCAAGACAGGGAAATCGGTTTCGATGGCATCGGCCCATCTGCAGGTGGCTAACGTAGAGGATCCCCAATCAAAACAAGCCCGACGAAACGCCTTCGGTGTGGATTTCATCCAGTTGAATGGGACTATCGGGCAAAGGATTTCCTACTCGGGGGAGACTTTGGCTCTGCTGGATTGGGAGAAAACGTTTCTTTCACCTTTCCTATCCCGCACAAAAAATGTGCCCAATAAGACGCCATCCAAGATTTATGTTGGGTTGGGTAAAACTCTCACGGGACTCGTCTACTGGGCTGCCTACAGAGGGGACGATGAGGCGCTGGCGCTCAAGCAACGTATCCTCAATGCGCTGGTCGCGACGCAGGATGCAGATGGGTATATCGGGGCCTTTGGTCCAGAGCACCGTGGTCGGAAAATGGGATGGGACACTCATGAGATCACTTACATCATGAAGGCGCTGGCGGCTGACTACAGGATATTTGGCACCCCTTCTTCGGGGCAGGCCGCCGAGCGGCTGGCAGCCTATGTCACAAACACCTGGGAGGATGAAGGCGTGCCAACTTGGGGCATGGAAAATTGTTTTCTTGAATTCGGCAAGGATGGACAGCGTGATTTTCGTTTTGCAGACTGGATCCTTAAAACCCACTTTCCCAATCAGAAATACCGCAATTCCCGTTGGGGACAACGCCTCGGTTACAATACACAATGGGACGACTACGATTTGTCTGGCAAACACGTTTACCATTTCACGGCGAGTGCGGCTGCCCAATTGTGGCTGAACCAAAAATTCCCGAACCCATTGCTTGTGCGGCCCGCTGAAGCCGCTGAGAAATGGATTAAAGATGGCGGGGCGACCTTGCCTGGCACTTTTGGCTATTCGGAGAAGTGGAGCAAGACCCAGTTTGGTCGGAGTGGTGTTTTTAATCCGGAATACGAGCATTGTGTTGCAGAGCGGGCCCACAAAAACGGCGAGGTCTGCAGCCGGGTGCATGTTGCTGAGCTGCTCGACACTCATTCACAAACCTCCCAGCCGCAACCTTGGCATTATGACGTGATTGAACGAGTTTTATATAATTCGTTTTTTGCCGCACAATCCGTTGAAGCTTCGTCTGATTGGCAGGGCCCAAAAATCCGCTACGATACGGCAACGGAAGGTCCTCGGGCATGGTATTGGCGCCCTACATTCTGCTGCGCGAGTAATTTCCGGCGCTTTATGTTCACCATTCCAAGTATGATGTATCAAAATACTGCGGAGGGACTTTACGTGAATTTGTATGAGGAGTCGCAGGCAAAAATTCAATGGGCAGGCCGTCAGTGGGAGATTTCCCAAGTGACAAAATATCCGCGCAATGGCTTGGTTCGAATCATGCCCCGCCCGGACAAGCCTGTGGAGGCGACGATTCACTTCCGCATTCCCAACTGGGTCAGGCAACCGTCTCTGACTGTCAATGGAAAGAGTCAGCCGGTAGTTCCGGGAAGTTACGCTTCGGTGACCCGCGAATGGAAGCCTGAAGACGTTGTGGAAATCAACCTGCCGATGGAATGGCAATGGATTGCGGGCTACCGCGAACAGCAAGGCCGCGCCGGCCTTCTTCGCGGCCCACTGGTCTTCACGTTGAATCCCGTGCTCAACAAGGTGAATGGCTATAAAGACTTGGACTGGAATCCTGAGCAATTTGGCGAAGCGGTCAAAGGCGAGCCACCTGGAAAATACACGGATTATGAACCCTCGTATCAACTCCTGCGGGAAATTGTGCTCGACCCTGCCAGCCTCAAGGACCCCATTCCGGATGCCACCATCTATCCGGATGGAATCGCGGCGGTTGTTAAAGGCTGGAAGCATCGCAACAATGTCGCTGCTCCACATGATCTGGAATTGAAGTTAACTGAGTTTCCAGACGAAGGGGGGCGAACGGTTTCCTTTCTCTTGAACGAGCCCTCCTCTGCCCAACCCGATCCACTTTTTGCATGCGAATTGAAGGAAGAAAAACTTTTCCCAAGTCTTTGGGCAGAGGCTAAGAAGACGATTGATCCGAGCAAGCTTAAGAAATCGGAGCCTAAGATTCCCGGAGGGGCAATACTTATTCCTCCGCTTCGTTCGAGCTACGACGAGATGACCTCTGAGGGCGACTTGTTCGGGCGGCGAGCGTGGATGAGTGTGAAAGATGCCGAGCGCCCCTACCGAAAGATGGGTTTCCGGTTTCCGCAGGATGTTCGTGATCGCAAGAAGGGACCGGTCAAAGTGCATCTTGTTTATCTGGATCGCGGTGACTGTGAAGTGGAACTTTTTTATGACTCTTCCGATGTGTCTTGGAATGTTCTGAAGAAACGACCAGATGTTTCGAGCGAAACGAGACGTTGGGGCCAGGACAAGCTGGTAAGTGGTGCTTTTAAAATTGCCGGCAATCTCTCCGTCGGTAACTCGGGTGAGTGGCTCACGAAAGAATTTCTGTTGGACGATGCCCGATTTGAATCCCTCTCTGACGGGAAAGACATGCTCCTGTATATCCATGCTGACCAAAATTTTATTGTCGGAGGAATCTACGTAGAGAATTTGCCCTCACTAACTGCCAAAGGATTATAGAAATAACCATGAAGCCCACCCTCACCCTCCTCACCACCCTGCTGCTCGCGCCGCTGGCTGCGCTTAACGCGGCCGATGCAGTCACACCACCCGGCGACCGGAACCTGCCGATCAACCAAATCTATCCTCCCGAAGCGTTTTACCACAACGGCAAGGGGGGGCGTGTGCTCGATGTCACCAAGCCACCATTCAATGCCAAGGGCGACGGCAAGACCGATGACACCAAGGCCCTCTGCGATGCCATGCGCTTTGTGCGTGAGAATTATTCTCACTTAAAACCGGGCCATGGGTATTCCAATGGCGCCTGGACGCGGATGTATGACCGCACCTGGATCATCTATCTTCCCGACGGCGAGTATTTGGTCAGCGACACGATCAGTCAGGGCTGGCCGGCACGGGCTTATGATGTGGTTAAGGGTTGGCGGGATCTTGGTCGGCATAAATTTGACAAACCGGAGGATGAGGCGCCGGAATTGAAACTGCAAGGAGAGGAGAACTTCGGCATCATTGTGGTCGGTCAAAGTCGCGATAAGACGACTATCCGCCTGAAGGACAACAGTCCCGGGTTTGAAAAAGGCTCTGATAAAGCCGTTCTGCAATACTATCTGCTCAAGGTGGGTTCGAGTGTTAATTGCGGGAACTATGCGCAGAACCTCACCATCCAAACCGGCAGTGGAAATCCGGGTGCTGTCGGCATGAAATGGAATTCATCCAATTGGGGAGGGATCTACAATGTAGCCATCCGGTCGGGCGATGGCAGTGGGCGGGCCGGGCTGATGGTGGACCGGCGCAATGCGCACGGCTACCAGCACGACATCGTCGTGGATGGATTTGATGTTGGTGTGGAATTGACCTCAGGCGGAGCCACGGTCGTGGTCCTGGAATATGCCACGCTGACCAACCAGCGCGTCACAGCCATCCGCATCGGAAGGACTTCCATCTTTTGCGGGCGGAAACTTCTGATCAGAGATGCGCCGCAGGCGGTGAAAGTCGGCCCCCAGTCGCATGTGTGTCTTTTCGATAGCGAAGCCGTTTCAGACAAAACAGGTGGTGCCGCCATCGAGGTGGAGGACTCTGGGCGGATTATTACTAAGGATGTGACGGAGGTCGGGCACCTGCTCGCACGGGATATTCGCCTTTCCGGATACAGTCCCGCGGTGACCAAGAATAAACAGACGGTGGTCTCTGGTAACTTTATCGAGGAGTATGCTTCCGACACGCCGGTTTCTGTGTATGCGGATGGGCCGGGGAAAACCCTGCGTCTGCCGGTCAAAGAATGGCCGGTGATTTTGCCAGACAGCGACCTGTCGAAATGGGCGAATGTATCCGACTTTGGTGCAGTGGGCGACGGCCTCACCGACGACACTGCGGCCGTGCAACGGGCGATGAACTCCGGCAAACCGGTGGTCTATTTTCCTAAGAGCAACTACGCGATCTTCGGCACGGTCAATATCCCCGCCACGGTTAAGATTGTGGATTTCATGTGGGCGAGCGTTTATCGCACCGATCCGAATCAAAAGCCCAACCTGACGGAAAAGGAGTCTCTGGCTCTGGAAATCGTCGGCGAGCCTCCGGAGGCAGTGGTGCCGGGTCTGTTCCGGGTGGCCGAGGCTTCCGGCGAACCGCTGGCGCTGCGTCAATGCGTGAATGCCGGCGGTGTGTTTCTGGATCACGAAGCGGATCGTACGGTGGTGCTTGAGGATCTGATCACGTGGTTCGGGCACAACTACTACCTGGCCAGCGGGCCCGACATGCTCTTCAAGGGACCGGCTGCGATCCATACGAGTCGCTGGCGGCTGTATCGGAACACGAAGCCCGAAGGGAAGCGTAAAGAAGTGTTTGCCAACATGGTTCAGATGTTTGCCCTCGGGGGAGCCGAAGGCAGCCTGGCGGTCAAAAACGTCAATGCCTGGGTGCGCCAGGTGGACAATGAATACAACACAGTGGAATTGGCCTTCGCGAACTCCGATGCCTGGATTCTGGGCTTTAAGAGCGAAGGCCCGAAAACGACCACCTATTTTCAGGCCAGCGATCATGCCCGGCTCGAGCTTTTCGGCGGCTTTTATGGTATTCATCAAGAAACTGCCGCCGTTCCTCTGGCGGTATCCCTCGATTCCGATGTATTCCTGAGCATGTCCTGTTTTGGAGGGGTCAAAATTCCGAGCTATTCTATTATTCTGCGGGATGAAAAGAACGGGCGGGTGACAGAAGTCCCTGATGCTCGGTTCGAGCCGCGGCGCGTTGCGGCCCCGGGCGAGCGCGTCATTCTCCTGCTAGAAAATCGCCGATCCTCCAGCGAATCCAAGAAAGAAGCCCAATGAAAAAAAACATGAAGATTGCGTTGTTCGTACTGAGCCTCTGCCTGCTGGCAGGCAGTGGGCGAGCCGCCCTGTTTGAGGATGGCGAGACCGTTTGCTTCCTCGGCGACAGCATCACTGCCGGCGGAATTTATCAAACCATGGTTGGTAATTATTATCTGACCCGTTTTCCCGATCGAACGATCCGATTCGTCAACGCGGGCCGCGGGGGTGACACCGCCTACAGTTCTCTCAGCCGATTGCAGGAGGATGTCATCAACAAGAAGCCCTCCTCGGTCGCCATCATGTTCGGAATGAATGATGTCAATCGCAGGGCGTATGTCGCCGATCCGGATGCCGCGAAAACAGCGGAACAACAAGATGCCCTCAGGCGCTACAAGGAAAATATGGCGGTCGTCATTGGCCGCATCCGCGCCGAGGCCGGTAATCCGAAATTGTTGTTTCTCACGCCGTCGCCGTTTGACCAGACCGTAGTTCTCGACAAAGACAATAACCAGCCGGGCTGCAACGATGGCCTGGCCCGCTGCGCCGAAACGGTGAGGGACCTCGCGGTAGCGAACAGCGGCCTGCTCGTGGATTTTCATGCCCCCATGACGGCGCTCAACCTGGAACAACAGCAGAAAGACCCGAAATGGACGATCAGTGGTTCCGATCGCGTTCATCCGGGATCGCCGGGACACCTGATGATGGCATGGCTTTTTTTGAAGGCCCAGGGCGCACCGGCGATCGTCTCGAAGGTAAGCGTTGACGCCGCCACTGGCCGTGTCGTTGAAACCGTGAATGCCGAGGTGAAAGAGGTGGCGAAAGCCGACGGAGGGGTGACCTTCACCGTGCTGGAAAAGGCCCTTCCGTTTCCCATCGACCCCGGAGCCATGAGGGTTTTGAACATGTTGCCCATCGAGAAGGATTTGAATCAGCAAATCGTCACGGTGCAGGGTCTGGCCGCAGGCAACTACGAGCTCAGGATCGATGGAACGCCGGCGGGACGTTACTCCGCACAGGACATGGAGCAGGGGATCAATCTTGCCTTCAACGAAAACGCACCGCAATTTAAAAAGGCGCAGACCGTCGCCAAGTTTAACGAGCTGCGCCGGAACGCAGAGGCCTTGGCGCTTCGCTTACTAACCACGCGGCGTTGGCTGCAGAGTAATTATAAGATCAACCCCGACGATCCAGCCGCCGTGCAGGCGCACTACGAGAGTTTCACAAACAAGTCGGAGCCCAACGCGGTGAAGGCGCTCGAATACATTAACAAGTGGCCGCAATATGATGAGCTTCGCCAGCAGGTGACGGCCAATGAAAAGGAGGCCATGGAGAACCGTACTCCGGCCCCCCATGTTTATGCGATTCGATCCTTACAGTAATTATTGATGTGAAGTAACGTTATGAAGACAACCAAAACATCCCTCCTGCTTCTAACCGCCCTGCTTCTCGTCCCCCTCGCCGCATTGCACGCCGCCGATGCAGTCACACCGCCCGGCGATCGCAATCTGCCGATCAACCAAATCTATCCGCCTGAAGCGTTTTACCATAACGGCAAAGGCGGTCGCGTGCTCGATGTCACCAAGCCACCATTCAATGCCAAGGGCGACGGCAAGACCGATGACACGAAGGCCCTGTGCGATGCCATGCGCTTTGTGCGTGAGAATTATTCTCACTTAAAACCGGGCCATGGGTATTCCAATGGCGCCTGGACGCGGATGTATGACCGCACTTGGATCATCTATCTTCCCGACGGCGAGTATTTGGTTAGCGACACGATCAGCCAGGGCTGGCCGGCACGGGCTTACGATACGGTGAAGGGTTGGCGGGACCTTGGCCGGCATGTCATTGAAAAACCGGAGGATGAGACGCCGGAATTGAATCTGCGGGGTGAGGAAAACTTCGGCATCAATGTGGTCGGCCAAAGCCGCGACAAGACGACTATCCGCCTGAAGGACAACAGCCCCGGGTTTGAAAAGGGCAAAGACAAAGCCGTGCTCCAATACTATCTGCTCAAGAATGGTTCCAGCGTCAACAACGGGAATTACGCGCAGAACCTCACCATCCAAAGCGGCAGCGGAAATCCGGGTGCTGTCGGCATGAAATGGAATGCGTCCAATTGGGGAGGGATCTACAATGTAGCCATCCGCTCGGGCGATGGCAGTGGGCGGGCCGGGGTGATGATGAACCGGCGCAACGCGCACGGCTACCAGCACGACATCGTCGTGGATGGATTCGATGTCGGCGTGGAAATGGCGGCAGGCGCAGCCTCGGTCGTCGTCTTGGAATATGCCACGCTGACCAATCAGCGGCAGGCAGCTATTCGGATTAATACAAGCGAGACATTCTGCGGACGGAAACTTCTCATCCGGAATGCGCCCATGGCTTTGAGAGCGGCTGGTTCAGCGCATGTGGTGCTGCTGGATATCGAGGCCGTCACCGAAAAGACGAATGCCCCTGCCATCACTGTGGATGGCGCTCACCTGCTCGCACGGGACATTCGCCTGTCGGGATATGCTTCTGCGGTGGAAAAGGACAAGCAGCCGGTGGTTGCCGGCGACTTTATCGAGGAGTATGTCTCCGGCACGCCGGTTTCCGCGTATGCGGACGGACCGACGAAGACCCTGCGTCTGCCGGTCAAAGAATGGCCGGTGCTCCTGCCAGACAGCGACCTGAGGAAATGGGCAAATGTATCCGACTTTGGTGCGGTGGGCGACGGCATCACCGATGACACTGAAGCCGTGCAACGGGCGATGAACTCTGGCAAGCCGGTGGTCTATTTTCCCAAGAGCAACTACGCGATCTTTGGTACGGTCAATATCCCCGCCACGGTTAAGATCGTGGATTTTATGTGGGCGAGCGTTTATCGCACCGATCCAAAGCAAAAGCCCAACCTGACGGAAAAGGAGTCTCTGGCTCTTCAAATCGTCGGTGAGCCTCCAGAGGCGGTAGTGCCGGGTCTGTTCCGGGTGGCCGAGCCTTCTGGCGAACCGATTGCGCTGCGTCAATGCATGAATGCCGGCGGTGTGTTTCTGGATCACGAAGCGGATCGCACGGTGGTGCTGGAGGATCTGATCACGTGGTTCGGGCACAACTACTACCTGGCCAGCGGGCCCGACATGCTTTTCAAGGGACCGGCTGCGATCCATACGAGTCTCTGGCGGTTGTATCGCAACACGAAGCCGGAAGGGGCACCCAAGGAGGTCTTTGCCAACATGGTTCAGGGGTTCGCCGGCGGGGGAGACAATGCCAGCCTGGCAGTCAAGAACGTTCACGCCTGGGTGCGCCAACTCGACAATGAATATTTTATTGTCGAAGTGGCGTTCAAGCACTCGGATGCTTGGATCTTGGGCTACAAGGGGGAAATGGCAACGCCCAGCGGGACTTTCTTCCAT
>DGXZ01000008.1 GCA_002396485.1 Spartobacteria bacterium UBA5019
CTTCTGAGCAATAGTTTTTGCGAATAAAATTCCAGGCATTTAAAGAAAAACAGCGATCTGCAATCAAAGGGCAGGTTTTGAACCACAAATAGCACGAATTTTCACGAATGGGGAGCGGCTTCGCCGGAGATGCTCTTTGTCGGTCTTATTCGTGTTTATTCGTGATATTCGTGGTTGAAATGTTCAACTTAAATCCGGTAGTAGGAATGAACCACGGATTTCACAGAAAGCACAGATTAAATCAGTTGCGTATCAAATATTGCTCCAACACAATTCACCCGCAGGGTGACTGCCCTGAACCCTGCTAGGCCTTGGTAATCTGTGTTTTTCTGGTGCGCCAGCACCGCCAACCCAAACCAATAAACTGAAACGTGTTTATCATGCCAACTGAATATCCAGCATGTAGAGAAGCGGACAGGGACGGGAGCAATCCCGGCGTTGAAGCTCCGTGGATTGAACCTGCGAGCCGCAGCGCAAGCGAACCCGTTCCGGCCTCGTTACACAACTTGAGAGCGGCCAATCTGCCAGATGAGCCGAAGCCTGACACCCGTCGTGAAGAGATATTCACGAGCAATGGCGGGGCTCTCCGGGGTGAGAGGGGGCAGCGCGCAGGGAAGGTTGGGTTGGGCAGGCTGGGAGACCCCTGCACTTGGCCACGTGAGAAGCGTGGCAAAACATCCGCCGAATCCATAAGACGGGTGTCGAGGGCAGGGGAGTCGGAGAGGCCCATAGTAGCGGAGAAGTCCCGATCAAGTCGGGATGGAGCGAAGGGGCCTTGGCAGGAACGAAGCAGACTCAGAAAGAACCGGGGCTGATTGGAATGAGCGATCAACCTACGACAGGACAGGAAGCAGAGGAGCTGACCCTTCGGGAAGCGATGCTGCCGACGAAACTCCGGGAATGGAGAGCGAAGCTGAGTGCGAAAGCCAAACAGGAGAAGCGGTTTCGCTTCTACAGCCTTTACGGGCTGGTGAGTCACCCCGAGATGCTGGCAGAGGCATGGGCGCAAGTCCGAGCCAATGGAGGCAGTGCGGGAGTCGATGGGATAACCATCGAGCAAATCGAGATGGAAGGCGAGGAAGCCTTCCTTGAAAAGTTGGCCCAAGAGCTTAGGGGGAAGACCTATCGCACCGGAGCGGTGCGGCGGGTCTACATCCCGAAAGCCAATGGGAAAATGAGACCTCTGGGCATCCCGAACATCCGGGACCGGGTGGTTCAAGCGGCAGTGCTTCTGATCTTGGAACCGATTTTCGAGTCGGACTTCCTGGATTGCTCGCACGGGTTTCGGCCCGGGCGCAGTGCGCATGATGCGCTGGAAGTGATCCGCGAAAACCTCGCCAAAGGACGTTGCACGGTGATCGATGCGGACATGGAAGGCTACTTTGACAGCATCCCCCACGACAAGCTGATGGCTTGCCTGCGGATGCGCGTGGTGGACGGAAGTGTTTTGCGACTGATCAAGCAATGGCTGGACGCCCCGGTTGAGGAACGGGATGAGAACGGCAAAATCCGACGCAAGCGAAATAAACAAGGAACACCGCAAGGGGGTGTCATCTCGCCCTTGTTGGCGAACATCTACCTGCACTGGTTTGACCGGGTGTTTCATGGAAAAGACGGCCCGGCCCAATGGGCAAAGGCTGTCTTGGTGCGCTACGCGGACGATTTTGTCATCATGGCTCGCTATGCGGGCGCAGACCTCCAAAGGTTCGTGGATGAGAAGATCGAGGATTGGCTGGGGCTGAAAATCAACCGGGAAAAGACGCAAGTCATCGACCTGCGACAAGAGGGGCAAACCCTCGACTTTCTGGGGTTCAGCTTCCGGTATGATAGCGATCTTCATGGGCGAGACCAACGCTACTGGAACATGCATCCTTCCAAGAAATCGCTGGCGCGAGAGCGCGAACGGTTGAGGGAGATGACCGGCAGCAACCAAAGTCACACGCCTCTGCCCGATTTGATCGGGCGACTCAACCGCCACCTCAAAGGATGGGCCAACTACTACCGACCCGGATACAGTCGGTGTGCTTTTCGGGAAATCAACCGCTATGTACGCGAACGGCTGACGAGGCATCTTCGTCGGCGCAGTCAACGAGCATGGCGACCACCGGAAGGCAAGTCGATCTACTCGCAATTGGAAAGAATGGGACTTATTTACCTGTGAATGCTTCGTGCAAGAACGTCCTGCGAAAGCCGGATGCGGGAAATCCGCACGTCCGGTTTGGACGAGGGAGAAGGAAGTCGGCGGTCATGGCCTTTGTGCTCTCATCCCGTGGCTTCCTTCTCTACTCTACTGTAATCTGTGGTTCAAATGCTTTTTTCTAGAATTATGGCTTGTCTAGGCCCTTGGCGGGGCTCTCCGTACTGTTACCTGGGATTTTGGCGCGGAATGGTGAGGCGGGAAGCATCTCGCTATTGAAAAGGTTGCAGTCTGGATTCCAATCCCAAGCATAGCGGGCCTGGAGGATTGTGGGAACTTGTGGAGACGCCAGACGAACGGTGTTCCGGCCGGTAATCGTCGCTTCGGCGGGAACGAAGACTTCATCAGCGCCGGCCACCTCGAACGTCCTGAGAGCGCCACCGCCCGCCCGCAGTCCCTTGCCAACGTGATTGAAATGTAGGCTCACTCCGGTCGCGTCCCGGGTGGAGTCCGTGTAGATTGGGCCGGTGGATTCGATCGCTTCCTTGTAAACGAGCGCACGAGCCAAGCGCGCGAGACGTTCCCCGACAGGTTGTTTATCGGTCGGATGGATGTTCATGCCGCCACTATCGATGGTGATGGCTAGCCCTGTGTTTGGAACCTCCTGGCTTACCTGCAGCTGGGCCTCCCGAAGCTGCTCCCAAGAGTGCCACGGGTCTTTCGGCTGGGCATATTTGGGAAGCTGCACGATCAAGAAAGGAAAAGCCCCTTGTTTCCAGTCCTCTCGCCAGCCGGTGATGAGTCCGCTGAGGAGATCCCGATAGTGTCCGACCGAGGGATCGGTATTGCCCTCGCCCTGATACCAGAGCACGCCGCGTATCCCGTAAGGCTGAAGCGGGGCCACCATCGCGTGATACATTATGTATTTGTCCGCGAACCAGGGATCCTTGAGTGGCGCAGTCCAAAACTCGGTGCCAATATACGCGAGGGCCGGGTTTGTGTCGCGCATCACCTTGCTCACCCAGCATTCGCCCCAGGTGGAACCGATGCTGGTTTGAATCAGCCCAATGGGAACCTTGGTGGTGCGATGCAGTGCTTCCGCAAAATAGAATCCGACTGCCGACCAGTTTCCAGCGTTCTGCGGGGTGGTGGTGGCCCAGCTTGACTGCGCGGGCACATCCGCAGCTGGCTTGGCCCGGTAAGGCTCGAGATTCGGTTGCTGCTCGGTCCCGAACGGCCAGCTTTGGTTGAAGTAGCGGAGCCAGGGATACTTCGCCCGGGCCACGGCGGCGGAGTCCCGGCAATCGTCGATCCTCATGCCCATGTTCGATTGGCCGGAAAGCACCCAGACATCTCCTACCAGAACATTTGCAAATGTGACAGCAGCGCCACCCCCCGAAATCCTCATCGTGCGCCCGCTAGCGCTGGCGGGCATGGCATCGAGGCGCACCACCCACTTGCCATCGGCATCGGCTTGGGTATTTTTTGTCTGGCCGAAAAAATTCACTTTGATCGATTGTCCCGTCTTTGCCCAACCCCAGACCGGGACTTCCGCCTCACGCTGCAGCACCATGTCGTTCCCAAAGATCCCAGCCACGCGAATAGTCTCCTTGGACCAAGTGTTGCCCACCATCAAGGTGGACAGGACAGCCAAGATCGCGAACCGAAGGCTGGAGGCGCCTCGGCTGCTCCTGCTACTTGTGAATGCGCGATTCACACTTGGACTATCAGGGTTTTGCCGACAGGCGACCATTGGCCTCGACGAGCGCATCCAGAATCCATGCGTATTCGTTATCCTGGCGGATCAGCCCCACTTCCTTCCGGTCTGGCGTGTAGTCGAATACCCAAAAGGCAGATAAATCCACTTGCGTCTTGACCAGCGCGTCGATGATTTCCTGCACCTCGCGTCGGAATGTATCCATCGGCACCGGCTCTTTGGAGTCGTAGTGGTAGGAACAGAACTCGCCGACGAAGAGCGGGCTCTTGCTGAGGTTGGCGAAAGTCTTGTATTTCCGCAGGACCTTCTCGAGGCCCTCTACGCCGGCATAGCGCATCTTCTCGCCGGGTTTCGGATACAGGTGGACGGAGACGAGATTGTTGGGCGACGGATGCATCCATCGGAAAGCCTCCCTGGCTTCACTGTTGGAGTCTTCCGTCCAAGTACCCTTTTTGGCGTTGTTCCAAGAACTCCAGCGTGGGGCGGAGTTACCGGTGGTGATGAAGCGGTACGGGTCGAGTTTGCGAACCTCCTCTGCAAACGCTTTTAAAGCTTTCTCGGCAATTTTATAAGTCATGCGATTGGCGGGAATGTTTTCCATTTTCCCCCCGCTGCCCGAGTATTTCTGGGGAGGAAACTCCGTCCAGTTGGGGAGGTCGCAGGAGAGGTTGAGCTCATTGGCAAACTCCCAGCCCCAGATCGCCGGGGATGAACGGTAGCGGGAAACCACTTCGGCGGTGTAGCTGGCCATGAACTTGCGAGTCTTGCTGTTCGGATCAGCCCAAGCGCTCAGGGTTTCATCGAACAAATCTGGAAAGGTTGCCGTTCTCCAGAAGAGGCTGGGGATCAGACCGACTCCCGACTCCTCCGCCGTTCGCACGACCCGGTCCATCCGGCGGAACCATTCGTCCTTGTCTTGAAAATAGAGATTCCAGTTCGGGGGGCCATATCCTCCCGCCCAGAAGCGGACAAAAGGGATTTTTTTCTGGCCGAGAAAACGGAGGCCTTCAAGGGTTCGCTCTTTATCCGGATGATCGAGGAGATCTTGAAACAGGTCGCAATAGTTGACCCCGAAGCCTCGGTAAGGCTGGTTGTCCCGCCAGAGTTGGTTGTCGCGAACGGTTAGTCCCAATGCGGTTCCCGTCTTGGGATCGGTCGATCGGATGTTTTCGGCGGCCTGCAGCGTGACAAGCGGAGTGAGCAGTAGGGAGAGGATGAGGATTTTTTTCATTTTTTTTACTAGTTTGTTGCGTTATTTAGAGGACGATAAAGAATTTGTTCACTTCTCCGGACGGAATAAACGCAGTTCCAATGTAAAGATTTCACAAACGCTTTTTGCCTTGTCAAGATTGCGCACTTCGAATCTGTTTCGCCCGGGGAGGAGATCAGCCAACGGGACGGTGAAAAACTTCAGTTTGTCCGCCGACGGGTAGCCATTCGCGGTTGCTTTAACGGGTGGTGAAAACTCTGTATCTTCATATTCACAGGGCTCAAGAGGCTTCCCATTCAGGGAGGCGGCAAGATTCAAATCGGCAGAGCTTCCCAAGGTTTCCACGCGCAAGATCGCTCGGGAAAATTCCACCTTGGACGTGTCATCGGGAATCACCACATCCGCAGTGAACTCATCTTTCGGCCATTTGTTGGATTCGGCCATCAGCCGCTCCTGAAAGGGAACCATCACGTAGGTCTTGGAGAGAGTCCTCAGATAATCTGTGTCGGTGATGCCTTTGAGTCCCCGGGCCGCTTCGGCCCGTTTGTCCAGCGGAATCGGGTAGTCAAAATTGAAAAAAGAAATCCCGTCTGCGCCCCGAGTAAGAAAGTTCAGCGCCGCCGCGCGATAGCTGTCCAGCGTGGTAAACCGGCATCTGTCAGCGTAGCTTGCGCCCTTTGGACCAGGCATGACTTGGGAATACGCTTCCAATTCCGCATACAATTTGGCCTTGGTGGTCTTCGCTTGGAATCCTTCGATATCCACATGCAGGCTTTCCAGATAGTAGGGCGACATATTGATCATATCCACAAGTCCCAGTTCATCCCAGCGCGCCACATCCAGTCCCGCCCTGTCGCATTTCGCCAATGTTTCCGGAACCCGCACGCAGAGCTTCAGCGATTTGCCCCGCTCTTTTCCCAGCCGGTCCAGCATGACCCGGATGCGTTGGATAAAACCGGTCATGACTTTTTTTCCTTCCTCCATTTCACGATTATAGAAAAAACGCGGTGCCCGTTGAAAATCCAGTTCCAGCCCGTCCACGTCATAGTTTGTACACAGCTCCTCGAAAATGGAGAAATACCAGTCCCGCACCGGCTCGAGCATGTAGTTGTGCATCCGCACGTTATCCTCGTCCGCTTTAAAGGTGACTGATATGTTCGAATCGCCAAGCCAGTATTCCGGGTGACTGCGCCAGAAGTCGGTATTGGTCGCATGGTCGAGATCCCGGATGTGATGCGCGTCGTTCATCCGGTAAGAGATGAAAAAGTCAATGCCGTTCTTCCGGCTGGCGTTGAGAGCCTCCTGCACCGGATCGCCGCCGGCATGAATGTATTTCATGATGCGGTCGAAGCCCAGGTAGTTCCCCGGTTGTTCCATGGAGATTCCCCCCGTTGAGTTCTGACCCTCTCGATATTTTCTCCATCGAGGATCAATTTCCGACGGGTAAATATTGGTTCGCCAGGCTTGGGGGCAGAACATCACGGCGTCAACGTCTGTTCCCTTGAGCTTGTCAATGAACGCGCCGATGTATTCCGGACCGGTTGTGCCGGGCACTTTGTCTTTCATGAATGTGCAAAAAATGAGGCCTTCGTAATTGAAGAGACATTTATAATTCGTGGACGCCGAGGTTTTGTGAAAGGGCTGCATCGCCGGCGGGCGCGGTTTCCGTTCTTCCTTCGACAGCCACGATTGGGTTTCTTCCGCGTGAACGTGCGGAGCGGCGAGCGTGGCCAGCGGCGCGAGTAACAGGGCGGTGAGCGCCGAGCGAAGGCAGACAGCCTGGCGAGCTGATTTCAAAATCATGCAGGCAATGGTGAGGGTGTGTTTCAAAGGATGTTTTTATTTGGTTTTGGCTGCCATTGCCGGACTGGGTGTCTGCTGATAAACGGCGAGTTTTTCGATGAGGGTTTCGCCGCGATCCACGAAGAGGCCGAGGCCGGGCTGGGTGCGGACGAATTCCTTTGGGAAGCCACCGTGGAGGATGAGTTCGCCGTCCACATAGAGCTGATAGCGGCTGCCACGGGCACAGAGGCGAATGTGATAAGGGCGGTTGGGCTCGACCTTGAATTGGCGGCGATTCATGGGTGAGAACATGGTGAGCGAAGCGCCGAAGACGCAGGCGTCCTTGGCATCGAGCGCGAAGACGAAGTCACCTTTTGCAGACGGTGCGCTGCGGTCGGAACGTAGCACGATCCCGGCGGCGACGCCGCTTTTGAGGGTGACGGTGGCCTCCACTTCCATATCGGCGGCGCCAAAGCCAAGGTCGGCGACCTGCCAGCCGGTGCGGGACTTGCCGCGATACGAACCATCGGCAGCCAACTCCCATTTGCCGGCGGTGACGCCGCCCGTGTGATGCGTCAGCAGGTCTGCCGGCGCAGGCAGTTTCACGGGGAGTAAGGACTCGCCGCGCCATGCGTTCTGTCGTGCGCTCCACATCAGCCGCAGTCGGCCCTCTGAAGAAACGTTGAGTTCCATCGGCGGCGAAAGCAACTGGCCTTCTTGGAAGAATGCGTAGCGCTTCCCCTCGAACTCCACGGTGCTCACGGTGTTGCCCGCCGTGAGATCGCCGCCCAGAATCGCATAGCCGGGAGCAGGCTCGTGATACGGTCCCTCGGGCTTGTCGGCCACGGCCACAATAGTGCCGCGGACGACATTGGGATCGGAGAAGCCGCCGCGATTGCCGTGTCCGTGAGATGTCAGGCATGTCATCCACCATTTGCCGCCGAGCGGGAAGACATCTTGTGCCTCGACCTCGCCGTAGCGTTTCGGGTGAAAGGCAGGCGGCATCTGTTCCCAATGGAGGAGGTCCTTCGATCGCGCCACGGCGATACAGGCAGCCTCGGCCTCTTCCTCTGCGGGAACCGTGGCGGCGTAGAAGCCGATCCAGCCATCGCCCGCCGGGTCGCGCACGATCTTCATGTCGCGACAACCGACTTTGTTGCTGGGCTCCGGCTTGCCCTCATGCACATACCAGCGGGGATCGGGCGTGAGCACCGGGTTCTTGGGATACCGTTGCCAGTGGATCAGGTCGCTGCTGGTGGCCAGGCCGATGCGCTGAATCCCCCCGCCGCCATAGCTACTACGCGAAGCGTCACGCATACCGCGCATCGTGTAGAATAAATGGAAGACACCATCTTTGACAACCGTGCAGCCCGTCCAGGGGTTCATGTCCTCCATGCCACCCTTTTCGCCGGGGCCGACCGTGAGCGGCATCTCGGTCCAGTGGATCAAATCCTGCGTCACAGCGTGGCCGATGTGATCGGCCTCGGCGGCGGTCCGCTTTGATCCATTGGTGAGCCGCTGCAAATGGAACATATGCACTTGCCCCTCGTGTACGACAAACCATGGGTCCCACATGGTCATGCCCTCGGGCTGGTAGCCGAACGCGACGCTCGGGGTGCCTCTCTTGGCCTGGGGTGTGGGGGATTCAGCACCGGTTTCCGGGGCTTGCGCGCGAAGCGCAGGAGCTGCGGCCAGCTGCGCGAGCAGCAGGGCGGTGAGGAGGAGTGCGAGGGTGGGTTTATGGTTGATCTGAGGGTGTTTCATGGTAGCTTTTTTCTTTTTTACTACTAGGAATTTGGATTTTTTGCGGAAGGGTTTTCGGGCCGCTGGCGTTTTGGGGTCCTATGGGGTTGAGGTCGAGATTCAGCGCTGCGGGTTTGCGTTTTCGCGCGCTTGACGCCAACCGGGGTAGGGTTCGTAGCGATCAGTCAGGGGCTGGACGCGGATATCGCGGAAGGTGACCGTGCCGGCACGCGTGAACAGCCGGATGCGGTCCGCTCGCGGATTCCAGAAACGGGTGGCTGCCGCACGGAACCCGCCGATCTCTGCATCGATGATGTCGTGGCGGACGATGATGTCGACCTGGAACGCCCGGTTCATTCCTTCCACGGCCTCGATGACCCCTCCGCCCGGATTGTCCTTCACCTCCCCACTGCTGTTGCTCATCTTCGAGAATCGTACGCGCTGGGGACCGGGTTCGAAAAGGAGGTCGCAGCCGTCCTCGCCGCTTGCCGAGGCCGCGCACAAGCCAATGCCAAACGAGGATGCTAAGGCCTCCGGCCCGGCTTCGATTTCCATCCGGAGACGGTAGTCGCCGGGAATGTTCGGTATGGTGATCGATCCCGCCTGATCCGCCACGACGCGAACCGTCCGGCCTTCCGTCGTCGGCGGCTTGGGTTCGAAAGTAATCGGGAGCGGATCGCCAGCGGCGGGGATCAGTTCCGGCACAAAGCGCGTGCCCAGCCGCCCGTCTTTGTCTTGCACCAGCTCGCGCAGCACGGCGTTTCCGCCCCAGCCGTCATCGGTAAGGAAGCCCGCATAGATGCGGCGGTTTTTGCCGAAAGCGGCGGTCTTGGGGACGGAGAGCTTGTCGAGGCGCAGCGGGGAATGCTCTTCCCAGGGGCCGAAGGGTTGCTTTGAGCGCCAGAAACCCCTGCCGCAAAGGTAGTAGTGCCAATCGCCGAACTGAAAAACGTTTGGGCAGAGGTCCAGCCGCTTGTCGGACTCGATAAAGGAGCCCTCCACCGGGGTCCATTTCTTGAGATCCGTCGAGGTGAGTCGGACTTGGGTGTGGACCGTGCCGAGGGCTTTGTCCGTGACCGCCACCTTCGAATCCTGGCGGTCAGGCCCGCTCGTGATCATGTGGAACACCCCGTCGCCGGTCTGGAACACTTCGCAATCGCCACCTGCGATAAAAGGATGTGGCTCCTGCTTGACGAAATGGATGCCATCGGTGCTGACCGCGTGCTGGATCCCGCTATAATGTTCGCTCCCGTACTGCCAAGAGGGGTAAAAAAAATGGTATTTCCCATCGAGAAAAGCCACGGCGCCGGTGCCGTTCGCGGCTTCCCACTGTTCGGTGATGGGGATGGTGACAGGGTGATGGGTCCAGCTTTTCAGGTCCTTGGTGGAGGCCTGCCAGATCTCGAGGCCCCCATGGCCACCGTCCCACTTGCTGTGCATGTTGCGGCGCAGGATGAGGTAGAACATGCGGAGGGTCTGCTGTTCCTCGTCCCAGTAGGGGATCATGTCGCCAACTTTGCGGTTGTGGCCGCGGGCGCGGAAATACTGCATGTGGGAGGCCTCGGGGCCGAGTATGGCGAGTTCGCGTTGGGCCACGGTTTCCGGGCCGCCGCTGAGCGCCACCACCTCTGCGTCGCTCAGGGCGCGATTCCAGACGGCGACGTGGTCGATCAGCCCGTGGAAGCCGGTCTTCAGTTTTCCGTCTTCCTGAGCCGCAGCGATGAGGAAGGGCAAGGTGCGCTCACGTGTTTGACCGATGGGGAATTCCTCATCAACGAGCACTCCATTGATGAAGAGCTGCAGTTTGGGACCGGTGAAGCGGACCACCAAGTCGTGCCAGTCGCGCGGGCCGATGAGGCTGGCGGGGAAGTTGACGCGCATCACGGCGTTGCTGACGTCGTTGAAGAGCGGATTGGGGCGAACGGCTTCCGGGTGTTTTCGCTGGACGGTGCGGAGCCGGGAACCGTCGGGTTCCGTGGCGCCCCAGAGCGCTTCGATCATGCCGGAGTGGCCGTGGACGCTGCGTGGTCCGTCCGGATAAACGAGCCAGCTCTCGATCGTGCGAGTTGGTTTGGAGGGGGTAAATGTATCGTGACTGGCCATTGGCATGGCGCGCGCGTCGCGACCGCGCAGGGCGAGCGTGACCTGCTTGTCGCTGCCGTAGCTGCCGAGGATCGGGTGGAGCCAGGCGCCGCTGGCATCCCGTAGGCGGATGGCCAGAGTGAAATGACGCGGATCGATCTTCAGTGCTTTGTCGTTGGCGAGTTCGAGGTAGCCGCCCGGTTCGATGTGCACGGCTTTGCCGTCGCCGCCGCGGACCAGGGAGGCATCGCGATCGGCGCCTTCCAGCAGGCCTCCCCATTTCACCTCGCCATGAGGTTTGAGGCCCGCGCCGTCCGCCATGTGCCAGACATGGTCCGCCTGACTCAGCACTGTTTTTTCGGGATTTGGTGGGCTGATGTGCTGTGGGGGTTGAAGCGAGGGCGCGTCAGCAGCGTGCAGCGCGGCCAGCGGCGCGAGCAGCAGGGTGGTGATAAATGGTTTGAGTATGTGTTTCATTGTTCGTGCGTTTTGTTATGGAGTTAAAATCTCACCCTCTGCTCCAGTTGCGTTGCTGCTACTTGTGTTTTTGATTTTGGTTTTCTTGACAGGATTGAATGAGATAGTGCCCCGGAAAAGATCCCAATCTCGTTCCTCTACAGGCTTTGGACCATATTGCCTCGTTTCCAGACCCCAAATGACATCTGGTTCTTCTTGTGTAACCGGGTCTCCGCTCAAGGGATCATTAGGGAGGTAGAAAGAGCTGAATAAAGGGGCATTGAAACCACCTTGTCTAGGAGTATACACATTAGTGAAGTGCACCCCGTCGGGGGACCAGTGAATTTTCCCACCGCGAAAGGGCAATACTGCGATTCCTCCACGATAGACCCAAGCCCATGAACCATGAGCATCGAATAGAGGGTTATTCTCTTGTTTATAATAGGGACCAGTTATGGAATCTGCAATGGCGACACCGCCATTCGTGGATCCACCAAACATCTTTTTATTTGCAGCTTTGTAGTAAAGAAACCATTTGCCCTTAAAGTAAACCGGATAGGGATTATTTAAATAATCGTGATCCCAGGCGGCGGGATCTTCCGAGGGTTGTAGCAATGGCTCCGTAACCGCTCGCTTCCAGGGGCCTGCTGGGCTATCAGCAACCAGCAATCCAATGCTGCCTCTGTATTTTTTTTGAAATTCAGCATTCTTGCTTAGTCCGCTATAGAACATCCAGAACTTGCCATCGAACTTTACGATGGTCGCACCTTCCCGCCATTTATCATCCCAACTCCCAGCTTCCCCATTTGGCAAAATACCCTCAACGGTCCATTTATAACTATCATCAGAAGTGACATAGATGTTTTCTGCCACGGCCCTTCCATCTGGCTTGTTGCGTCCGATATGCATGATGATAGTATGATACTTGCCCTCGTGATAGATGATTCTCGAGGGAGACTCCTGCCAGCGAGTGATATCCACAAGACTACCTTTCTCGCCAATGTATGGTTCAATATCCTCTTCTTTTTTATCGATAATCTGGATTTCAGGAATGCCTTTCCTGGTCTACTCCATCGTAAGGGTTGAATAAATTTGCCCCTGTGGTCCAAAGGGCACTGGAACCGCATCTGTGGGATATGAATATAATGATTCTGCTTGCTCCGCCGCGTGCAGTGATACAAGCGGCGCGAGCAACAGGGTGGAGAGGAGGGTGAGTTTCATGATTTGGTCTAATGTTTAACAAAAATTATTTCATACTCAGCGGGAAGAACTGCCCTTGATTCCGAAGTCGAGGAGTCCCGCTTCATTTTGGACTTCAAAGACTATTTTGCTCACTCCGGAGATCGCGGGTAGGAAACTGATGAGTGCATCATCGGGACCAGTTCGTTTTGCACCCCTAAAAATAATCGAATCGTCCTCAATCTTGCATGGAAAAACTATGCTCCCATCCACCGAGTGGAATTCAACATCCTGCGGAGCGATCACCGTTTCATCGGCTGCATAAAATGTCATCTTGTTTTGTGATGAGCCATTGACTGAAGACAATTGGACGGTTTCAATCTTCATTGGCGATTCAAACAAAAACGTGAGGGTTCCTCCATTAAAATTGTTTGTTCGGATACCAGTACCACTATCCAGTGTTTTCTCAATTGGCTGGGAAGCTTTCCATGTGAACGGGACACGGTGCAGTGTGCCCTTGCCCTCCGAGGTTCCAGTTTCAGTATCAAATCTCGCATAAGTCCCTTGCGCGAATGCGGGTAGGGTGGATAGGACCGACAGCAAGACGATGGTAGTTTTTAGTTTTGGTTTCATCATTTTATGTTTTTTTTCGTTTCAGCTCTGTGGTTTCACAACGAGTATTCCCCAAGGGGTGAGCGCTGGAATGGTGACTTCGACCCATTCACCGCTCTCGGAGGTTTTAAGCGCTGTGTCTTGAACAAGTAGCTCGTAGGCAGATGCCTGAGCCGGTCCGAGCAGCTCGTCTACTTTGCGCATCGCTTGGGCTGCGGTTTCGGCGGCGGCATGGGCGGCGGCATCGTACGCTTTCGGTGCTCGCAACGTGACGGACAACTTTTTACCCGGGAAAAATGCGTCCGTTTTCAGTTTCAGTGAACGTGCGCATCTGCACATCACTGGCCTCTGGCACATTGGCAGGCCGGTCATAGGGCACGGCCACTTCCGGCACCGTTGCACCGATTAAAGAATTTATCCAGAGAATATTGGTGAAGACGACAGCGGATCTGAGATTTAACTTTTGCATATTACAGGGATCGGGTTAATGTTTGAGGTTCTCTGCCGGTATGGGTTGTTTGGCGAATCCGGGGCCTTGCCATTGCACGTCCAGCGTGTGATCTCCCGCAACCTCAATATACTCGACGCGCAGCTTATGGAGCCCTTGGGAGAGGAGACAGCGACCCTGCATCTCTGTCATGCCAATGTCGGGAGGCAATATTCTTCCGGACTGGTTGACCACCAGCTTGTCGTCGATGAAAACACGGCATTCCTCGTCGGCCTGAACAAAGAAGGTGTAAAGTCCATCGGCGGGAACATCCAGCAAACCTGTGAAATTCAGCGCAAAAAACGATTTCGGGCTTTCAGGAGGCAGCGCGATCGTCTCTGTAACGCTCGTGGTGGCTTTCTTAAACTCGTAAGTGCCCTGCTCCCACTTGGCATGATTATCGTAGCTGAGCTTGATTCCTTCCCGAAGCTCACACTCCAGACCTGGGGTGACCGCCGGGGCGGGATTGAGGCTATTGGTGGCTAGCTTGGTGAATTGAAATGCCGAGAGCGGACTGGCCTTGCCATTTGCAAAAGCCCGGGCGCGGAGTGTTGTGGTATCGCTCAGCTCAACCGGCTCTGCATAGCGTGGTGACTTTTGTGTTGGCTCTTTGCCATCCGTCGTGTAATGGATTTCGGTTCCGAGTGTGCGACTGTGCAGCACGGCGGTTCGTTTATCGAAAAACCTGAAGTCTTCGGTTTCGATCTCGGCAGCCCAGACTTGCGGCCCTTTGGAAGAAGCGGGTTCCGCGATGAGGATCGACCAGGGATCGGGCGCAGGCACTTCGACCCGGGCCAGCCACCCGTCGCTCAGAATTTTCGGCTCCTGGTCGGGTCTCAGAAGGCTTAGCTTCAATCCACGACCGGGAAAAAAGCGCTCCGGATCCAGTGTCACGCCCACATTGGCGCGGGCATCCTTATTCCAGTTCACCAAGTGGATCACTACGGGGTCGTTCGGCTTCCCGGGCTTGGCCCGTACAAAGGCATACACCGAGTCCGCAGGATCCTCGATCTGGAGAGGAGCCTGTCCCTGCGCGGCAAGCGGATGGGTGATGCCATTTCCCACGACAAAAGCCTCTTCATAGCCGGCGAGATAGGTTTTCCCCCAGCGGTTGATGAAATCATAGACATCGGAATAAAGGGCGGGATCAGGAATATATCTGGGCAGGTCATTTTTGAGATAAACGTCCCACGGACAAAGCATGTGCGAGCCCATGGCATAGGTGAGCGCGATCATCGTCTTGTTCTCCATTGTATCCGCCGAACCGAGTGTGACCACCAGCGCTTTTCCCATCGCGCGGAATTTCTGAACCTTGGCGTAGAGACTCCAGGGGTTGCCGATGCCAAAATAAGTCCCGCTGGGTTGCAGTTCCGAGATAGGCCAGTCGGACCAGTCTGTCGTCGGAGTCGATTGGATAAACGAACCATGATTGGCGGTGAACTCAATCCCAGGCCCCATGAATTCTTCTGCCCACTGCCGCTGCTTTTTATAATGACCCCTCAGTGTTTCCAGACGGAAGTCCTCCCACAGCTTCTGGAACTCGGGCGGAATCGGATTCTCTTTGGTATATTTCTGAACATACGTTTTCAGATCAAACGTGGCGGGATCGCCAATGCCCAAGGTCTCCCGTGTCTCGGGCGGAACGTTCGCAGCCAGATAGGCATTAAACTGAGTGAGCGCATGGGGATTAAAATCCCAATCGCGATACTGCCAATCCGCATCATCCTTCTGAATGCGCTTGGCGCCGAGTTGTCCCAAAAGGCGGAACCAGCGTTTTTCAACTTCATCATAAGCCGGATCGTGTATTGAGCCCAGACCAATCTCATTTTGATTGCCTTCGATATCGAGAGCGCGACCCTCGGTGAAATATTCTGGCTTTGCCTTGAAACCAACGGGGCCCTTTTTTTCTTCGGGAGTGTCGTGACCTTGGATTCCCAAGCCGAATGTGATGCCAAGCTCGCCGAGTTGCTCCAGCTCTGAAACATCGCCCTCATCCACGTAAACCCACTCAAGGCGCGTGGCATGAAATATCTTGGCTACGTCGACCACGTTTTGTTTGCGGGAACCTAGTCTGCGGGGTGAAAAACAAATGTCGTCATACTTCGGCGCTCCAGGGCTGCGTTGCGAGGGTTGCGCGGCCTCGCTCATTGTGGGTAACGATGCGGGACTCGGAGAGGACGTTCCGACCTGTGCCTGAGGGTCGGCGGCGGCAATCGGGAGCGCTGGCGCCCCGGCAGCAAGCGCCGAAGAGAGG
>DGXZ01000010.1:0-334 GCA_002396485.1 Spartobacteria bacterium UBA5019
CGCGGGCTCGGGTCAGGAAGGCAGCCCTTCAAAAGAGTCTTTTCAGCGTTTCGGTTTTTCCTGTTTAATTGCGGGATGTCTCGCATACCTGTCACCATTCTCACCGGCTTCCTTGGAGCCGGAAAAACCACGCTGTTGAACCGCATTCTGGGGGAAAACCACGGGCTGCGGATTGCGGTGATCGAAAATGAATTTGGCGAAATTGGCATCGATCATGAGCTGGTCATCAATGCCGAGGAGGAGTTGTTTGAAATGAACAACGGGTGCATTTGCTGCACGGTGCGCGGGGATTTGATCCGCATTCTGGGGAACCTCATGAAGCGCCGCGACAAGT
>DGXZ01000010.1:495-22358 GCA_002396485.1 Spartobacteria bacterium UBA5019
AACCTCATGAAGCGCCGCGACAAGTTCGACCACATCCTGATCGAGACGACCGGCCTGGCTGATCCGGGGCCGGTGGTGCAGACATTTTTTGTGGATGAGGAATTGCGGGAGCAGACGGTAGTGAACGGCGTGGTGACCGTGGTGGACGCGCACCATTTCTCGCGCCATGTCGGTGAGACGCACGAGGCCGAGGAGCAGGTGGCCTTTGCCGATGTGATTCTTCTGAACAAGTCCGACCTCGCGACTCCCGAAGAGCTGGAGGAAACCGAGCAGCGCATCCGCGCCATCAATGCCCTGGCGGTGATCCACCGCACGACGCGCGCGGAGATCGATATCAAAAAAGTGCTCGAAGTGGGCGGCTTCAACCTCGACCGCGCCACGGAACTCAACCCCCACTTTTTGGATGCGCATGGACATCGCCACCATCACCACTCGGACATCTCGAGCGTGGGCATCGAAGCCGAGGGGGAGTGCGATGGCAAAAAACTCAACGACTGGATTTCGAAGCTCGTTCGCGACCAGGGGCAGGACATTTTCCGCATGAAGGGGGTTTTCGCCGTGAAGGGCCAGGCCGACCGCGTGGTGTTCCAAGGCGTGCACATGCTCATCGATGCGGCGAGCGGCGGTCCGTGGGCCGGACGCCCACGCAAGAACAGCCTGGTTTTCATAGGCCGCAAGCTTGACCGCGAGGCCCTCACCAGCGGTTTCCGCTCCTGCCTCGCTTGAAAAGCCCCGGCTCGATCACTGCGGGGGATCACATCCTCGACCTGAAATGGAATCCCGAGGGGACGCGTCTTCTGGCGACTCCCGCCACTGGGGCTATATTGGTGGCAGACGAGACAGCGACGCGGCTGGAGGAACTGCCTGGCCACGGCATGGGAAATGGAAGCTCGGACTGGTTCGTCGGCGAGCCTGCGACTTGCGGGTTTGACGGAAAAATCCGCTGCGGCTCGCGAGAGTGGAAGCCTGGGCGGGGGATGATCGAGCACGTGCGGACGAGTCCCGATGGGGCGCTCCTCGCGGCGGGCCAGGGCAAGACGCTGCACCTTTTCGACGCGGCCGGGAGTGCTGAAAAAAGCCTGCGCGACTTGCCAGCCGTGGTGTCGGATTTCGCATGGAATCCCAAGTCGCCCGCCGAGATCGCCACAGCAGGCGCGGGTGGGGCGCTGCTTTGGAGGCTTGGTGAAAAAGAACCTTTCGCCCGCTTCGATTGGGGTGGAGCGAGCCTGCAGGTGCGTTGGAGCAATGACGGACGCTGGCTGGCCACGGCGGACCAGACTGCGAGTGTGCATGTTTACGATATCCCGAGGGATAATCCGCTCAACATGGAGGGATTTGAATCCAAGGTGCGCGCGCTGGCCTTTTCGGCCGATGGCAAGCGCCTCGCCACGGCGGGCAGTCCGGTGGTCACGGTCTGGCCGTGCGCATCCGCAAAAGGTCCGGATGGAGCCCGACCGATTCAGGTCGATGGCAGCGAGAGCGAAGTGCTGGCGCTGGATTTCTCACCCACCACCGGCCAGCTCGCAACAGGCGATGGCGAGGGCACGCTGCTGGTGGTGACTTTTGAAAAGGGCCAATTCCGCCGCAAGCGCGCCAGGCTTGGCACAGGCATCAGCGCCTTGGCGTGGCATCCTTCAAAGGCTCTGCTGGCCGTGGGTCACGCGAGTGGCTTGGTAACTTGGCTTTCGATGGAGGGCTGAACGGATTCGCCGCTCTCGAGCGTGGGCGTGTCTTGGGCTGCGGGATCTTCAGCCACCAAAAAATCGCCCTCCGACGCTGGTGTCTCGAGTACATCGGGTGCCAGGTCGGGTTCTTCGGGTAAAATCGGAGTCGTCTGAGGTAGAAAATCTGCCGCGTCAGGCAGAACATCCGCCCCATGGGGCAAAGCCTCTGGCTCGTCGGGCTGCAGTTCTGCGGAATCAGATTCGGCCTTGGACACTTCAGCAGGTGGCTCGGGATTCGGCTTGTGTGTCTGTGGCACAATGGCTGCAGGACGAGTAGGCTTGTGGGGTTGGCTAGGCCGGGGTGGGCGGTTGTTTTGGGATTTCTCCTGCCTGTCCTGTGGCGGGCGGGCGCTTGGTCGCCGAGGGATTTCGAGACCCTTCGAGGCGAAGTCGATGACATGGCCTTGGAGCAGGAGCCAATGGAAATCGCGGAGCAGGGCCGACTCCCGAAGTGCGGGATCGGATGGCAGGGTGGGCAGCGCGAGCAGGGCTTTCCATTGTTCCGAGCGGGGTTTTCCGGCATTTGATTCCAGATAGTCGAGAATGGCGGCGAGGCTCTCGGAGACGGGATTCGACTGGCGGTCGAGCATCTTGGGCCGGGCCACGGAGACATAGGTGATGTTTTCGTGGGCTTTAAAAATCTGCAACCCGCCGGCGGCAAGCTTCTGGCCCAGGATATTGGCTAGCGGAAGCGGGAACCGGATGAGGCTGTCGAGTTCACGGCGGGTGAACTCAATGGCGGCTGGCGCGGAGTCGTTCACCGGCGCAGAGCCTGGAACGGTGAAGTGATCGCCGGGATTGATAATCGCGCTGGCTGCGTGATTTTTTTGAAAGTGCTCGGTGACTTCCGCGAGGCTCTTGAGTGGCACGGGCTCGGTGCCTTCGGGGGTTTCGAGAGCAAAAAAGACATCCTGAGAACTTTGTTCGTCGCGCCATTTTTGGATGGATTCCTCATCGCGGACCATGCGGATGCGGGCCTTGTAGGCATCGAGCGGTATATTGCCGAAGCGTTCGGCATGGAGTTTTTGAACCTTGAGCTGATAGTCGTGGAGGTTTGGCGGCCCGAGAAGCACACCGCTCATCCCGCACTGGGCGATGATCGGAGAGGCTCCCTTGGGCGGTTCCACGGCGATACGTTCGCGGCGGTAAAAATTTTCCAAGTGTGCGGAGAGAACCCTCGCAACGGCATCGCTTTCGCTCAGCCAGAGTGTGCCATCCGCCGCCACCTGAAAAAGCGCGGGGCCGGATTTGCGCTGGAACTCCACAAGATAGCGCGCGGATTTTTCGAGAACCAGACGGGCCAGCTCAAAGAGGGAATATGTCTTGGCGGTTGATTTGATCTGTTTCAGTAGTCCATCGACGCCGCGTGGCTCGGGAACAAACTTGATCTCCCAGCCATCGAGAACAGGGTTGCGGGGCGCGGGTGCTTGCTGGCGGCGATCGGATTCTTGCCGCGAATCCCTGCGGGGCGCGGGACCCTTGCCCGTCGGGCCCTTGTCACCGGAGGGACGGCGCAATTTTTCGGCGTGTTCGGCCCCATGCTTGCGGGTCAGGCGCTCGGATTTCGGCGGTTTGCGATTCCAACGAAAATCGGCATCGTCCCGTTCGAAACCGGACCTCCCTCTGGCCTCATCGTCATCCCGAGTGGAAATCTGCGAAATTTTACTCGAGGGAGTGGATTCCTTGACCCATGAGGGCTGGAAGGACTTGAGCAAGTCCATTTCCAAACCGGACAGGTCGGTGGGATTAGCTGGATTGGTGTTCATAAACCGCCTGAAGCGGTGGCAATCTGGATAATGCCCAGAGAGGCCACAAGATAATTATTTCAAAAACTCCGTCAAAAAAAAATAATGCGGCCCGGAAGGATCAGGCGATACCGGAGTCTTTCAAGCGTTGCTCGATATCGCTGACCTGAAGGGCTTCCACAAGCCCGCCGATGTCGCCTTCGAGAAAGCGGTCGAGCGAGTAGAGTGAGAGCTTGATGCGGTGATCGGTGACGCGGTTCTCCGCGAAGTTGTAGGTGCGGATTTTTTCCTCGCGTCCGCCGCCGCCGATGAGGCTGCGCCGGTGGGCGGAGTATTTTTCCTCCTCCTCGCGGCGCTTGTCCTCGAGGAGCCTGGATCGCATGATTTTGATGGCAGCTTCCTTGTTCTTCTGCTGGCTGCGTCCGTCCTGGCAACGAACGATCCGTCCCGTCGGGATGTGCATGACCTGCACAGCGGAGTCCGTGGTGTTCACTCCTTGACCACCGGGTCCGCCGGCGCGGCAGACCTCGATACGCAGGTCCTCGGGTTTGATTTCGATATCCACCTCCTCGGCCTCGGGAAGAACGGCGACTGTGGCGGTGGAGGTGTGGATGCGGCCCTGGGCCTCGGTGGCGGGCACGCGCTGCACGCGGTGCACGCCGCTCTCGTAGCGGAAGCGGCGGAAGACGGATGTGCCGGAAATACGGAAAATGATCTCACGGACACCACCTAGGTCGGCCGGACTGGATTCAAGTTCCTCGACCTTGAGTCCCAGAGAATCGGCGTAGCGGCAATACATGCGATGCAAGTCGGCGGCGAAAAGAGCGGCCTCGGTGCCTCCAGTGCCGGCGCGGATTTCCACAATGGCATCGCGATCCTCATCCGGCTCGGGGGGAAGGAGCGCCACTTGAACGGCACGCTCAAAGAGTTGAATCTCCGGCTCGATGCGCTCAATCTCCTCGCGGGCCATGGCGGCCATTTCCTTGTCCTCGCCCGCCGCCAGCTCGCGGTTTTCGTCCATCTCGCAGCGCGCGCGGGTGAGTTTTTCCCAGGATTCGAGCAGTTCTTTTGTCGAACCATGTTCGCGCAGCACCTCCCTGGCATGCGCGGCATTCTCGAAGAGGCCGGGCGAGGAAATTTCGCTTTCCAGTTCTTCGAAGCGGCGGCGCTTGCGCTCGATGAGAGGTTCAAAGTCCATGATGAAATAAAAACGGTAAACAGGCCTTGAACCCGTTTACCGTTTTAAAAAGAGGGAGAGAGTCTGACTAAGGCTTCTTGACGGCGCGTGCAACGCGAACCGTGCCGTAGCGTTGCTTGAATTTGTCAACGCGGCCTGCCGTATCGACAAATTTCTGCTCACCGGTGAAGAATGGATGGCAGGCGGCGCAAATGCCGAGCTTGATGTTCTGCCGAGTGGAGCGTGTCTTGTATGTGGCACCGCAAGCGCACACGATCACGGTCTCTTGGTAATCTGGATGAATTTCTGGCTTCATTTTGGAAAAGGGTGTGTATCCTAACGTCGATTTCCTGCGTGGCAACAGGAATCACCGCCATAATGAACATTTTTTTCAAAGCAGCACTCGGCATTTTCTTTGGATTTCTCTTTCAAGCCTCATCCCAAGAACCGACACCCACTCCCACTTCAGTCGTTGAACAAGACTATCACCAACTTCTCGACGAGGTCCGGCAGGGCGGGCTGGAAGAGTTCCAGAAACGAAAACCCGCCACGCCCGAGGAATACCGCGAATACCTGCACCTCCTGACCCAGCTTGTCGAATCCAAGACCCTCGCCGAAGACTGGGGCAGCGCGGCGAATGCCCTCGAAAAACAAACCACCGAAATCCGCGAGGCCATCGGGCATTTCCAACCCCCGGAAGTCACTCCTGAGACCGGACTCGACCTTTACGACAAAGCGCGCCTTAAAGTCTGGCAGGCGGAGGATTGGCTCGAGGCCCTGAATAAAATCGGCTCCTCCCGCGCAACGCAGGAGACCACCGCTTTTGCGACACTCAAGGATCAGCAGCAAAGACTCGAATCGCTTCAAGCCGCTGGTCCGGCGGAGTCCCCCCGCGACGCCTGGCTTTTGCAACTGCAAGAGACACGGGTGCAAGCCATCCTCGCGGAACATACCTTGCGTTCGAACAAGCAAAGCTGGCAAGCGGATGTCGACCTTCAGAAAGCCCGCATTCAACTGGAGAAACTGAATGCCGCCAGCTTGGAAGGCCGAGTTTCCTTTCCGGAGCAAGTGTTGCAAACCAAGCTCTCGGATATCCAGAAGCTCGAAAACAAAATCGCCGATTCCGTGGCCAAGGTCGGCAGACAACTCAAAAAGGCCTCCCCGGAAAACCCGCCCCTGGGTGAAAAGGACGCAGCCTCCCGGCTGGCGACGAGTTTCCAGAACCAACTCGAACTCCTCGAATATCACCGCATCGCCCTCCTCATCACCGGCCAGGTCTGGCAGTCGCGTTACGATCTCTGGAATACAAAAAATGCCGCATCCATCGAACAAATCGCCCGATTGCTGGACGAGAAGGCGCAGGATGTCCAAGCGTGGCAACTGCTCATCACCGGTTTGCGTTCGAAACTTCAGGACCGCTGGCGCAAAGCGTCCCCCGCCGATGGGTCGGGAGACGCCCCGTCAACGCCTGCCAACGGGGACATCTTGGACAAAGCCTTCCAGCAGGAAGAGGCAAACCTCACGGAGTGGGAAAACAGATTTTCCCGGCTTTTCGAGCTGATCAAGCTGACCAGTGCGGACATCACGGCCCGTCGCAAGAGCGCAGGCATCGGCGAAAAAATGGATGCAGCCGCCACCTCCCTCACCAGCCAGATGCATAATTTCTGGAACACCGAGATTTTCACCCTCAACGACTCGGTGTTCGTCAATGGTCAGGTCGTCCAGCGTCCAAGCCCCGTCACTCTCGGCATGTTGCTGATCGCCGTGGCGATCCTTGTCAGTGGGGGACTCGCATCCTCCGCATTCAGCCGCTGGCTGCGCTCGCGGCTGAGCATGCGGTTTGCGTTGGATGCCAATACCGGCGCCATCGTTCAGAAATTCACCCATATTTTGCTCTTGGGAGTCATCTGCTTGGTAGCACTGGCTGTTGTGAAAATTCCCCTGACCATCTTCGCCCTATTAGGCGGCGGTGCCGCGATCGCGGTCGGCTTCGGAACCCAGCAGCTCATGAACAATCTCATCAGCGGGATTATTCTTCTCTTCGAGCGTCCGATCCGCATCGGCGACATCATCGATGTCGAAAACTTTTCCGGCATGGTGACATCAATCGGCACGCGCTGCTGCCAACTGCGCCGGGGCGACGGCGTTGAAATCCTCATCCCCAACAGCGTCATCCTCCAAACCAAGGTGGTGAACTGGACGCTCTCCGACAGCCACGCCCGACAGGAATTCAGCGTCGCCATCACCCAAGGAGCGCCCGTTAAAAAAGCCATGGATCTTGTTCACGGCATCGTTTCCGCCAATCCCAATGTGCTCACCCGCCGTGGGATCGATGTCTTGTTTCAAGATTTTGCCAAGGACGCGCTCATCCTGCGCGTTCTATACTGGATCGACAAAACAAACCCCCACTCTGCGAACCAAGTCCCAAGTGAACTCCGCCTCGCCATCTACGAGGCCTTCCAGAACGAGGGAATACTCCTCGCGACCATACAAAAAGACCCTCACCTCGAAGCCGCCCCCTCCCCGAAGTAAGCCCACCTCTCCCTCATGCCTGCTGAATCCCTCCGCTCCGAACCAAAAATTTGGACGATCGTCCAAATTTTTGGTCGATCGTCGCGGCGGGGGGAGTGAAGGAATGCTTTGCAGCAGGTAGTGGCTTACCCGTATAAATACACTCAATGTCCAAAAAGATCGCGCCGGTTACCCAGTCCGATTTCATCAAAGCCTACCGCGTCATGCTCACCTCGCGCGTGTTGGAGGAAAAACTCGCGGGCCTTTATCGTGCAGGCATGATCAAGGGCGGTGTGTTCCTCGGCCGTGGCCAGGAAGCTCTCAGCGTCTCCGTAGGTATCCAACTCCGGCGGGGTGATATTTTTGCCCCACTCATCCGAGATCAAGCTGGACGCCTCGCATTCGGCGATACGGTTCTCGACACACTTCGCACCTACCTGGGATCCCAGCTCGGCTCCATGCGTGGACGGGATGGAAACATCCATCGCGGCCGCCCCCGGGAAGGCTACTATGCCATGATCAGTCACCTTGGGGCCATGATCCCCAGCGTGGCGGGAGCACTTCTCGCGCGCCGCCTCAAAGGCGAGCAGGGCGTCGTGGGGGCCACCTGCATCGGGGACGGCGGGACATCCACCGGCGCGTTCCATGAGGGGCTCAACGCCGCCGCTGTGGACAAGCTCCCACTTATCGTGGTTGTTGCGAACAACCAATACGCCTACTCCACGCCGAACTCCCGCCAATACGCCTGCTCAGACCTTCTGGACAAAGCCGCAGGCTATGGAGTCGGCGCGCACAAGGCCGATGGCACAAGCTTGATGGATTGCCTCCAGACTCTACGCAACGCCATTCACGCCGCACGCGAAGGAGGCGGACCCCAGCTGGTCGTTGCCGACTTGCTGCGCCTCGTCGGCCACGGAGAGCATGACGACTTCGCCTATCTCGATCCCAAATTGAAAAAATCCGCCGTCGGCTCCGACTGCCTCCTGCTCGCGGAAAAGCACATCACAGACCAAGGCTGGCACACAGCTGATGAAGTCGCAGCTTGGAAGCGTGAGACCGAGTCCGAGGTCAATGCCACTGCCGACCGCGTCCGCCGCGAACCCTCGCCGGACCCGAGCGAAGACGACTGGGCCGCTCTCTCCAGGCCTGAATACCGGGAACAATACGCCGCCTCATGATCACCTATCTCGAAGCCATCCGCCTCGCCCAGCAAAAGGCCCTCGCGACCGACTCCCGCGTTTTTCTCTACGGGCAGGACATCGGCAGTTTCGGGGGGGCATTCAAGGCCACGAAAAATCTTTCCGCCGAATTCCCCGGACGCGTGCTGGACGCCCCGCTGAGCGAGGACGCCATCGTGGGCATGGCGATCGGCGCGGCCATTGAAGGCGCCCGGCCGATTGTCGAAATGCAGTTCGCCGACTTCTCGACCTGCGGCCTCAACCAGATCGTCAACCACGCTGCCACGCTTTTCTACCGCACCAGCGTTCCCTGCCCCATCGTGGTGCGCCTCCCCTCAGGCGGCACATCCGGCGGCGGTCCGTTCCATAGTCAGAGCCTGGAGGCCATCTACGCCCACTGGCCAGGTCTGGTGGTTGTGACACCCGCGACCGTTGAGGATGCTTATACGATGCTGCTCGAAGCCGTGAATATCGACGATCCGGTTATTTTCTGTGAGCACAAGTTTCTCTATTACCATCTCAAAGCGGATTCCCTCCCCGAGACCGCTCTGCCGATCGGCAAGGCCCGCATCGCCCGCGCCGGCCGCGATGCCACCATCGTAACCCATGGCGCCATGCTCCACGAATCCCTCGCCGCCGCGCAGGAACTTCTCGAGGACGGATACGAAATCGAAGTCGTCGATCTCCGCAGCGTGAAGCCGCTGGATACAGACACGATTCTTGCGTCTGTCGCCCGCACCGGCCGCCTGCTCTGCGTCAGCGAGGAGTGGCCCTGGGGCGGAGTCACCGCCGAAGTCCTCGCCCGGATATCCACCGAAGGGTTTGGCCTCCTTGACGCCGCTCCAATGCGTATTAACGCCAAAGACACGCCGGTTCCCTATCATCCCGACCTTTGGGCGGCCCATCGCCCCACAGCATCAACCATTGCCGCCGCAGCCCGGCGCCTCCTTCACATCTGATCCACCATGGCTCTTGTTCCCATTAAAATGCCCCAACTCGGCGAATCCATCGCCGAGGCGACCATCGTTCGCCTCCTTTTCAAAGAAGGTGACAGCATCCACGCCGATGCCGATCTCATCGAGGTCGAGACAAACAAGGCCATGATGGCGGTTACCGCGCCCTGCTCGGGAGTGATTACGGAATTACTTGCCGAAAATGGCACAAGCTACCCGGTGGGGGCGATTCTCGGTCAGATCGAAGTCAGCGCGGAGGAGGCCAAGCGCCTGGGATTGGATGAACCCGAAAAAACCTCGCGCAAACCCGCAAAGAAGCGCTCCGACACACCGCCAGCCCCGCAAAAAGTCGAACCCACCGTGCCGGGTGGCTTGCCCGTTCCTGCCCATGCCGGAGGAGTCACCTACCTATCGCCCCGCATGAAGGCCCGCATGTCGGAACTCGGCCTCCGCGCAGCCGATCTCGCGGGCATTGCCGGCAGTGGCGCCGGTGGACGCGTCACCATCGAGGACCTCGAGCGCTTCATGGGGAGCATCGAAAACAACAAAATCACTCCCGCCTCACCGATGCGGAAAGCCGTGGCCGACGCCATGATCCGCAGCTGGTCGCGCCCGCTCGCCACAGTGGGCATTCCCATCCAGCTCGACAAGCTCCTCGCCCATCGCAAATCGCACCCCTCCAAGCCAGGTCCAGCCCTGTATGCCCTTCGCGCTCTTTCTGTTGCCCTCGGCGAGAACAGCGCTCCCGCAGGACGCCTTGTAGGAGAAAGCATCGTGCACCCGCCTTCGGTGGATATCGGGTTCGCCGTCGAAGCCGAGGATGGCGTGCTGGTTCCCGTCATTCGCAACGCCGACCAATTTCCTCTCGACGACCTCGTTTCCCGCTACAACCGCCTCGTGGAGCTCGCGCGCCAACGCCGCCTTCCCGCCGCCGACACGGGCGGATCGATCGCCACGATCACCAACTACGGCACCTTCGGCCTCACCCTCGCCACGCCCATCCCTCTCCCCGAGCAAACCGTCCTCCTTGGCATGGGAGCAGGCCAGACTGTTCCAAATTGGAATCCCCAACTCGAGGAATTCGTCCCCGTGGTGGAAGCCATGTTCACCCTCAGCTTCGACCACCGTGTCCTCGACGGCGGCGCCGCCGGCCGCCTCCTCAAGCGCATCGCCGAGTTGCTCAACGCCCCGGAAACGCTCTAATCCCAACTCGAGTGCCCAGCGCTGTCGCAGAGGAATTGGTGCATCAGCACCTTGTAGAATGGTAGGGATGCCGCGCCGTCGGGGTCCCAAGTTTCAGGTGCACAGCGCCGTTTTTGGATGCAAAGGCGGCGCTGCCGCGAAAATCGGACCCGGAATGGACGATCGCGCTGCCGCGCGGGCTTTTCCTTTTTAGTGGTTTTTTCGAAAGAAAAATTTATTGCGGCAGGCCAACAAGTGGCGCAAGTTATGGCTTGACCTCCCTTTATATGCTTAAAAACTTTTGCCATTTCGACCATCTATTTTGCGTCGTTTTTCTAACGGCGATGCTCTCGTTTGTCGTGGTCGTTAATGCGCAGGAGATCAATTCCGCCGATATGAAGCGCGGGGCGATCATTATTACCGCTGTTCAAGGCAAGGTGATGCTCATCAAGCCCGGGACAACGAAAGCAATAAACGCTGCCAAGGGGCAGACCTTGCAACAGGGTGAAAAAGTCATCACGGCTAAAAATTCCACTATTTCTCTGGCATTTGAAAACGGTTCGGTGATTCAGGTCGAAGCCGAGTCGAGTTTTGTTGTCGAGGAGTTTCTTCAGGCGCCTTGGGAGGTTTCGGAACAAGCCCTGAGCGAGATGAAAACGGAACCGAGCAATTCCAAGCTGTCCACATTCCTTGAGTATGGGGATGTGACATCGGGTGTCAAAAAACTGAAACCCGGCTCCAGCCTCACTGTGGCAACCCCTCTCGGCACAGCGGAAATTCGCGGCACGGAGTTCAAAGTAGGCTTGCGGAGGGATGCGAATGGCGGTTCCAAAAGCCTCAGTGTCTCTGTTGCCGCAGGTGAAGTTGCAGTTGCCACCAAGGGTGGAGCCAGCTCTGTGAAGGGAGGATTTTCAACAAGCGTTACCGTGACGCCAGACGCCAACGGCGAAGCGTCGACGGTCAGCCAGCCGGTCACCACTCAAATTCCAACTGAATCGAGTCTGTCGATCCTGCAATCGGTGAAAAGTCAGCAGGAATCCGCAGCGACAGTCGTTACAAATACCTTGTTGCAAAGCGCAGGGGCTTCTGGCTCGGGCCTGAATACAAACCAGAAAACCGCCATCGAGGATGCGGCCGAAATCGGCGGAGAAACCCTATTAAAAACCGTGGAACAACTCTCGGCCGAAAAAGCTTCCTCGGCAGCGGAGATCGCCGCCTTTGCCACAGATCTGGCACCTAATGCCGCTCCGGATATCGCTGCTGCGGCTGCCAGAGGCGCACCAAACTTTGCACCGCAAATCGCGGGAGCCGTTGCATCCATCGCTCCTTCATTGGCAACACAAATCGCAACAAGCGTGGCCACTGTCGTTCCAGCTTCCGCACCAAATGTGGCAGCGTCTGTGGCTTCCGTCGTCCCCTCCCAATCTCCCCAAATCGCGGCAGCGGTAGCGGCAGCGGTAGCGGCAGCGCTGCCAGATGTCGCAGCAGCCATTGCGCGCAGTGTGGCACAAGCCCAACCCCAGCAGTCCGAACAGATCATCCTGAATACCTCGGAGGCTGTGCCGGAAGCAGCTGCCACTATCGCAACGGAAGTCCAAGCGGAATCACAAGCTCAAGGCGAGGGCGGCACCGATGCCAACCCGGACCAAATTGGAATAAGCGACCTCCCCTCGGTGGTACCGACAAATCCAATTCAGCCACCACCTCCGCCAACGCCGACGCCTGCTCCAACGCCAACACCAGCGCCACCAACTCCCACGCCCCCAAGCCCAACAGCCACCCCTCCAACTCCCACGCCAACGCCAACGCCAACGCCAAATCCCAGCAACGCTTGAGGTAAAAGCCCCTGCACCAAGGCGCGGTTGATAGCCCATCTTTCGGATAGCGAATTGACGGACTTGAGCGAGCTGGTTTAGAAGTAAAGACACTGAAATGCCTCTCAGCGAAAAACGCAGACCCAGTTCACTGACAGCTCGCCGCAGCAAATCGGCTGCGGATTCACGCTTGGGCGAGTTGCGTCGATTGCAGGAAATGACTGTGGAGGAAAGAGTCCACGCCGCGCTCACTATGAGCCGCCGCTTTTCTTGGCTGAAACCGGCCTCCATCAAGTAAGTGGAGGATTCGGAGTCCATTCTTGATGCTGCAGAAGAAATCATCGCACGGCTCCAAGGACACGGGATTGATGCGGTGATCATCGGTGCTGTGGCGTTGGCCGCTTATCACTATGTCCGCCAAACCGAGGATATTGATTTCGGCGTGAACGCCGACATTTCTACTTTGCGAATGCTTACCGCCTCGCTGATATCGGCAGGCTACTCGGTGGAGCTCCGCGAACCCGATGCCCAGGATTCCCTCGGCGGAGTCGTTGATGTGCGCGGTGCATTCGGTCTATTGCAAATCATCAGCTTTGCAGGGCGGTTTCCGGCAGTGATCGAGGATGCGGTGCAGGCATCCACTTTGCGCGTGCGCCAAGGCAGTTCCCTCAAACTTGTTCCTTTGCCCCACCTCATCGCGCTCAAACTTTATGCCGGCGGGCACAAATCCCAGGCGGACATTGTGGAATTGCTGGTGCGCAATCCCGATCTTGATCTCAATGCCGTGCGCGCGCTTTGCTTGAAGTATCGCCTAAAGGGTCTTGAGGAACTCATTGAAGAAGCCGACTTGAAATAGAGGAACGCCACGCGGCGGGTCCCCAAGATTCAGGCGACGCAGTCGCCATTTGTGGATGGCGTCTTAGACTTCGCCTGCCTGTTTGTTGCTGATTTTGATGAGGCTGACTGTGGCTCCGCCTGGGGTGCCATCTTTGTGGAGGAACGGGGTGGCGCGGAGGAGGATTTTTTCGCCGTCGGGTGCAGGCAGGATGGCTTCGACGAGCTTTTCGCCGGCCAGTATGCGTCGGGCGGCTTCGGCGGCGTGTGCGAGGAGGGGATGTGCGAGGGCGGTGATTTCGCGGCCGATATCGTGGGGGAGGATGCCGGTCTTGGCGGCGGCTTTGGGTGTTAATCGCCGGATGCGTAGTCCGTTATCGAGGAAAATGGTGGCGATGTCGGTGCTGGCGATGAAGTTGTCGAGGTCCTCGTTGGCTTGGGTGATGTCGGCGATCTTGGTTTGGTGCTCGTTGTTGAGGGTTTGAAGTTCCTCGTTGACGGTTTCGAGTTCTTCGTTGGCGCTTTGGAGTTCTTCGTTGGAGGCTTGGAGCTCCTCATTCGAGGTTTGGAGTTCTTCGTTGGAGGCTTCGAGTTCCTCGATCGCGGCCTTGAGTCGGATTTTGCTGGCGCGGAGTTCCTCTTCGAGGTCGGCGATGCGGAGCATGCTATCCTTGAGTTCGAAGGGGGGGTGTTCGAAGGGGAGGTTTTTTTCCATGCCTTCAAAGAAAACCAAAAGGAAGACCCGATCCTGGCCGGGGGAGCGGAAGGATTCGACGAGGACATTCACGGAGCCCTGGGATGTTTCGACAGGGCCGTATTTGAAGGGGTGACCTTCATTCAAAACCTTCCCGATGGCGGCGGAGAGGCTGGCTGCGAAATCGCGCGGGAGGAGGCTGGTGAGCTTGAGGCTCGTTCGCCCTTCGGCCAAGGCGGCATACTTCGCCGGAGTTCCGAAGCTGTAGAGGATATCCATCTGGTCGTTGAGCACGAAGCAGGTGCGACCAAGACGGGCGAGGATGCGGTTTGTGAACGATTCCGTGAGGCGGGGCTCGTTGGAAAGCGAGTGGCTTGGGAGGGGGGGCAGGTTCACGGGGTGGTCGGCTATCGAACGAAGCACGCCGAACTGCAAAGCCTCGGGCAACGCGCTGGGGATCGTGTTTTTTTTCCGGAAGAGGTGGTTGTGGGCATCCAGCGTCTCGAAGTCGTTTTGCAGGTCGCCGAGGCTCTCGCTGAGGCCGAGTGCGAGGACGCCTTCTGCGCGGAGGGCATAGTGGAGGATCGAGAGCACGCGCTGCTGGGCGGCGGGCTGGAGGTAAATGAGCACGTTCCGGCAACTGACGAAGTCGATGCGGGTGAAGGGGGGGTCCTTGAGGAGGTTGTGCTTGGCGAAGACGATGCGTTCCCGGACGGTGCGGCAGATCTGGTAATGATCACCGTGGCGGGTGAAGTATTTTTCGAGCAGGTCGGGTGGGATGTCGGCCGCGATGGACTCGGGATAAATCCCCTGCCCGGCAATCTCGGTGGCGCGACGGTCGAGGTCGGTGGCGAAGAAGCGGCAAGGCAGATTGATCTCACCACACTCGCGAAGCACTTCCTCAAGCAGGATGCCGATGGAGTAAACCTCCTCGCCGGTGGCGCAGCCGGGCACCCAGAAGCGGAGCGAGCGCCCGCCGGCGGAACGCACAAGCGCGGGCAGCACATTTTTGCGGAGGTTCTCAAAGACTTCGGGGTCGCGAAAAAACCGGGTCACGCTGATGAGCATGTCCTTGGCGAGATTCTCACACTCGGCGGGCTCTTTTTTCAGGAGGGCGACATATTCCTCGAAGTCGGAAATGTGGCAAATGCCCATGCGGCGCTCGATGCGGCGGTTCACGGTCTCGCTTTTGTAGGCGCCGAGATCGAAACCGGCGTTTCGCCTGAGCAGGCTGGTGAGGCGTCGCATGGCGCTCTGCTCGTCATCCCCGGTCTCCGTCATCGCAGGGGCAGTGGAAATCTCATGCCGCACAAGGCGCACGACTTCGCGGGCGAGCTTGGCGGGAGGCAGGATATAGTCTGCTGTGCCGGTCAGAAGCACTCTCGAGGCCATGCCGCCGAATGCTGCCGAGGCGGGTTCCTGCACACACACGATGCCTCCGGCCTGCTTCACGAGGCGCGCTCCATGGGATCCGTCACAACCTGTGCCGGAGAGAATGATGGCGAGGGATTCCGGCCCACAGGCGGCGGCGAGGGATTCCAAAAGCGTGTCGATGAGCACCGGCGTGGCCTGCGCGGGGAGCAATCCTTTTTCGACAAGGCGGCCGCCTTCGATTCCAAAGAGATGGCCGGGCGGGAGGACATGGATTTGACCTGGCTCGACAGGAGCGCCGGACGTGGCCCACGCGACGGGCAGGCCGCCCTCGCGTGTGAGAATTTCGACCAAGTGGCTCTCGACATCCGCTGGAAAATGGCTGGCGACAACAAAAGCGGCATGGAGGTCGCCGGGAATCTCTGCAAAAAAGGCGCCAAGGGCTTCCACTCCTCCTGCAGAACATCCCACAACAGCAACGGGACATTTTTTCGCGTCAGGGGAGTTTTCAATTCCGAGATTAGTAATAGCTGACATCTACGGCAGGCTAACGGAAAAATTGTTTTCCGCCATACTTTGTCTTGCAATCCAATCAGCTGCCATGGCGATGAGGTGCGAGGCGGTGGCGGCGTGGAGCTTTTCCTTGATGTGTGCGCGGTGGGTCTCGACGGTCTTGGGGCTGAGGTTCAGGCGTTTTGCGATATCCTGGGTGGCCACGCCCTCGCCAATGAGCTTGAAAACCTCGAACTCCCTAGGGCTGAGTGAGTCGGGGCCGGACTGCTTGTTTTTCGACCGGTGGGAAAGAAACTCCAGCAACTGCCCGGCTATGGCCTCGCTCACGTAGATGCGGCCGCGCAGCACGGTGTGAATCGCTTCGAGTACCTTTTTGCTGTGCTCGCTCTTCATGATGTATCCCCGTGCGCCGATCTCCAGCGCCCGCCGGGCGTAGCTGGTCTCGGCGTGCATCGAGAGAATGAGCACAGGAATCCCGGGGCAGCGGGCGTGAAGATCCTGCACCAACTCGAAGCCGCTCCGGCCAGGCAGGGAAACATCGGTGAGCACCAGATCCGGTTGCAGGCTTATGGCGGCATCCAGCGCCTCGCCTGCATGGCCCACCTCGCCGCACACATCGAGTCCAGATTCCCCAGCAATCATCATTTTCAGACCCATGCGGGTCATCGGATGGTCCTCAACGAGCAGGATACGCTTTTTCTCAGGCTTCTTACTCTTCGGAGAGGGCTTCGTTTTTTTCATTTGGGAAAGTGACATATGACACGAACTCCACCGGCAGGGATGCGCTCGACGGCGACAGTGCCTTGAATCGCATCGGCACGGTGACGCATGATTTTAAGGCCCATTCCGTTACCACGTGCGGGAGCTGGGTCGTTGTCCTTGATGCCGTTGCCGTTGTCGGTGATGGACAGCACGCCTTTGAGCAAATCCAAATCCAGACGGATGTGGGTGGCGTCACCGTGTTTGATGGCATTCTGGATCGCCTCTTGGGCGATGCGGAAGAGGTTGATGGCTTTTTCGATTTCGAGCCTCTGGGAACGCCCCCGGCATTTGACGGTGCACTTGACCTGAAAAAGGGCGCTGGTGTTTGCCGCCAACTCGTCGAGTGCGGCGGCGAGGTTGCCACCCTCTAGCTCCAGCGGGGCAAGGCCACGCGAGAGCAGGCGTATGTGGTGCACGGCACGCACGAGGGCTGTACTGAGTTGATCGATCTGCTGGCGCAGAAGCGTGCCCTTTCTGCGCTTCTTGGAAATGGCCTCAAGGGAGTAGCGGACACCCGAAAGCTCCTGGCACACACCATCGTGGAGGTCGTGGCCGACGCGGCGGTGCTCCCGCTCGCTGATGGAGATCAGCTCAACCTCCAATGACTTGCGGGCAAGTATCTCTCGCTGGAGCTCATGATTTGAGGATTCCAGCTCGGCTGTGCGCTCGCGGATTCTATCCGCAAGCCCGTTGTTGAGGCGATGCATCTCCTGCTCAGCCAACTCGCGGGCGGTGACATTGTTTGCCACCCAGAGGATGGACTTGGAATGGTCTTCGGTATCGAGGAGGGCGGAGAGATGGCACTCGCAAAACAACATCGAGCCATCCTGATGCACTGCACGGCATTTTACAAAGTCGCTCGCTGCCTTCCCCTGCTTCAATCGTTCCAAAACAACCTGAAATCCTGGCCTGTCGTCCGGGTGGATCAAGGCCAGACAATCCATGTGCTCGCTTTTCAACTCGCGCCGCGTCCAGCCAAACATGTCCTCGGCCTCGCCATTCCAGAGGAGACACTTGCCCTTGGTATCCCACTCCATCACAGCAAGGGGCGTATTGTTCAGATGGTATGTGAGACGCTGGACGAGTTCTTGGATGTGACGCTCGTCACGCCGCATGGCTGTAATATCCCTCACCGTGGCAATGAATGTCTGCTTAACCGACGGCGTGATATCGCAAACGGCGCGGATGTGCAGAATCCGTATCTTGCCATTGATTTCAAGGTTCATCTCACGATCAATCCCTTGTTCCTTTTTCAAGGTATCCCTCGCAATCCCTTCCCAAAGCAACCTGAACTCTTCCGACATTCCCGCCTCGCTGCAGGTCCTGCCGATGAACGCATCAGGTTGACTGCCCGTTAGGTCTTGGATGCGGGAATTTACATATAAAAACCGCCCATCGGCATCCATGCGAAGCACAATGTCCGGCAATTGTTCGGCCAAAATGCGGAATTGGCCCTCGCCGCACATGAGGCATTCCGGTCGGGGCAGGAGACTGTGAAGAAGCCTGTTCATGGGTTGTAGTTAGGTGTTGCCATCAGCATATGGTGCTTCAGAACGGCCTTACACTGCTCAACACTGAACGCGGGGGGTAAATGCGTATTTATTTTCATATACCGCATTTACTTACGATCTCATTTCCATGTCAAGCGCCGAGAGGGTCGGGAATTTAGCAAAACATGGCATCAGGTTTTTCCCGATACGGGGTATGCTCATTGTAGAGCCGCACCTCGTGCAAACGGGCGCGGAGATGGGCGCCGAAATTTTCGATGATATCGAATGCGCTTTCGAAGTGCTCGGAGGACGATGCCGAGCCGGGGCGCCATTCCTCGATCGGGATGTGGACGACGTCCGGAAGTTGTCTGGGCGGCATGAGGAGCGGGATATCGCGAAGTGGCGCGCATTCCCGGGAGTCCAGCGGTGGATGACTGAAAAAATCGATGCCGCTGGGCGAGGTTTTTTCGCGGAGCCAGGAGGCGAAGGAAATGGCGCCCGGCGTGGCATGGTCGCCAAGGAGGGTGAAGAGGGCGGAACCTGCGGCAGCGCTCTGGCTGAGCCACTCATCGACCCAGACCGGGAGATGGGCAGGTTGCTCCTCCCTGCCGGATGCCGAAACGATGACGACATCGGCGCGGGCGGCAGCTGAGACGGATGGGATGCGGGATTCGGAGAAACCGAGGCCGCTCATTTTCCAGACATTGATCTCCAGCCCGGCGTCGTGGGGAATCTCGCTGCGGAGGACCTCGCAGGCCCGCAACGCACGCGCGGCGGAGACGACATTCTCGTAGATAATGACGATGCGGAAGGGCCTGCTGGGCGATTCGGCGGTGGAGACGATTTCTGAGACTTGGTCGAGGAGTTGGTCCATTGCAGTGGTGTGTTTTTTTTGAGGTTAGTTTTTCTGGTATTTGAAAGCCGGAGACACTTGCCCGGCATGCAGGCAGATATTTCATTCCTCGCCGCCTGCCGCGATAGGGTGATCACCTCATGGCGCAGGGAGGCCCTCTGGAACTACGTCTGGAGCCTATGCAAAACCAAATTCACCCGCACCCCGCAGCTTCCCAACTGGAAGTGTTCGACATCGTTCCCGACCGCCCGCTCCCGCCGGTGAAGTCGAACGACGAATCGCTCGCACATTGGCTTCGCGAGCAGTCGGAGGAAAAACTCCGCGAGCTTCTCGAGACCCTTACGGAATTCTACGGGGAGAGGCACTCATGAGCTCGCCGTCCACATCTGCCGAGAGGCGCGCCATGTCCCCGGCTCAGGAAATCACCATCGTCCACCCGCGCAAAAAACAAACCATCCGCGCAGAGCGTATAGTGACCGAGCTGTTCGCCAGGGCGGATATCGAAATCAACGGCGACCGGCCGTGCGACATCCAGGTCAATGACGAACGCTTCTACCGCCGCATTCTCAAGGATGGCACGCTGGGTTTCGGCGAGTCCTACATGAAGGGCTGGTGGGACTGCGACGACATCGAGGAGCTGTGCGCCCGGGCGATCCACGGCCGCATCGAAACCGCGATCCGTCCGAGTCTCGGAGCGCTGGTGGAAGTGGCATTCTCGCTTTTGCTGAACCTCCAGAGCAAGTCGCGCACGCGTGTCGTCGCACACCAACACTACGACCTCGGGAATGATTTTTTCGGAGCGATGCTGGATCCCTCGATGCAGTATTCGTGCGCTTACTTCCACGGCACGACCGACCTGGCGGCCGCGCAGGAACTCAAGATGGAACTCATCTGCAAGAAGCTCGCCCTCCAGCCCGGCATGCGCCTGCTCGACATCGGCTGCGGCTGGGGTGGCCTGGCAAAGTTCGCCGCTGAGAACCACGGCTGCGAAGTCGTGGGCATCACGATCTCGGAAGAGCAAAAAACCTACGCCGAAGCTCATTGTCAGGGCCTGCCGGTGGAAATCCGCCTCCAGGACTACCGCGATGTGAAGGGGGAATTCGACGCCATCGCCAGCGTGGGCATGCTCGAACACGTGGGACCAAAAAACTACCGGCGCTACATGGACCTCACCAGCCATTGCCTCAAGCCTGGCGGGCTTTTCCTCTGCCACACCATCACGGCAAATGAACCAGGCATCGCTTGCGACCGCTTCATTTCCCGCTACATCTTCGCCAACTCGGCGATCCCCACCGCCGCGCAGGTCCTGCAGGCGGCGGAGCCGTATTTTGTGAATGAGGACATGCACAACCTCGGCCCCTACTACGTTCCGACGCTGCGCGCATGGGAAGCCAGCTTCATGCGCTCGCGGGAGGAATTCCGCCAGCGCTACGGGGAGGAGTTTGTGAGAATGTGGAGGCTGTATCTGCTGAGTTGCTCGGGGGCGTTCCGCGCCAGAAGCCTGCAGGTGTTCCAATTCCTCTTCTCCGCCGGCGGCATCGAAACCGCACGCCCGCTGAGGATTTCCTAAGCCGGGGCGTTTATCTTGCTCCATTGAATACAACCCACATAGTGCAACAGCTTATGAAGACCGACTCATCGCAGACCATAGAACACCCCACACCTCCAGCAGTGGCCAGCTGGGTGGAGGAAATCGCTGCCCTCACCCGCCCCGATGCCATCCACTGGTGCGATGGCTCTGAAACCGAGGACCTCGCCATGCGCGAGACGATCGTGTCCTCGGGCGCCGGCGTGTGGCTGAACGCAGAGAAACGGCCAAATTCGCTGCTTGTCCGCAGCGACCCGCGCGATGTCGCCCGCGTGGAAGAGCGCACATTCATCTGCTCGCACTCGAAGAAAGACGCCGGTCCCACCAACAACTGGGAGGCACCGGAACAGATGAAAGTCCGCCTGAAAAAACTCTTCGCAGGATGCATGAGCGGTCGGACGATGTATGTCATTCCCTTCAGCATGGGCCCGGTCGGCTCTCCGATCGCCCAATACGGTATCGAGATTTCCGACAGCCCCTACGTCGTGGCCAACATGCGGACCATGACCCGCCTGAGCCCGGCCGTGTATGGGGAAATCGAAAAATCCGGCACCTTTGTGAAATGCCTCCACTCGGTGGGATCTCCGCTCGCACCCTCTGCGAAGGATGTCCCCTGGCCATGCAATCCCGAGCACACCTACATCACCCACTTCCCCGAGGAACGCCTTGTGATGAGCTTCGGCTCGGGATACGGCGGCAACGCCCTCCTCGGCAAAAAATGCTTCGCCCTGCGCATTGCCTCAGCCATGGCTCGCGATGAGGGCTGGATGGCTGAACACATGCTCGTCCTGGGCGTGAAATCCCCCGATGGACAGAAAACCTATGTCACTGCGGCATTCCCCAGCGCCTGCGGAAAGACAAATTTCGCTATGATGGTTCCCCCGCCCGACATGCGCGAGGAAGGTTGGGAGATCAGCTGCGTGGGTGACGACATAGCCTGGATCAAGCCCGGCCCCGACGGATACCTCCGCGCCATCAACCCGGAGGCGGGATTTTTCGGCGTCGCCCCCGGAACCTCCTATGCAAGCAACCCGGTGGCGATGGATTCCATAACCCGCGACACCATTTTCACCAATGTCGCCCTCACCGATGACGGCGATGTCTGGTGGGAGGGCATGACCAAAGAACCTCCCGCGCACCTCGTCGACTGGCTCGGCCGCGACTGGGCGCCCGGCCAAACAGATGCCAGCGGGAAAACCGTGCTGAGCAGCCACCCGAACAGCCGCTTCACGGCCCCAGCCAAAAACTGCCCGCTTATCGACAGCGATTGGGAAAACCCCGCCGGCGTGCCGGTGAGCGCGATGATCTTCGGTGGACGCCGCTCCACGACGATGCCGCTCATTTTCCAAGCCTTCAACTGGGTCCACGGTGTGTATCTCGGAGCCACGATGGGCTCGGAAACCACAGCCGCCGCCGCCGGAGCCGTGGGCCAAGTCCGCCGCGACCCCATGGCCATGCTGCCCTTCTGCGGCTA
>DGXZ01000010.1:22543-33191 GCA_002396485.1 Spartobacteria bacterium UBA5019
TTCTGCGGCTACAACATGGGCGACTACTTCACCCACTGGCTCGAAATGCGAAAACACATCAAATATGTGCCCCGCATTTTCCATGTGAACTGGTTCCGCAAAGACTCCGCCGGAAAATTCCTCTGGCCCGGCTTTGGCGAAAACACCCGCATCCTGCGCTGGATGGTCGAACGCTGTCGATTCGGCGCCCACGCGCTCGAAACAGCCATCGGCTGGCTGCCCGACTACCCCGACATCCACATGGACGGTCTCGATAAAACCGTCACTCCTGAGATTTTCTCCGAGGCGCAAAAAATCGACACCTCCGAGTGGCACCGCGAACTCCTTCTCCAAGACGAACTCTTCATCAAACTCTACAGCGACCTTCCCAAGGAAATCATCTTCCAACGCGAACTCCTCATCGCCCGCCTCTAACCGGGGGAGTGTTTTGTCAGGGCGCGAGAAGTTTTTTGATCATGGGCTCGTCGGGGTTGGGGCCTACGACAGCTATGGTGAGGCGGGAGGGATCAAGGATTTCACGGGCGACGGCGAGGATGTCGTCGGGAGTGACGGCACGGAGGCGTTCGTTGACGGTTTCGGGATCGACAATTTTGCCTTGGGCTAGGAGGGACCCACCAAGGCGGGCGTTCTGACTGGAGCTGCGCTCGAGGGACATCCGGTTCGAGCCGATGGTGTATTCCTTGGCGCGGCGGAGTTCGGCTGAGCCGATGGTTTTTTTGCGGAGGAGGTCGAACTGGGCAAGAATGAGGCGGAGGGATTTTTCGAGGTTGCGGCGGTCGAGTCCGGCGGAGATACCGAGCGCGCCACCATCGTTCAAGCTCAGCCAGTGGCTGCTCACGGAGTAGCAGAGTCCACGCTTCTCGCGCATTTCCTGGAAGAGGCGGGAGCTGGCGTTTGCTCCGAGGATGACATTCAGCAGGTGGAGCGCGAAACGGCGTTCGTCGCGATGGCTGAAGGCGGGCAGGGCAAGCGAGAGCTGGGTCTGCTGGATGTCGCGCGCTTCGGTGACGATGCGGGGGGATTTTTGCCGTGAGGGAAAGGGCTTTGCAGCCGGGGATTTTCCCGTCGGGAGGCCCGAGAGGAGTGCCGTGACTTTTTCGACAACCTCATCGTGTTGGATTTTGCCTGCGGCTGTGACGACGGTGCTCGGAGCGTTGTAATGGCTCGAACGATAAGCGCGGAATGCGGAGGCATCCATCCCCTCGATCGTTTGTAGGGTTCCTGTAATCGGCCTGCCGAGCGGGTGGCCGGCCCACTGGGTGTTTTCGAGGAGTTCCTGAACGCGCGAGGAGGGTTCGTCCTCATACATGAGAATTTCCTCCGCTATGACGCCGCGTTCGCGGTCGATGTCGCGAGGCGAGAAGCGGGGGTTCATGTAGATGTCGCAGAGGACATCGCAGACTCTGGGAAAAAACTCGGCAGCAGCGGTGGCGTAGTAGCAGGTGCGCTCCTCGGCAGTGAAGGCGTTCATGTCTCCGCCGACGCCCTCGACCTCCTCCATGATACGTCGCGCGGAGCGGCGCTGGGTGCCTTTGAAAAGCATGTGCTCGATGAAGTGCGAGATGCCATTCAAGCTCGCTGGTTCATGGCGTCCTCCGACGGAGGCCCAGATGCCCATCGCGGCGGTTTCGGCATGGGGCATTTCGCAGGTGGCGATGCGAAGGCCGTTGGAAAGCTTCGTGAGGCGCGACTTATTCGCCATGGGATGGAGTGTGTTTTTTCAAAAAGGCGGTGATGCGGTCTTCGGCGATGGAAGCTCCCCGGCCGAGGAAAACGAGATGTCCATCATCGGGGAAGAGGAGGAGTTCGGAATTGGGGAGCTTCGACTTGGCGGCTTCGACAGGCGCAACGGGTATCGCCTTGTCCAAACCTCCGTGAACGAGAAGGACTGGTGTTGTGATGCTCTGGAAAGGGATTTCCGGAAAAGCGCGGACTTGGAGGAGATCGTTTCGAAGTCCCAGCTCACGTGGAGACATCGGGGAAAGCGAGAGGGCCAAGGCCCGGAACAGCTCGAGTTGATCGGGATTGTCGAGAACGAGCCCGGCCCAGGACTCGAAGGCTGCGGCATCGCCGAGCGAGGATATGGAAAAAGCGGCCCGCAGGGCAGCGACGGGGTCGTTTTCTGAAAGACGGGCATAGAGCCAAGATCCGACATCCCCCGTCAGGCGCTCGCCCACAGCCTGTGGGAATGGCACGGCGGGGGCAGCGGGGGGATTCAATCGGCCCACGGCAGCGCCGACGAAAACAAGGGCGCTCGTGCGTTGAGGGAAGCGGCGGGCGAACTCCAGAGCCGCTGGCCCTCCCCAGCCGAACCCGAGAACGGAGGTTTGCTCGATGCCGAGACTGTCAAGCAGCTGCGCGGCGGCGTCCGCCTGGTTTTCGGGAGTGATACCGGTCTCGAGCGGCGTGCGGAGATAGCCTGGGCGGGAGGGCGAGATCACTTGGAAACCTTCATCAACAAGAAACCCGGCCAACGCCGCGCCTTGGTCATAGCCGCCGGGCGCATCGTGAAAAACCAAGACCGCCGGGCCTTCGCCATGGCGGATGTATTCGATCGGCCCGTTCTTGGTAGCGACTATCTGGGATGCCGAATACAGATCCACCATTCGTGCGGAGCGCCAGGACTGGAACCAGGCCAGGATGCCGCCCAGCACGAAGAGGGTCAGAACAACGAGAAGAAAAACAGCGCGCGGAAGAAGTCGGAATTTCATGACATCAGCGTTTTGCAAGGCGGGTGAAAAGCCAGAGCCCAAGACCAAAGAAAACGAAATTTGGCACCCAGATCAGGAAGTGTGGAAACGCGGCAGGACTGCCCCGGAAGGTATCCGCCATGAGGATGAAAAAGAAGTAGCTGAAAGCCACGATGAGACTCAGGGCGAAGCCCACGGATGTCTCCTTGCGGTGGGTTGTGATGCCGAGGGGAATGGCGATGAGGGCAAAAGCGATACACGAGAGCGAGGTCGAGAAGCGCTTATTCAGTTCCACGAGCATTTCCTGCCGCTTCTTGCCCTCGGCTTGTGTGTAGGCGGTGTAAAGATCCAGAAGCGTGTAGGAGCTGAGGCGGCGGTTGCTTTGGAATTCCTTGAAAAACTTATCGAGGGCGAGTGGGAACACGCCCTCCTTCATCACGATGCCTTGGTGGATTTTTGAGAAGTCCTCGCTGGCTTTCGCATCGCGCTGTTCGAAACGGGCATCGAACAGTTTGAAAAGAAGGCGCGAGTTTGCCGTGTCCGGAGTGAGCGCGCCCTCCTTGGCGAAGATCATCTTGGAAACACGCGACTCGTCATTGAGCTCAAAGACCAGAATGTTCCTGAGTTTTTCACCGTCTTTTCCACCCACATAGACACGGCGGTCGGGGAAGGCATCCACCACCTCGTCGGCCCGGAAGAGCGCGGCGGGATTGCTCGTGGCCATATCCACCACAGCCCGGGTCATCGCCTGTTCGGCGCGGGGAGCGACCTCGATGTTGATCCAGAAACAGATAAGGGTGAGAATGACAGCGATCACAAAAACCGGGGCGCTCACGCGGGGAATGCTCACGCCATTTGACTTGAGCGCAATCAATTCGCTGTCGGCGGACATGCGGCCGAACACCAGGAGAATGGCTGTGAGAAATCCCCACGGAATCGTAAAAGTCAGGGAAAATGGCAACACCAGAGCCATGAAGCCGAGGACTGTGAGAATCGGAACATCCGGGTTGTTCACCAAAATATTCAGCAACTCGCGGAAGATATTTCCTAGAACCAGGACCAGGCTGAGAATTAGGACGCCAAGCCCCGCCGTGACAAGAATGCCTGTGGCGACATGGCGGTCGATGATTTTCATCAGGCGGCGGTCGGGCTCTTACTCCTCGAAGACACCCATCTTGCGGAATTTGTCGTAGCGCGCACGGAGGAGTTTATCGACAGGAGTTTTGAGCAGGGCCTGGAGTTCTTTGGAGATGGCGGATTTGAGGTTTTCAGCAGCCTGCACGGGATCGCAATGTGCGCCGCCGGAGGGCTCGGGAATGACCCCGTCGACGAGGCCCATTTTAAGAAGGTCGGGCGAGCTGAGCTTGAGAGCCTCGGCCGCTTCGGGAGCGTGTTTGCGGTGTTTCCAGAGGATGGCGGCGCAACCTTCGGGACTGATCACAGAGTAGTAGGCATTCTCAAGAATGAGGACACGGTCGGCAACTCCGATACCGAGGGCACCGCCTGACCCACCCTCGCCGATCACCACGGAAACAACCGGCGTGCGGAGAGCCATCATGTCGCGGATGTTCACGGCGATCGCCTCGGCGATGTGCCGCTCCTCGGCACCCACACCCGGATAGGCGCCGGGGGTGTCGATGAGGGCGACGACGGGAAGACCGAATTTCTCAGCCAGCCGCATGAGGCGAAGAGCCTTGCGATAGCCTTCGGGGTGGGGGCTGCCGAAGTTGCGAAGGAGGTTTTCCTTCATGTCGCGGCCTTTTTGCTGGCCAATGACTACGCATCGGATGCCATCAATCGACGCCAGTCCACCGGGCATGGAGGCATCGTCGCCGAACAGGCGATCGCCCTTGAGTTCGACAAAATCTGTGAATGCCATCCGCACATAATCCAAAAAGAAGGGTCTAGCAATATGACGGGAAATCTGAACGCGCTGCCAAGCGCTGAGGTTGCCGTAAATCTGACCACGCATCGATTCCAGCTTGTTCTGCATGCCGCGAATCTCGCCGCCGAGGTCGATATTTCTGTCTTCGGACTGTTTTTTCAGTTCCTCAATCTTCTGCTCGAGCTCAACGAGGGGCTTTTCAAAATCCAAGGTCTGCTTGTTCATGGGCGCGTTATTTGATGGTGACAGGTGTGCCCGACTTCACGAGGGCATAGATTTCGTCGAAATCCGAGGGACTGAGAACGATTCCGGATGGAGTCGGCGGCATTGATCCATCTGCCGCCGGAGCGGGCGGGGTGCGAAGGACAACATTGCCGGGATTGATGAGAACCGTGCGTTCGGCTTCGGCGTAGTCTTTTGCCCCGAAGGCCACACGGGCCTCGCCTTTGCGGGCGATGCGGTCGACAACCTTCGCTTCAACTTCACCCTTGGCCGCCTGACCGGTGAGAGTCATGGAAACGGCGGGATATTCCTTGAAAAATGAACCCGCATTCATGAGGGAAACGGTGGAACCGGCGCGGTCGATCACGATGGCGGTGTCAACAACGGGAATCACCAATTGCTGACCGATCTGAAGGTTTATGGAGGTCATTCCATTCGACCAGTAGATCAACTCGGAGTTGGTTTTGAACTGGGATTTGATGCGGTCCAGAGAATCGCCTTTTTTCACCGTGTAGAGGGTGTTTGAGGGAGTCGCGACGGGATCACGGAAGAGGTCCAGGTTGATGCGGCCGAGCGCGGCGCGGGCTTCGGCGGCTTTGGGAGAGTCGGGGTAGGTGCTCAGATGGGCTGCGATGGCATCACGCGCCTCCACAGTATTCTTCGCGAGGACCGGCTTGAGGGAATCGTAGGCGGCCAAGGCCGGATGGGGAGTTGGCGCGGGAGTTGGTGTCGGTGCGGCGGTCTGCTCTACGTAATCGAGTTTTTTCTCTTTGTAGTAGAGTTCGTAGATGAAGTAGCCGCTCCCACCCAGGATGCCAGCTACGAGAAATAAAATCGTGAGTGCTTTGATGAACATGATTCGTCGGCAGATGCTATCCGCTGCGCTCTGGAAATGAAAACCCCGAAATCAGGCGAGGCCGCGGCGTTTCCATTCCGCGACATTTTCGCCCGCCGAGCGCTGGATCATTTCCATTGAAAACTTCAGCAAGCAAACCTCCCAGACATCGTCCACGCCGGCGATGAGGGCACGGAACGGATCGTCACCATTTTTCATCTCCTCTTCCATGCGGGCGACCGCCTCGTCGAATGGCTCGTGGACAAGTTTCTCGGAGAGGTCGGTTTTGCGGAATTGAAATCCATAGCGCAGAACGCGGGCGGCAGAGGGATTCGCTTCCAACCAATCTGCAAAATCCCGCGCCTCCTCACCAAATCCTTCGAGAAGGACCTTGCTGAAATGCGTGGGTGAAAGAATGCGCGGGCGCTCAGCCTCGATCGTGCCGGAGCGGATGCGCACCGTCTCGACCTCGTCGAGCGGCTCTGTGACGAGCGAAAAATGAAAGCGCGTGGTGCCAAACGTCTCGATGGCGCTCTGTGGCGTCACGACCACGCGGGTATTCTCCATCGCGTATTGGAAATCATGCTCCTTGAACATCGTCTGAAACTACTTCGCCAAGCGTGTTATTCAATCAATTAGCAGAAGCCCCCGGACGAACGATGACCTCGACAGCGATTTTTGCGGGGGGCAGCGTGAATCGCAGGACGAGCAGGACGATGTAAAGCAACACAACAGCGGCTGCGAGCAAGGGGAGAGGAGAGGAGGCTCGGCCAGTGGAAATCATGGGAGCTTCAAAGCGGCGATGGAATCCATGACGCGATTGCTGAGCAATTGATAGGTCTCGCGGGAGGTGTTGGAGATTTCCTCCGCACTAAAATGGATCGGCTCGCCGATGACCACGGTGATCTGGGAAAGCTGGAAGTGGCGGGCATTTTTCGGGAAGGCTTCGTACGCGCCGAAGATTCGCATGGGCAGCACAGGGGCGCCGGTTTTTGCGATCACCAGCCCGATGCCCGCACGGGCTGGCTGGAGGTCGCCATCGAGTGAGCGTGTGCCTTCTGGAAAGAGAAGCACGGCATTGCCCTCCTTCACTTTTTTGATGACCTCGCGCAGAGCGGACATGTCGTTCCCGTCACGCTCCACCGGGATCACATTCATCGCAGGAAAAAGAGGGCCGAAGAACGGCCATTTCAAGAGCGTTTTCCGCGCGAGATAAAAAACGCCACGGCGGCTGCAAATGCCAGCCAGCGGTGGATCGAAGAAGCTGGAGTGGTTCACCGCGATGAGAAGCGGACCAGACTCCACCATGCGCTCGGGGTGGATGACTCGCATGGAAAAAATCATGCGGGCGAGGAGCTTCGCCAGATTGTAAAAAATATTATAAACGATCGTCATACCGGGCAGATTCCGGATTTTGAAAGAATTTCCGCCACCTTGTCCACCACGCCTTCGAGGGTGAGGTGCGAGGTGTCGATCACGTGTGCCCCGGATGCGATTTTGAGCGGAGCGTTGGCCCGGCTGGAATCAAGTTTGTCGCGTTTCTCGATACTGTCGTGCAGTCCCTGCGCGGCCCTCCGGTGACGGCGGACTTCAGGCGAGGCATCCAGGTAGAATTTATAGGGCGTGTCCGGGAAGACCACCGAGCCGATATCACGCCCCTCGCTCACGATCGGGCGCTTCTCCGCGAGGGCCCGGAGCTGCGCATTGACCAAGCTTCTCACGGCAGGCACGGCAGCGACAGGAGAAACACTCTGGTTCACCTCAAGCGTCTGGAGCTCCAAATCGGGCATCCCGGCATTGATGCGGATGAAAGATTCGCCGGCTTCGGTGAATCCGGAATCCACCGACATACGGTGCACGGCCGCATCAATGCTTTCGGGATGGGAGGGGTCGATCTGCTGGCGGAGAATTTCCCAAGTCACAGCGCGATACATGGCGCCGGAATTCACATGGGCAAAGCCGATCCGCCGAGCAAGCCGCGTTGCCACGCTGCTTTTGCCCGAGGCAGCAGGGCCATCGATGGCGATGACGATCATGGCGCGGAACTTCTCACGGCAGGCGTGCCGCTGCCTTTCAGCCCGGACAGGACCTCGGTGCGGTTTTTAATGCGGCCACCTTTTTGAATATGCAAGAGAGACTGCGCAAAGCCGGGGTAGGAGGTGTTCACACAAGCAGTGTCTTCGATAATTGTTTCGCCCTCGGCAAAAAGTCCGGCGACCGCGAAGGCCATGGCGATGCGGTGGTCATGGTGACAAGGCAGGCGCGCCCCTTTGAGCGGTTTGCCTCCGGTGATCGCCATGCCGTCGGGGAATTCCTCCACCTGCACGCCCATGGCGCGAAGATTCGCAGCCACTGCAGCAATGCGGTCGGTCTCCTTCACACGCAATTCAGCAGCATCGCGAATGATCGTCGTGCCCTGCGCCAGCGCGGCGGCCACGGCAAGGATAGGGATTTCATCAATGACATTCGGGATTTCAGCACCTGCGATCGTCGTGGCGCGGAGGGTTGTGCCCTTGATGTCGATGTTACCCACCGGCTCGCCGCTGAGGGAGGTTTCAATCACTTCGCGGATGCGTGCGCCCATGCGTACGAGGACATCAATAATGCCTGTGCGGGTGGGGTTCAGGCCCACATCCTTCACCAGCAGGCGGGAGCCCGGTTGCGCGGCGGATGCAACCAACCAAAAAGCGGCGCTGGAGATGTCGCCGGGGACCGTGAAATCCATCGACTCCGGCACCTGACCTCCCTCGACGGTCGTGCGGATTTCAACGAGTCGCCGATCCTTCGGGGAGTTTTTGTTTTCCCAGACCTCCTCGCGTTTCGATTTGATGAGAAAATAATCGAACATCCTCTCGGTATGGTCACGGGAGCGGGCGTTTTCGATCACTGTGGTGGGACCTTTGGCAAAGAGCCCGGCGAGGAGAATCGCGCTTTTGACCTGCGCGCTGGCGACCGGCGTGCGGTAGGTGATGCCCTCCAGATGGCCATGACCCTCGACTACAAGCGGCGGGCAGGATTTTTCACCTTCCGCGTGGAGATGGGCCCCCATGAGGCGTAGCGGATCGATGACGCGCTGCATCGGGCGCTTCGACAGGGACGGGTCGCCAGTGAGGCGGGAGGTGAAATTCTGGGCGGCAAGGATGCCGGACATGAGCCGCATCGTGGTGCCAGAGTTGCCGCAATCCAGATCGGTGAACGGCTTGGTGAAACGGCCCGAAACGCCCTCCACAATGAGTGTTCCCGGTTCCGGACACTCGATGAAAACTCCCAACTGACGCATGGCTGCGGCTGTGCTGCGGCAATCCTCGCCCTCGAGGAAATTGCGGATCACGCAAGTTCCATTCGAAAGGGCGGCAAGCATGACAGCGCGGTGGGAGATGCTTTTGTCAGGCGGAACGGCGATTTCGGTGTCGATGAGCGCGGCGCGGCGGGATGAGAGAGAGTGATTTTCCTTGGTGGCCTTCATGTGGCTGGTGTCTGGCTGGCGCGGAGAGTCCGGGCATCTGCAAGAAACGCCTCCACGGCGCTCCGGTTGCCGCCTTCGAGGCCGAGTTTCAGCGTCTCGAGCGCGGTTTGCAAGTCATCGATTCCATTTAAAACCTCGGCACTGTTATCGAGGAAAATTTCCGCCCAGAGGCCTTCGGGCCCTCCCGCGATGCGGGTCGAGTCGCGGTAGCCCCCTCCGGCAAGGCGGGCAAGCGAGGGGTCTGCTCCCAGAGCGGCATGGACCAGAGCGGCGGCGGCGGCGTGAGGAAGGTGGCTGATGCGCGCCATCGCACGGTCGTGGGCCTCGGGGGACATTTCCTGAAGCGTGCAGCCTGCTGTTGTCCACAATTCCGCAGCCAGATCCCGGGCCGAAGGATCGGTGTGCGGCGTGGGCGTGAGGATACAAACTGCGCCATCATACAAATTCTCACGGGCGGCACGGATGCCACTCTGCTCGGAGCCCGCCATCGGATGCGCCCCGATGAAGCGGCCCCCGAAGACCTCTTGAAGCCGTGCAACGATCTTGCCTTTCACGCTGCCGGCATCGGTCACAACGGCGCGCTCGGGCAGATATTTCCTGAGTTCAGGACCGATCGCTTCGATCGCATGCGGAGATAGGCAAAGAACGGCCATGTCGGAATCCGCAACGGCAGCAGAGAGATCATGCGACACGCGACAATCCGGAAGGAGTGATGCCGCCTCGCGGGCGGCTTCCTCGCGGCGCGCCCAAAGACAGATATCCCGAAAATGACCCGACCTGCGCAGAGCCATCGCAAGCGAGCCGCCGATCAGGCCTGGTCCCAGGATGGTGACTCGCCGGTTCAGGGCACCAGAAAAATCTTGCCCGAGTAAGGGCATTTCACCTCAGTGCCGGGAGGAAATCCACGAACGTCCACATAGCCGGCATAGGGCGAGTGGGGACTGGTGACGAATCCGGGTTTTCCTGGAACTGGCGTTCCGTAGGAGAGGTCCCTGGAAGCCACGGGCTCGGGGGGAGGAGTCGGTGTGGGAGCGGGAGTCGGTGTGGCATTCGGGTCCACTGCAGGTGGCATTTCGGTGTAACCTTCCGGCGTTGGCGTTGGAGTGATGAACTGCGTGGTGTCGGAGGCTGTGCCTTGGTAGCCAAAGCGGCCTGTTCCGGTTTTGCGAACTGGACGCTGGGATTCACACGCTGCGAGAACCAATACGGCCAAGGCGGAGCCAAGCACGATTGCGGAAGATTTTTTCATAAATGGGATCGCGTTTAAGTAGCCATGGCGGGCGTCCGGTTTCAATCCAAATCTCGCGGCTTCATCTGAAAGACGTTTGAGTGACGCCGATGCTGAAGAGCGTTGAATGCATTGCATGAGGCGACCGCGTTGCGGCAAGGAATGCCCCCAGACTTGATCCCTGAAACCGGCATGTTTTTTCTTTTAATAAATCCCTTGCCGCGCGTGAAGGTCTGCGCTACATATCTCGCCCCTTTCACTAAATTAACGCCCATGGCTCAAAAATCTAAAAAACCTGCCAAGGCCAAGCCTGTTGCAAAAA
>DGXZ01000017.1:0-363 GCA_002396485.1 Spartobacteria bacterium UBA5019
GATTCCCTCAAGAATCCCGAGAAGTTCTGGGCACGTGAGGCTTCAGAGCTTGTCTGGCAGAAGAAATGGAAAAAAGTTCTGAATTGGAAATCTCCTTTTGCAGAGTGGTTCGTCGGAGGGCAATTAAACGCAGCAGAAAACTGCCTGGACCGCCATCTTAATGGACCACGCCGCAACAAAGCGGCCATCATTTGGGAAGGCGAACCCGGCGAGCGCCGCACGCTCACTTATCACCAACTTCATCGCGAAGTCTGCATCTTTGGAAATGTTCTCAAACGCAATGGCGTTAAAAAGGGGGACCGCGTTTTGATCTATATGCCTCTCATCCCGGAGGCAGTCGTTGCCATGCTGGCCTGCGCCCGC
>DGXZ01000017.1:533-8593 GCA_002396485.1 Spartobacteria bacterium UBA5019
CCATGCTGGCCTGCGCCCGCATTGGAGCGGTTCACACGGTTGTCTTCGGTGGGTTCAGCAGCGAGAGCATCAAGGACCGCCTTGCAGATAGTGGTGCGAAAGTCGTTGTCACGGCGGATGCCGGCTACCGCCGTGGGCAGTGCGTGACGCTGAAGCAGAATGTTGACCACGCTCTTCAAGGAAACACCGAGGTCAAACGCGTCATCGTTGCCAAGCGCACAACAATGGATGTCCATATCGAAGAGGGTCGCGATGTCTGGTGGCATAGTGAAGCCGAATATGTCGACGCAAATTGCCCGGCAATCCCACTCGATAGTGAACATCCGCTCTTCATCCTCTATACAAGTGGCTCCACAGGGAAACCGAAGGGAATTCTCCATACGACCGGCGGCTACATGACTGGCACGGCAGCCACGAGCAAATACATCTTCGACCTTAAAGAGGAGGATGTTTACTGGTGCACAGCCGACGTTGGTTGGATCACCGGGCACAGCTATCTGGTCTACGGGCCTCTTGCGAACGGCGCCACCTGCGTTCTCTACGAGGGCGCCCCGAACTGGCCTGAGCCTGATCGCTTCTGGAAAATCATCGAGGAACTCGGCGTTACGATCCTCTACACAGCTCCCACCGCCATTCGTGCTTTCATGAAGTGGGGCGACGAGTGGCCGAAAAAACACGACCTTTCCTCGCTCCGACTCTTGGGAAGTGTAGGTGAACCCATCAACCCCGAAGCCTGGATCTGGTATCACAAGCACATCGGTGCAGAGCGCTGTCCGATTGTTGACACATGGTGGCAGACGGAGACTGGTATGATTCTGATTTCACCGCTGCCAGGCGCCACACCGCTGAAGCCAGGCACAGCCACGCTTCCATTCTTCGGCGTAGATGCTGCCATTGTTAACGACGACGGCAAAGAAGTCGCGCATGGCGAAGGCGGAAAACTGGTCATCCGCAAGCCTTGGCCAGCCATGCTGCGGACAATTTACGGAGACAAGCCCCGCTACAAAAAACAGTATTGGAGCGAAGTCAAAGGTGCCTACTTCACGGGTGATGGCGCCCGCCGCGATAAGGATGGCTATTTCTGGATCGTTGGTCGTATCGATGATGTGTTAAATGTCGCCGGTCACCGACTCGGAACGGCCGAGGTCGAAAGCGCTCTGGTCGGTCATCATTCCGTCGCCGAGGCGGCCGTCGTGGGTCGTCCAGACGAAATCAAAGGTCAAGGCGTGGTGGCTTTTGTCACCCTCCGCGAGGGCCATACCGCATCAAAGCAACTCTCGGCGGAAATTCGCAATCATGTGGGAAAAGCCATCGGTCCCATTGCCAAACCCGACGAGATTCGCTTCACGGAGTCCCTGCCAAAAACCCGTAGCGGAAAAATCATGCGCCGCCTCTTGAAGCAAATCGCCGCTGGTGTTCAGATCACCGGCGACACAACGACGCTTGAGGATTTGAGCGTTCTCACACGACTCAGCTCCGCAAAGGACGAGTAACATTGATAATCCAAACACTCCAACCTTCCACTCGCGTGAATATGGGGCTTAGAATGGCAACAATTCTTGGACGTTGCACATTTCGGGCCTTCCTGAGCGCTCAGTTTGCTCTCCTCGCCACGATTCTTACAGCTGGGGCGGATTGGAGTATTGTTTCCGCTACAGGACTTGGAGAGCCTGTTCCTGGAGTGCAGGTCATTGAAACCCGTTGCGTGAACGGCAATCAGACCGCCCGTATCACGGCGCTCTGCTTCAATGACAAAAACCACACTCTTCGTGTCATTGACAGCCCCTCTCCAGGAAATGCGACTCTCGCCAATACACTGATGCACGCCAAGGTGGTCGCCGGCGTCAACGGTGGCTACTTTCATAAAGACTACCGCCCAGTGGGCCTGATGATTTCGGACGGCAAAACAGTAAACGGCTTTGAGAGGGCAAAACTCCTCAGTGGACTGGTCGGGGTGAAACAAGATGGCCACGTCTCGATCCTTCGTTCAGGTGAGTACGATTCCGCAAAATCCCAACTTCTTCAGGCGCTTCAATGCGGTCCCATGCTTGTCGAGGACGACCAGTTGGTTGCGGGACTCAATGACGAGCGTATCGCCCGACGCACTATCGTTGCGAAGGGAGTACGTGGTGAAACCGCCCTCATTTATATCTCATCTGTCACGCTGGCCGATGCAGCGCGCATCCTCAACCTGCCTTCGATTCTCGATACATGGAAACCAAAAACCGCGATCAATCTCGACGGGGGCAGCTCCAGCGGAATGTGGGCAGCTAATGGTCTTTCCTTGGCTGAAATCACTCGCGTTCGGAATTTCCTCGCAATTGTTCCTCGCTAGCTGGGACAAATGTGTTTCACACCTTTGCTCGGAGCTGTCATTTAGTCATCGACTATGTCCGAGCTCATTTCATCAGCCCCACCTAGCGATCCAAAGTGGATTCAGTGCCCGCGCTGTCATGCTTCATTGAGCGACCGCCCTTTGCAACCACATCAATATCTCTACTGCCGACGCTGTGGCGAGCAGGTCAAGTCAGCAAATCCCGGGCGCACGATGATGGCGGCCTGGGCTTTTGCGATGGCTGCGTTGATCACTCTCATTCCGGCCAATATGAATCCAATTCTTATTTTTAGCGTGGCGGGGAATTATCAGGAAAACCTCATTGTCACGGGCGTCGAAGGTCTGTGGATGCAAGGATTCCAGCCCCTCGGCGCTCTCGTGTTTTTCTCTGCAATTTTGGCACCGGTTCTCTATTTACTGTCGGTCTCTTACGTTTGCGCCTGCTGGACTCTCCAACAGCGCCCCCCGCTTTTGGGGGCGGCCTTCCGACTCGCCGAGGCGCTCGAACCTTGGAATCTCCTGCCGGTTTTTGCCATAGCCTGCATGGTCTCTGTCGTCAAACTCCGCACCCTCGGCACAGTAAACTGGGAATCTGGCTCGCTCTGGGTCCTCGCCACCGCAGTCCTCACCATGATTGCCGTGCAGTGCTTCGACAGGCAATGCGCCGAACTTTATGTGGAGGGCTCCAAGTGACAGACCAATTGAGATACGAGTTGTCAAAGGCACTCACAGCCGCAGGCATTATTCTTTATATCCCAGCCAACTTTCTGCCGGTCATGACAATCACCATCACCGGTCAGGTGGAATCCCTCACCGTCATGGGGGGAGTCATGGAACTTTACAATACCGGCCTTGTTCCTGTCGCAGCTGTGGTTTTCCTGGCAAGTATCGTTGTGCCGGTGGTGAAACTTGTGTCGCTTTCGTGGCTGCTCGGCCTGCACGGATCCGACATCGCCGCCTCACGTCGCATGAATGTTCACGCGTTTCTCAACCGCATTGGAACTTGGGCGATGATTGATCTTTTTCTCCTCTCGATTCTTGTTGCCGTCGGCCAACTCGGAATATTGGCCAGTGTGCAAGCAGAGGTCGGGGCACTTTTTTTTGGAGCGATGATTATTTGCACGCTCTACGCCGCAGATATCTATAAAACTTACATGATCTGGCAGCAGCCACTGCCAAAATCCCAATGACCAATCAGCACGAACAACATGACCATGGGGTCGTAAGCGACTCCCACAAACGCAGCGTTGCATGGGTTTTGATTTTTCCGATCATTGCCGCAGCAGCCACTGCATGGTTTCTATGGACCGACTACAAGTCGATGGGTCCTGAAATCGAAATCTCATTTGATGAAGTTCCCGGAATTCAGGCAGGCAAAACCCCTCTCGTCTATCGTGGCGTGGATGCTGGAACGGTGTCCGCCGTGGAACTGGATAAGAATCTTAATAAGGTTCTGGTCAAAGTCCGCCTGAAGGAATTCGCTGCGGGTCTTGCAAGCGAGGAAACCGACTTCTGGGTGGAAAAACCTGTCATCACCCTTGCGGAGCTCACCGGATTGGAATCCATCATTCAAGGCAACTCGATCCACGCCCGCAACCCCGGCGGTGAATCGGAGACCCGTTTTGTCGGACTCACCGAGCCTCCACTTATGCCTCTTCTGCCCGGATCCTTCACTGTGCGCCTCAAGGGTGCACAGATTCCTTTTCTGAATAGAGGCACGCCGGTCTACCACCGGGGTGTCAAAGTCGGACTCGTCCGCGAAAAACTGATCGATGAAAATGGAACACCCGAACTTCGAGTGATGATCGAGCAAGCGTATCGTGGCACGCTGCGCACGACTTCCCGCTTTTGGCGCTTGCCAGCCACATCCATGAAGTTTGGTCAGCATGGATTGAAGCTCGATGTCGAGGGGGTTGATGCTTTGGTGCAAGGCGCTTTGGCTTTTGATCACTTCGAGAGGAATGGAATGGAAATCTCCAATGACACCTTGCTGGAGTTGTCCGGCACTGAGTTCGCCGCGCGAAGCGCCGGGCGTCTCCTGACTGTGAGTTTCGACAATGCCCGTGGAATCACGCCCGGCGAAACCAAAGTTTGCTATCTCGGCCAGCCAATCGGCCTGGTGGAATCCATTCACCCCAGTCCCTCCAACGGACTCATTCTCGCAGCGGTTCGACTCATGCCGGAATACGAGCATCTCGCCGATACCGCCTCCTCCTTCACACTAGTGCGACCCCATGTTTCCCTCCAAGGCGTCACCGGCCTGGATACACTGGTCACTGGAGTTTATATCGAACTTGCTCCAGGCTCGGGAGGAACCCACACCGATCTCTTCGCTGGCCGCTCGGTGACGAATGAGGAGTGGGAACGCCTGCAGTCAGAGCGCCAAGGCCTCGCATTCACGCTTTCGGCTGAAAACCTTCCGCCAATGGGCAAGGGAACCCCGGTTCTCTACAAGGGGGTCGTTGTGGGCTCTATCCTTGAAAAGAAACTCGATGAACGCGACAAGCCGATCCTTCATGGCATTATTCGCCCGGAGTTTCGCAATGCATTGGATGCAGATGCCCGCTTCTGGCGCGTTCCGGCGACCTCGATCAAGGCGGGGCCTGGGTTCCTGCAGTTTGATGTCAATGGACTTCAAGGCCTCATGCAGGGTGCTATCGCATTCGATGTCTTTACGCGGAGAACCAAGACGGCTTCCCAGAATTCCAGCTTTGCCCTTTACAAAGACGAGGTGAACGCCAGAGCCCTTTCAGCCCCCATTACAATCCGATTCGTCAACAGCCGTGGCCTCTCTCCCGGTCAGACGGAGCTCCGCTACCTCGGCGTCCCTGTTGGGGTGGTGGACGGGGTCGAAACCGCAGAGGGGCGGGTTGTCGTTACGGCGCGTCTCAACCAAGGTTATGAATTCCTGCGCCGTGAAGATTCGTTTTTTTCAATCGTCCGTCCGAATATTTCCCTGCAAGGCATCACGGGCCTCGAAACGCTCATTAGCGGCGTTTACATCGATTGCACCCCAGGCTCTTCCAAACGCCTTGCGGATTCCTTTACAGGGTCTTCGACCATCGATGCCGAAGAAATTCTTCAAAGCGGTCTCACTCTCAATCTTCGCTCGGATTCCACGCCCATCAATGCAGGTTCCTACGTCTATTACCGTAGCATCAATGTCGGCCGCGTCACCGCGAAGTCGCTTTCTTCCGATGGTCGGCAAATCATGCTGACTGTCGTTGTGGAGAAAAAATATCGCCATCTCGTGCGCGCGAACTCGAAATTTTGGGATTCAAGCGGCCTTAAAGCCTCGCTCGGCTTCCTGCAATTCCGCATCCAAACCGAATCCATCATGGCCCCAGATGGCCGCATCGCCTTTGCCACGCCTGACAACTCGGCGATGGGAGCGGCTGCCAAGAGCGGGGATTCCTTTGAACTGAACCACGCACCTCGTCCAGAATGGCTCAAATGGAATCCCAGCATTCCCACGGGAGAGTGATCTTCACACGGAACACACGCTAAGCATTGGTCATTTGCTCGTCGCTTGGGATATCCCGTTCCAAGAGTCTCCAAGCTGCACCACTGCAGACTTTGTGACGAGCAGGTCGACAATGATGTCAGTAATGATCGAGCGGAAAGACATAAGTGGGTTTTAGTTTTCCCTCATCGAAGCTTCGCCGTTTTCTTGGGGGAGGATGGGATCGATGGCATGAAAGTCGACTGGCAGAGGGGCATTTTTTAATGTGACTTCGGCGCTATTGCTCTCCTGCCTTTGCTCCGGCAATGGCGAAAAAGCCGGTGGCGTGAAGCGCAGATGAAGCGAGCTATTTCTTAGAAAAACCTGCCGCCCGGTTTCGCCTTCGGATCGCTTCAGGTCGATGGTTATGGCGTTTTCTCCCTGTTTGAAGAGGCGGGCAGGAACAAAGAGTGAGCCTTTGCGCCAACCAGCAAGCAGCAAGCGGCCATTCCAGTCCGTGACTAGCGAGGGATCATCCAGCGCAAAGGAGGGGAAGGAAATTTGGCCCGCTGGCGTTGCATTGATGGAGACACGAAGCTCGGCCTCTGGATCGAGTCCCAGGGCCTCGAGATGAATCACCGCGCCCTCCACATTTCCATCCACCGGTGCCACAAATTCGATAGCTTGATTCAGTGGCTCAACCGCTGCGGACAATTCGGCTTCAACAATCGTGCCGACTCTCACATCACCAGTCAGCAGCACCGGGCGAGCGCCGCTGACTTCGCGCTCGTCATAGGCTTGAAATGAATCATCGATCAGAGAGGCTGTGCGCCTGCCGCCAAGCACAGCCGTCTCATCAAGTCTGGCAGGTCTTACAGCGAGACTCAGAAGCGCGTCGAATTTTCCAACATAGGACACCAGCAAGAACCCTCCCCCCTTGGTGAGTGACTGCGGCAGCAGGACGGTTCGTGAATTCAAGCCCACTGGATTCCCAACCTCACCGAGCCCGTTCGACACCGTCGATTTTTCCTCACCCTGTCTCCACTCCAGCGCAGGGCCTCCATCTCCTGTGTCTTCGAAGACCACCGTGACGGCATACATTTCTACAGTGGATTCCTTCCAAAGAGGCGCAATGGGGATTTCCACATACCCTAGTTCCGGCCTGATGGAAGCAGGGCCCTCCATCCAAGCGGGGAGGGGACTCATCTGGACACCAGGTTTCAACGCGAGGAGGAAGGGATCAAAGGTTCCCCCGGCAGGAATCGAAAGCTCAAGCGCGCTGGCAGGGAATGACACCGCAAGTAAGCATGCAAATGCCAGAACGCGAAACGGGCAGAATCGTTCTGAGGATTTGGAATGGTTCGTGGCTGTCATAATGGAAACTCGCTTTGCGTTTGCCCTAATGCGTCGCAAGCATAATCTGATTCCTCTCCGTTCATGAAAGAAAAAGAAACCGACCCCCGCATCCACTCCCTCACAGCCGAAGTCGCCGAAGGCAAAGCCACCCGGTACATTGAGCAGATGATCGACACCGCGCTGGGGTTCGGCAGGGACCACGCCACCATTGCAGAACTCAAGCTCATGAGCCGGGCCCTGCGCGAAATGCGTACTGCCGCCCGCGTCTTCGCCCGCTACAACCGCATTCGCAAAGTCGCCGTCTTCGGCAGCGCTCGCACGAAGCCCACCCAGCCCGAGTATGCGCAAGCCCTCGCCTTCGGGAAAAAAATTGTCGAAGTCGGTTACATGCTCATCACAGGCGGCGGAGATGGCATCATGGGCGCCGCCCAAGCCGGAGCCGGAGCCGAGAAGAGTTTCGGACTCAATATCCGCCTCCCATTCGAGCAGGCCGCCAACCCCACCATTCACGGCGACCCGAAACTCATCGACTTTAATTATTTTTTCACTCGCAAACTGAACTTCGCCAAGGAGACCAGTGCATTTGCCCTTTTCCCAGGCGGATTTGGAACGCACGACGAGGGTTTTGAAATCCTCACACTCATGCAAACCGGAAAAATGCCCATCGTTCCCATCGTGATGGTGGACCGTCCGAATGGCCACTATTGGGAAACTTGGCGCCGATTCATCACAAACGACCTCTTGGCCAACGGACTCGTCTCCGACACCGATTTTCACCTCATCCACTTCACCTACGATGTGGACGACGCCGTGAAGCACATTTCGGACTTCTACCGGAATTTCCACTCCTACCGCTGGGTGCGTGAAAAAATGGTCATCCGCATCAACCACGCCCTCACCGACGAAGCCATCGCCGACCTCAACACC
>DGXZ01000017.1:8757-9540 GCA_002396485.1 Spartobacteria bacterium UBA5019
GAAGCCATCGCCGACCTCAACACCCGATTCGACGGCATCCTCGCCTCAGGCAGCATCGATCAAACATCCGCTCTCGAAGAAGAAGCTGACGACCACCACCTCCACCACATGCCCCGCATCGTACTTGTCCCCAAAAAACGCGACTTCGGAAAGATTCGTTTGCTGCTCGATGCCATCAACGAATCGCCGTTAGCTTAAATGGTCCTTATTTTAAACTAAAAGATAGTAATGTAACTTATTTCTATTCAGATTTAATTGGAATTACGCTTCCCGAAAAAGCAAGTTTCTTCAACTGCTCGGAACTCGCATCAGCACCAACCACCCTTCCATCGATCAGAGACACAACACGCACCATCCAACCTGTTATTTTTTCTCCACTTTTTTTACGGTATCCTATAGACGCAAGGTTGAAGTCTCTATGTTCGGTTTTTTCTGAAAACTCCTCTTCTCCAACACCTTCAGGCAGCAGCACTGCCTTTTCTGGGGAATAGATGATTTCTTTTGTTTGCATATCAGTCAGAACCCAAAAAAATTCTAATCCAGATGGAAGTCTTGGACTTACTGAAGAAACCGTAACGACAAGTTTTTTGTTTTGCACATTTGTTTTATCATAATCTCCCCAATATGTTGGAAAGTCGTTACGTGATTTATTGCTAGTACTTCTAGATGCACCTTTCACTGTAACATTCTTTTTTCCAAGTGTCTCGTAAGGTTTCAATGGTAAGGAACCTTTGTCAAGGAGCTCGGCATTTGCTTTGACGATATCCGAAGTTTGATCTTTAG
>DGXZ01000079.1:0-1178 GCA_002396485.1 Spartobacteria bacterium UBA5019
ATCGATGGTGAAGGATGCCGTCAATGATACGTGAGAGGGGTCAGTCCCGCGTATTGACGCAATTTAAAAAATCTGAAAAGTTTGGTAGATGGTAAGACAACTGTGAATCGGAAGCGATAATACGCGGGACTGGTCCTTTTTTTCTACGCGGGGTAAAGGGGTCGGGCATTAATTATTGACATTTTGTTAATTCAAGGATCGATAGCCAAGCTCGGTAGGAGGGTAAAGGGGTCGGGCATTAATTATTGACATTTTGTTAATTCAAGGATCGATAGCCAAGCTCGGTAGGAGCGCCAATGTCCCGTTGGCTTCGCTGGGGTGGCAGGAGGAGGAAGGGCCTCAGCATGAGCGTGGAATTTTTATGGGCAAGATTTGGACTTGATGATCCAACAATAGCTGGTAAATTGCCATCATGGTAAAAACACAGATTCAAATTCCTGACCATTTATTCAAGGAGGCCAAGCGTATAGCGCGTGAGTGTGAAATGAGTTTTGCCCAAGTCGTGAGAATAGGTTTGGAGGGCTTGGTTCGGCAATTTCCGCCAGGCCGCCAGGCACCAGAAGATTGGCAACCGCCTGCGCCGATGGATATGGGGGCGCCTTTGGTGCCAGAGAAGGATTGGGACGAGCTTTGTCACGGGGAGGAGTCGAATGATTAGTTTTGATACCAATTTGGCCGTGTATGCGATGAATTCTGCATCGGAATTTCACTTGCCGGCACTTGATTTTATGAGTTCATTGTCGAAAAGGCGGGATGTGCTTGTTTGTGAACTTGTTTTGGTGGAATTATATCTGAAGTTACGCAATGAACGGATTTTCCCACGACCCCTATCCGCATCGCAAGCCGCAGCGGTCTGCCAATCTTATCGTCAAAATCGCTTGTGGAAAATCGTCGAGGCGGCTCCAGTCATGGAAAATGTCTGGAATTCAGCGGGTGAGGAGGGATTTGCCTTTCGGCGAATCATTGATCTGAGACTGGGCTTGACTTTGCTCTATTCCGGAGTGATACAATTCGCGACTTCGAATGTGAAGGATTTTCAGCAACTCGGATTCAAAAAAGTGTGGAATCCTTTGACAGAATTAACCGATTCACCGGTAAAGTAAATGGGGTCGGGCATTAATTATTGACATTTTGTTTAATGTTTTCCAGATACGGAGAGGGGTCAGTCCCGCGTATTG
>DGXZ01000079.1:1429-14923 GCA_002396485.1 Spartobacteria bacterium UBA5019
TACGCGGGACTGGTCCTTTTTTTCTGAACGTAAACTCCGATGCGCCGCACTAGCACGCTGCCTGCTTATGAGCAAAGAGGTCGTCCCGCTATCATCTTTCCGGGCGGCTTGCCAGAAACAAGGAAACCTTTTATGTTACCATCATGAGTGAAATCATCTTCGAGGTGCGGGAAGACGAAGTCGATGGAGGCTACAATGCGATGGCGTTGGGCTACGGCATTCACACCCAAGGCGACAGCATCGAAGAACTGCGATCGATGGTGAAGGATGCCGTCAATTGCTACTTTGATGAAACGATGGAAGCCCCGCTAATGATCCGGCTTCACTTTGTGCGGGATGAAGTCCTCGCACGATGAAAATCCCTCGCGATGTCAACGGGCTTCAACTCGTTAAGGCACTTCGTATATTGGGCTATGCGGTGGATCGCCAAAAAGGTTCCCACATCCGTATTACAACCCAACAAGACGGGGAAAACCACGAGGTAGTTCCCCATCATCATCCGATCAAAACCGGAACCCTCTCCGGCATCTTCAAACGCATTGCCACCCACCACGGTTTGAGCATCGAAGAACTGCTGGAAAAACTCGACATTTAAGAATAAGAATAAAAAGTAAAAGGGGTCGGGCATTAATTATTGACATTTTGTTCAATGTTTTCCAGATACGTTTGATGCCTATTTTGCTTGCGATCAATTTTCAACGAGGAACTCGACAGGAAGCGATTTGCAGTGGTGAATGGTTTGGCGATGGCGACGAGGATAACACAACACTGCGCGAGAGGCGCAGGCGGGCAGATGCGTCGGTTACGCGTAAACGTCTTTGCGATGAACGACGTTCACCACTAACACCAGCAATTCTTGATCTTTGAGTTGGCAAAGCATCCGGTAATCACCAACCCGACGGCGCAACAATCCAGCCAAGTCTGCAGTAAGTCCCCTCCCCCGAAACGGCGAGGATCAGCCTGGCCCGCAACTTTCCGAACGATGCTGCGGCATTTTTTGTGCGAGCTGCCAAGGTTTCAACCGCCGATTTATGTCAATTCCGTTGCATCATCCCGTTTTTGAGAAGACTGCGACGAAAGCACTTTCCGTGCTGTTTTTTTCCCTGCTGCTGGGGCTTTGCATTCCGCGTTCGGCATTCGGCATTTCGAATTTTACCGGCTACTACACGGGCGCGAAAATTTCGTGGGGAACCCGCAGGAGGGTACCACGCGCTACTTCTTCAACAAGCGGGGCAGGGCGCCGCGCTCGCGCGACCCGGAGGGCAAGGCGAATTCCCATGACCTACGAAGTCTAGGACCGTGTGGTCACGTGCGCCACCGGGGCGAACGAGACGCCCATCTACGCCTACGACGCCGCGCACAACCTGCGCGCATCGAGCACACTTGCTCCTTGGCGACAGCAACCGCTACGATCTGCCAAGGCTCATCAGCCCTAAGATTGGGAAGCAGAGCATCGCGGGTAGACGCCCACCGCCGCAGCAGGGTTTTTTGCCTGACAATTTCTGACAAACTTTTTCAAAAAAGACTCAACTCCGCCGAGCTCGACAAGTTTATCAGAAAGACCGCAGAAGCCCATTTCATATGGTTTCAAGAGGGTAGAGGGGGGGGCTAAGGGGATGGTGCGCGATACAGGGTTCGAACCTGTGACTTCTTGCGTGTGAAGCAAGCGCTCTACCGCTGAGCTAATCGCGCGGAATCATATTGCGCTGGTCGTTTTCAGGACTTCTGAAAAGACACCGCCAATGAACGGAGAAGAATCTACTTCCTGCTGCGCTGCGCAGGCAAGCGGATTCCGGATCACGGCGCAATGACGCTCAACTTTTTGGCCTCCACCGAGAACAAGCACGGCAACATTCCAGCGACCTCTCCGTCAAGCTCTACAGGAACATCACCCGAACTTGTAACTTTGATGCTGCTTGTCTGGAAATATTCCACATCTGGCAACTCCGGGTGCGTGCCGAGGGCTATCGCCTGAAAATACCGCACGACATCCCAGTGGCTCTGGTTTTGAAAGACGAGCACGTCCAGCAATCCATCATACAAACTCGCCCGCTTGAAAACAGGGAACGGCCCGCCATAAAGACGACCGTTCCCGATCAAGGCAAACGATCCCTCGTGGATTCGCCCGCCGTCAGTCTCCAAAACCACGCGGGAGGGCTTGTGCGCTGCGACCTGCACAAGTGTGAGAAGGTAGCTGAGCGGGCCCAGTGCCTTCTTGGAATCGGCGGTGGTTTTACGAACCACTTCGGCATCCAAGCCCACTCCGGCGAGTTGAATGAAGTGGGTCCCATTCGCTTGAGGCAGGTCGACGGCTACGACCTTCCCCTGTTCGATAATGCTCCAAGCACGCTCCAAATTGCCATGTGGAATGCCAAGCTCGGTGGCAAAAACATTCATCGTGCCAATAGGAAGAATACCCAAGCGCACCGGCGCATTGCCAATGCCGTTGACGACTTCGTTGAGCGTGCCATCCCCACCCGCCGCGATGATGACCTCCACTCCGTCTTGAACTGCTTGCGCAGCTATGCGGCGGGCGTCACCAGCCTCGGAGGTGAGCCTTATCGCCGTCCCGCATGATAGTACGCGGATCCGCTCAAGAAGGCGACTCGCTTTCTCGCTGTGAGCGGCAGGGTTTAGAATGACAAGCGTCTTATTCACACTTCACTTTCAAAGGAAGAGCGGTAGCTTCATTGCGTGCATTCGATTGCCAAGCCAATTCTCATCATTGTCGGGATAATATTTCTCCTCAGCGCGACGGCAGTTCTCTGTCTGAACATCTATCTCCAATCAGCGGGTGTGCAGCTCAAATTGCGCCAAGCTGTCTATCGGGTAACAGGGTTCGAGCCAGTGATCAGTCAGACATATTACACCCCATGGTCGGGCCTCACCGTGTCGGGAATCAAAATCCCACAAGCCGAGAATGCAAAAAAACCGCTACTCGCGGTGCGTTCCATGAAGTGCCGGGTGAGCCTTGCCGCGCTTTTGCAAGGGCAGGTGTTGATCAAGGATATCACTTTTGAGCAACCATCGCTCTTGGTTGTTCAAGGCCAGAGCGGAGTGTGGCCGGGCGGATCCGCCCTTCCATTCCAGGATTTGGACAAAATGCCCACTGTGTCCCGCCAAACAGCCAAGGATGTCGAAACCGCGAAAAAGCCAACTCCCGTCCCCACAGCAACTCCCCATCAAGCCCCCCAGCCTGAAGTCCAGTCCGCACAACCCGAAGAAAAAATGCCACTGCGCGCGACGCCGATGCTTGTCGAATATATCCGGATTCATGAAGGCCAGGCATTCTTTTATCCCGCGCAAGGACGCCCGATCCGCTTGGAAGGCTGCGCCGCAGAGGGTAAAGTTTCACCGAATGGTTCGGCCACGGGAGTTTTCCGCATCAAGAGTGCCTCATTTTCAGAACTCGCACGCTGCACGGACATCACAGGAAAATTCGAATACTACGATGGCCACCTCAAAATCACGGGTATTCAGGCCGTTTGGGCCCAAGGGACAGTAAGGGGATCCTTGGAGATTTCGAAAACGCCGGTGCCATTCTTCACCGCCTCACTTGCCGCCGATAATGTCTCCCTTCAGAAACTCGCCGAAGATGCGGGCTTCTCCGCAGAGGGAACGCAGGGATTTCTTTACGTGAAAACAAGTCTCCAAGGCATTCCCGGCCAACCCGAGTCATTCACCGGCGAGGCGTCAGCCAACCTCACCGAAGCACGCATGCAACCGATCGATCCCCTGCGCCAACTCGGAGAACTGCTCCGCATCAATGAGCTTCGCATCCTCGAACTTCGCAACGCCCAGACGGCACTCACCATCCGCGATGGAAAAATCCTCGTCGAGCGCCTCGCACTCGAATCCACCAACCTCCTGATGGACGCCAGCGGCGAGGCACACTTCGACGGCTCCCTCGATCTCGACGCCCGTTTTCATGTGACTCAGAAACTTCTCAAGGACTCCCTTGGATTCATGGGCTCTAAATTCCAACCTTCCGACCGTGAAGGTTATGCGCACGTGCCGTTCTCGATCACCGGCACCATGTTGCGTCCGAAGAGCGACCTCCTCGACAAATTGGCAGGCGTGCGCCTCGGCGATGATGTGGGAGGACTTTTAAAAAACCTCCTCCGCATGCCAAAAAAAGAGAAAAAGAAAAAAGAGAGCAAACCCGCGGCAACTCCCGCGCCAACGAACTGACACCCCTATGCGAATCATTGCCGGTAGCGCAGGCGGCCGTCCGCTCAAAGCCCCTCCCGACGGACTCCGTCCCACGATGGACCGTGTCCGCGCAGCCATCTTTTCCAGCCTCGGCGAACGCGTTCCCGGCGCCCGCGTGCTCGACCTTTTTGCGGGCTCCGGCGGCATGGGAATAGAAGCCCTGAGCCGGGGAGCAGAGTCCGCCGTTTTTGTTGATGATAGCGACCATTGCGTGCGGTGCATCCGCGAGAATCTCCGCATGGCCCAAGTCGAAGCCGTTGTGCAGACGATGGATGCCTACCGTTTCCTCGACCTGTATGCCGAGGAGGCTTCGTTCGATCTCATTTTTGCCGATCCTCCGTATTCGAAGAAGCAAGGCGATACCGACCACTCGACGTTGCTGGCAACCTCTCTCAAACTCGCCGCTGCGCTCAAGCCCGACGGGCTTTTTGTCCTGGAGAAGCAATCTGGCGGCCCCGCCGTTGCGGAGTCTGATTTTGAAATCCTGCGCTGCAAGCGCTACGGGGGAAGCGAAGTCCTCTACCTCGCCAAAAAATGATTGGTCCGCTCCGCCTGCTCTACAACATCATTTTTCCAGTTGCAGTCCTCTTGATGCTTCCAAGCTTCCTAGTGCGAATGATCAGCCGGGGAAAATACCGCCACAAATTCGGCCAGCGGTTCGGCATCTACTCAGCTGGCGTTCGCGAAAAGATCGCCGGGACCGGTCGCGTGTGGGTCCATGCCGTAAGCGTCGGGGAAGTGAATATCGCCCTCAAGCTCATCCAAGCCCTGCGTGACGCAGATTCCTCGCTGGCATTCGTTCTCTCCACCACCACCTCGACTGGTTTCAAGCTCGCCGCCTCACGCAAATCCACATGGCTGGAACCAATCTACAATCCGCTCGACTTCCTCCCTGTCGCTCGTCGCGCGGTGCATCTCATTAAACCAAGAGCCCTCATTCTTGTGGAAGCCGAAGTCTGGCCCAATGTCGTCTGCGAGGCCCGCCGCCTCGGCGCAAAGGCTGTCTTGGTGAACGCCCGCCTCTCTCCCCGCTCGGAGAAACGCTTCCGCGATGCGCGGATGATCGCCGCGCCACTATTCAACCAACTCGACGCGCTCTGCCTGCAGGAACCCGAAGATGTCGCGCGCTGGATATCCCTCGGAGTGAAGCGGGAAAAGCTTCATGTCACAGGAAGCATCAAATTCGACGACTCGGCCAACGCCCCCCGGCCTGCGCGAAATTTTCGCCCTGTGCTGGATTCGCTCGGCGTTGCGGCGGATGCGCCTGTTCTTCTTGGAGGCAGCACCTTCGACGGTGAAGAGGAAATTCTGGCGCGTGTCTTTTTGGAACTCCGAAAATCCAGACCCGACCTCTTTCTCATCCTCGTGCCTCGACACCAAGAACGTGGCGACTCGGTGGTCAACCAGATGGAGCGCCTTGGACTCAATGTCGCCCGCCGCACCCGCATGGAGACATCCTTAAAACCGGATGTCCTTCTCGTGGACACAACCGGTGAGCTCGCAAGTTGGTATCTCTGCGCGACTGTCGTCTTCATTGGCAAAAGCCTTTGCGATCACGGCGGACAAAACCCCGCCGAACCGATCACCGCTGGGGCTCCCGTTATTTTCGGCCCCCACATGCGCAACTTTGCCTCGCTTGTCCAAGGGCTCCTCCGGACGCAAGCGGCCATCGAGATTCACGACGAAGCCTCTCTGAAAGTCGCCGTGGAGTCGCTTCTGTCATCCCCCGAGACCCGTGCAGCCATGGTCGAGCGTGGTGTCCAGTGCCTCGAAGTCCATCGCGGCGCCACAGCCCGCACCGTTTCCTTGCTCCGCGAGCATGCTTTTTCTTGAAGCGGAGGCCCCAACCTCCGATAAATGCCGCTCATGATAGACACCACCACGCGTCAGGCGGATGCCATCACGCCAGAGTTCGCCTCCGAAGCGCAGGAACTCATTTCCCACTATCCTGTCTCAAAGCGCAGTGCTTCCCTGCCGTTGCTGCACCTGTGGCAAAATCACTTTGGGTTCATCGACGACACTGGTATCGAGTGGATCGCCGCGCAACTTGACCTCACTCCGGTGAACATCCTCGAGCTGGTGACCTTCTATCCATGGTTCCGCCGCGAGCAGGCTGGCAAGACCGTTATCCGCGTCTGCCGCACACTTGCGTGCGCCCTCGCCGGCAGCTACGAGGTGAAGGAAAAATTCTGCCAAGCCGTGGGACTCGATCCCCACGAGGAGCACCATGGTTTCGGCTGCGCACCCCCAACAACGGCCGACGGCAAATTCAGCGTCGAGTTCGTCGAGTGCCTCGCCAGCTGCGGAAGCGCCCCAGTGGCACTCATCAATGACGACCTCGTCGAAAAGATTTCGCCCTCCGGAGTGTCGGCAATCGTAGAGAAATACAAATAATATGGCTTCCCTTCTCCAACCTCCGCACCCGAAAGAACGCCGCATCATTTTCGGAAACATCAGCAAACCCAGCTACGGGCCCGACATCGAGACCTACCTCGCCCATGGCGGCTACGAGTCCCTGAAAAAGGCTATCACCATGAAACCCGCCGAGATCATCGACATGGTCAAAGCCGCAAACTTGCGCGGCCGGGGAGGAGCCGGCTTCCCAGCCGGAGCCAAGTGGAGCTTCATCAAATACGACGACGGCAAGGACCACTACATTGTCGTCAACGGCGACGAGTCCGAGCCCGGCACCTTCAAGGACCGCTACATCCTCCACGAGGATCCGCACCAACTCATCGAAGGCCTCGCCATCGCCGCCTTCGCGACCAATGTCCACCTCTCCTACATCTACATCCGCTGCGAATTCCCCAAAGCAGCCAAGATCGTTTGGAACGCCATCAAGGAAGCCCACGCCAAAGGTTTTCTCGGAAAAAACATCCTCGGCTCCGGCTTCGACCTCGACATCTATGTTCATCAAGGCGCCGGTGCCTACATCTGCGGCGAGGAAACCAGCCTTCTCGAATCCCTCGAGGGCAAACGCCCCTACCCCCGCATCAAGCCACCTTATTTTCCAGCCGTGCTCGGCCTCTACATGAAGCCGACCATCGTGAACAATGTGGAAACCATCTGCCATGTGAAGCACATCATCGCCATGGGCCCCGAGGAATATGCCAAAATGGGAACCCCCGGCGACGGCGGCACGCGCACCATGTGCGTGAGCGGCGATGTCGTTCGCCCCGGCTTCTACGAACTCCCCTGCGGTGCAGTGACTCTCGGCGAGCTGATCAACGACATTTGCGGTGGACTCAAACCCGGACGCACCCTCAAGGCCGTCATCCCCGGAGGCAGCTCCGCCAAGGTTCTCCGCGCCAGTGAGGTTTTCAAACTCAAGGTCAAAGGTCCAGATGGACAAATGATCGACAAGGAAACCCCGCTCCTCGACTTGACGATGGATGCCTCCACGCTCCAAGCAGCCGGAACCATGGTCGGCAGCGGCGGCGTGATGATCATGGATGACTCGCGCGACATGGTCTGGGCCCTGAACAACCTGAACCAATTCTACGCCCACGAAAGCTGCGGCCAGTGCACACCCTGCCGCGAGGGCAGCCTCTGGATGTCCAAGGTTACCACCCGCATCATCGACCAAGGCGCACGCCCCGACGATGCGAAGAACCTTAAAAACATCGCCGACAACATCGCCGGGCGCACCATCTGCGCCTTCGGTGAAGCCTGCTCCTGGCCGACCCAAAGCTTCCTCGCCAAATTCCCCGACGAGTTCGAGAAACGCGTAGTGTAGGTAACAGCAGACCATTCTGACCTTCGGGAAGTGCGGTATGCCGCAAATCCAGCTCCCGATTTTCTCTGGCAGCAGCACTCCTATCAACAGTGAACTTGTATTCCAGTAAACGGAAGGTGCGGCTAAGAGCCCGCACCCAACCTGCGCCTCATCTACCTTCCAATCAGGTCATTCGCTTTCCCGCCAGATCGAGATTTCTGAATTACAATCCAAAGGAAATCTCTCTTTTGTGCAAACTACAAGTCCCCATAAACCATTCCTGTGAATCCTCAAAATCCTGCCATCGTGTCCAAAAATTCGATTTAAGGTCAGACCCAAATTCTGCGCCTACTGTCATTCTCACTCATTGTTTTTCGTAGAAACCGAAGTAGCGTCTGGCATTGTGGTAGCTGATGTCCTCCACCATGTTTCCGACGAGCGAAAGATCGTTGGGCAGGCGACCGCGTTCGATGTCATCGCCGAGGATATTGCAAAGCAAACGGCGAAAGTATTCGTGGCGTGTGTAGGAAAGAAACGAACGGCTATCGGTGAGCATTCCAACGAACTGGCTGAGAAGGCCGAGTTGCGAGAGGCTCTCGATCTGGCGCGTCATGCCGTCGAGTTGATCGAGGAACCACCATCCGCTACCGAACTGGATTTTTCCCGCCGTGATGCCGTCCTGGAAATTGCCGAGCATTGTGGCGACGATTTCGTTATCGCGGGGGTTGAGGTTGTAGATGATCGTCTTGGGCAGGTACCCCGCGAGGTCGAGGCGGTCGAGGTGTTTGGCCAAAGCCGCCGCCACAGGCAGGTCGCCGATGGAATCGAATCCACAATCCGCGCCGAGGAGTTTTTTCATCCGTGTGTTGTTGTCTCGGATTGCTCCGTAGTGGATCTGCATCGTCCATCCTTTCGCCGCATCCATCACGGCGAGTTCATGGAGAAGATGGGATTTGTAACGCAGCGCTTCATCCGGCGTCACGGCACCGCCCGCCCGGGCCTTGGCGAAGATCGAGGCGGCTTCACTCTCCGTGCAATCCCCGGCCCAGACGGTGTCCACTCCACGGTCGGAAAGACGGCAACCCCTAGAGGCAAAGAAATCATGCCGGTTTTGGAGGGCCTGCATGAGATCAGATAGTGTGCTGATGCTGATTCCCGAGGCTTTCTCCAGCGCTTCCATCCATGTGGTGAAGGCGATGGGTTGATCGATGAGGAGTGCTTTGTCGGGACGCCAGGTCGGGCGCACCTGGATATCAAACGACGCATCGTCGGCGATGGCGGCATGGTGCTCCAACGAATCCACCGGATCATCGGTCGTGCAGACGACCTCGACCTTGGATTTTTTCATCAGCCCCCGGCAGGAGAAATCCGGTTGAGCGAGAAGCGTGTTGCAGCGATCGAAAATGCCGCGTGCGGTTTCGGGATTGAGCAGGCGGTCGCCGACTCCAAAGTAGCGTGCGAGTTCGATGTGCGACCAATCGTAAAGCGGGTTGCGCAGTAACTTCGGCATGGTGGCGGCGTATTGTTCGAACTTTTCCCAAGGTGTCGCATCGCCGGTGCAGAATCGCTCGTTGACTCCTGCCGTGCGCATCGCCCGCCATTTGTAGTGGTCGCCACCAAGCCAAAGCGTGGCCATGTTGTCCCAGCGAATGTCGTCAGCAATCTCCTTGGGCGGCAGATGGCAGTGATAGTCGATGATCGGCAGATCGGCCGCATGGCGGTGGTAAAGCTCGCGCGCAGCGGGTGTGTCGAGAAGGAAGTCCTCGTGAATGAAGGGGCGTGGTTTCATAACAGATCAACAAAGCAGAGGCTCCATAAGTTCCTCGGCTTGCGGCAGCGCGGCTGCATAGATGTCCTTCGCGATTTTCATTCTCTCGCCTCCGGATTCCGCCACATCATGAGTGAAGGAATCACTCACAGCAATGAAGCCATCCACCGTGTGCAGGTTGATGTGATCGGCATCCGCTTCGGCGCGGAGCCCCTCTGGGCTTGTGCCGATGAGAGTGCGCTCGCGGTTCGACTTGTTGCAAACCGGGTGGAGCGGCACGCCGCGTTCAGCGGCGGATTGGACTCCAGAGAGTTGAGCTTCTCCCTGATGGGCAAAACAGTCGCCCAGGCCGATTGTGAATCTTAGGAGTTTTTTCATAGGGGATGTCGGAATTTTTTGGGGGTAAGGAACTGAGGAAAATAGTTTCTAAGAAGGACTAAATCCTCCCGCGAACCTCACGACATAGAAACATGAAAGCAGTAGCCATTCCACCACAGATGACATAAAATGCTACTATGCCAAACCCCTTTCCCAAAGTAACCGTTCAACCCCCGCCTGGTCGTCCGAGTTGGGGCGGACATGGGAATCTCCCGCTTATCTACCTTGGATGGGGGCGCCGGGATTTCGCCAAAAATCCCTTACCCGTTCACTACGATCGTGGCACGAACTACTTTATCCTCGTCAGTGGCGAGATTGTGCTGTCCGTCGGCAACGAGCAAAAGGTCGTTCAGGCACCGAGCGCCATCTTGATCGACTCCGACTGCCGCTTTGGCATCACTCAAAAACGGCGCGAGACGGTAAGCATCCTAGTCTGGGTTTGGAAGGATCGTCCTCAACTCCCCGAACTCCTACTCGCCGAGGGCGCCTCGCTCACACTCGACCTGCGCGACTCGTCACTCGATGCGCTCAAGGATCTTCACTCCCGCTGCCGCAAGGAGATAGCCGTCTCGGACAGTGCCCTGCCTTTTACCCTCAATGCGCTTCGCCAACTTGTGGAAGTCGAAATCCTACGCGCCACGCGCACGGCAGCAGCCACCGGCGACTTGCGGTGGGAGTTGGCCCACTCTTGGATGATGAACAACCTTTCGATTCACACACCCGTGCCCGCCCTCTGCGACTATCTGGGAATGTCCCCGAGCGCCCTGCACCGCTTCTTCCGCAGCCAGGCCGGACTCTCACCCGGCGCTTATTTTCGAAAGCTCAAATGGAAAGAAGCCCGCCGACTCGTGGAAAAAGAAGGCTGGCAAGTTAAAGCCGCCGCCTACCACCTCGGATATCGTCATCCCAACGACCTCAGCCGTGCACTCAAAGAATAATCTGGGCATGCACTTGAAAAAGATCACCGCAAACGCAAAGCGGGTGTTGGAACAAATCTGAATTCTCTAAAAGAGGCGGCCCAACCCTAGCAAACAACGTTTCTTCAGGCAGTGAAAAGTTCTGCACTGTGATGGTTCGAGGTCGGGACTGACATCGGCTCGGGATACTCAAAGATTTTTCCCTCGTAGTTGCGGATCACGATTTTTTCCGAGTCGTGGTAAACGACATAGTTGGGATTGATCGGCACCTTGCCGCCGCCGCCGGGCGCGTCGATCACATATTGGGGAATGGCGTAACCGCTGGTGAAGCCGCGCAGGGATTCGATGATTTCGATGCCTTTTGCAACCGATGTGCGCAGATGGGAAGATCCACGAATGAGGTCGCACTGGTAGAGATAATAGGGCCTGACACGGCACAGGAGCAGCTTATGGATCAGCTCCCTCATCACCTCGGTGCTGTCATTGACGCCTTTCAAGAGGACGCTCTGGTTTCCAAGTGGAATGCCGCTGTCGGAGAGCCGACCCAGTGCGTCACGGACTTCACTGGTGAGTTCACGCGGGTGGTTCACGTGCACGCTCATCCACAGCGGATGATATTTGCGTAGCATGGTGCAGAGCTCTGGTGTGATGCGTTGCGGAAGAAAAATCGGAACGCGTGTGCCAATGCGCAAAAACTCAAGATGACGGATGGCACGCAGGCGTTGAAGAATCGACTCAAGCCGTGAATCCGAGAGCAAAAGGGCATCTCCGCCGGATAGCAAAACATCGCGAATGGCGGTGTTTTTTTCGAGATAGCGAAATGCCTCCTCAAAGTCGGTGACCAGTTCCTGGTCCCCCACCCCGCTTACGACTCGACTTCGGGTGCAGTAGCGGCAATACGAGGCGCATCGATCGGTAACGAGAAACAAAACACGGTCTGGATAGCGGTGAACGAGCCCAGGCACGGGCATATGCGAGTCCTCACCGCATGGATCGGCCATGTCATAGGGCGAATCATAGCCCTCTTCGATACGGGGAATCACCTGCCGACGGATCGGGCAGTCAGGATTGTCTCTCTCGATGAGATTGAAGTAGTGCGGCGTAACAGCCAGCGCCAGCTTGGTTCCGGCAAGAAGAACCCCCGCTCGCTCCTCGCTGTTGAGTTGCAAGTGTTCCTCCAGCGTTGCCAAAGTGCTGACACGATTTCTCTGCTGCCAGTGCCAGTCATCCCATTCGGAAGAGTGTGCATTTTTCCAATAACCAGGGGCATAAGAAATGAATCGCGAAGCTGGCGCGGCGGACGGTTTGGGCATTTGAATCCGCAAAGGCTACGATGATCACTGGGTGTGTCAACGCGGACGTTTCACGGTGTGTGCGAAAGTTGAGGTTTGGCTCCAAGAAGTATGCGTAGGCTCAGGCTGCCTTTACGTGGGCGATCGAGATGGCGGCGAGGCGCGAAAGGGGTTGAGCGAGGCACTTCTCAAGTCCGTGGATTACGAGAGCAGTCGGAAGTTGCCGTGAAGAGGCCTTGGAAGATTACAAGGGCGCGCTGAGGTGACCTCGTGGCAGCAAGGGTTTGTAGCGGATTCGCAGTCGTTCGCATTCCACCTCATCAGTGGCATGAATCTCGGCGGGAAGTGACGGTGCGGAGATGCAGTTTGCGCGCCCTTAAACCTGAAGGTGACGGAAAACACCACCCCTAAATAGAATGTGAAAAACGATTCAGCCTGTGCGCGCGGGCGCGAACATTCTCGCCACGCTAGAGCATTGACAATCGATCTAGCATGGCGACTCAGAAACTCATGTTAAGGATATCCACATTCCTTACCGCCTCCATTGTGTGGATAGCCCCGACGAGCACCTGGGCCGTGAGCAAGAGATGAGATGACGAACCAAAAAACTGCAACGAGAAGGCGGCGATTTTTTCGGTAACTTTGGTGTCCCAATAAATCCAAAGCATCGGAATCAAGGACCAGAACGGAATCGACGCCAGCAAAGCCCTGCGGAAGCTGGCGGCCTTGGTGCGGCGCAGGATTTGGCGTTGCTGGCGCATGTGGGGTTCGTCTTGGAGGATGAGTCGACATGTAGCAGGTGGTGGCCCTGGGCTTTCTGGAGGCGCGTGTCGAAGCTTTGGAGAGGACGAGTGTGCGTGCACAACCTCTCTCGGCTCAAGTATCCGTCGACGTGCCAGGAAGCGCTTTGAGATGATGGAAGCGATAAAAGGCGTCTGGCAAATGCTAGAAATCGACTGGAAGTCCGCCTTCCCAAACAAGAAAACCGAAAAACCAGCGTGAAGAGATTGTAGTGCTTTTGAAAAGACCTCCAAGGTTTTATGGGGTTTCCTGGTAATCTATGCAAAACTTGGGTGTAGTCTGAGAGCTCGCTCCTCGCCTCCGCTACAATATTTACCTGAGAATTATATGTTGGCCAGACTCCGGTTTTTGTTCGTTTCGGGAGGGGATATTGGAAGACCTCCAGAGGAACAACAAGACAGAGCCTGAGAG
>DGXZ01000088.1:0-22108 GCA_002396485.1 Spartobacteria bacterium UBA5019
AAATTCCACCAGTTCTTGAACCTCCTCTTTCGCCTCTTCCACTCCAGCGACATCTTTAAAGGTGATGCGGTTTTTATCCTTTGAGAGCATTCGAGCCTTGGACTTGCCGAAGTTCAACGCGCCCTTGCCGGCCATTTTGATCTGCGAGCGGAAGAAGAAATAGAGGATGATCAGGAAAAAAACGATCGGCAGAAAGCTTACGATGGCCGATGCGAGAAGATCGGACTTGGGAGTGATCGCCGGAGTTATTCCTGCCTCGCTGAGTGCCTGCTCGATTTCCGAGCCGTTGAATTGCGTGAAGATCGGCGTGTGGAAGGACATGGGAACCTCTTCGCCGGTTGTTGGAGAGGGGAGTTTGAATTTACCCTCAAAATACTGGGTGTTGCGGCCCTCCTCCACGACGAGTTGGAGTGGTGATTCGGGTGTGGCCACGAGCTTTCCTTGTTTTACGAGCTGGATAAAGCGCGGGTATTGGATTTGTTGAATTTGGGCGAGATTGTTTCCTCGGAATAAAAACGCGCCGCCGATGAGGGCAAAGGCGATGGCGAAGAGCACAAGTCCGCGCCAGTTGAGTTGTGGGTCCTGACCTCCGCTTGGCCGTTGGCGGTTGTCGTTTGATGGCTTCTGGTTTTCGTCTGACATTGCCCTAACCTTCGCGCAAGATGCCGTCTTGGCAAATGCAAAAAAAACACACCGACCGCGCTCTAGTCGCATCCATCCATGATGTGAGTCCGCTCACGCTGCTCCAGACTGAGCGCATTCTGGACGACCTAAAACAAATCAGCTGCGCCACGACATCGTTGCTCGTTATCCCGGATCACCACAGGCGCGGCCGAATTTCGGTTGATAGGGCATTTGCCGGTTGGTTGCGGGAGCGCGTTGCAGAAGGACATGAGGTCGTTCTGCACGGATATTACCACCTAAGGGAACGCGAGCCGGGTGATCGTTTTTTTAAAAAAATGGTCACCCAATCCTACACAGCAGGTGAGGGAGAGTTTTTTGATCTCAGTGAAAACGGTGCCCGCGAGAGGCTGAACTTGGGTCTCTCGGAATTCACAGCCTGCGGATTGACGGCCAGCGGGTTCATAGCTCCTGCTTGGCTTTTAGGAAATGATCCGGAACGCGCGGTGCAAGGTCTCGGTTTTCAATACACGACGCGCATTGCGACGGTGAGCGATTTCAAGACTGGCGATCTTCACAGAGCGCGCAGCCTAGTCTGGAGCGTGCGTGCGCCATGGCGGCGCGTGTGCAGTCTTGCTTGGAATCGACTTCTTGCCTTTAGCCTGCGCAATGCTCCGTTGCTGCGGGTCGGCATCCATCCGCCGGATTGGGATCACCCCGCGATCCGGAATCAGATTTTAAACCTCACATCCACCGCGCTTGCGGGAAGGCGTGCAATGACATATCAGCAATGGCTCGCCAGCATGCGAAGACAAGAATGAGTCGTTCCACTACACGCGCCGATCTGCACATCCACTCCCGTCATAGTGACCGGGCGGCGGACTGGGTTTTGCGGCGTCTGGATTTTCCTGCCAGTGCCTCTGACCCCTTTGAACTCCACAGCAAACTCCGGGCAGCGGGTATGCGGTTCGTTACGCTCACGGACCAAAATACCATCAATGGATGCTTGGAAATCGCACACCTGCCCGATGTGATCATCGGCGAAGAGGTTTCCACGGTTTTTCCCGAGGACGAATGCCGTGTGCATCTTTTGGTGTGGGGCATCACAGAGTCCCAGCATCGCGAGATCCAGCAGGCGAGGGAGAGTATTTACGACCTGCAGAAGTACCTTTTTTCGGAGAACATCGCCCACTCGGTGGCCCATCCCTTTCACAGTGTGAACGGCAAGCTCACTGAGTTGCATTTACAAAAGCTCATCCTTTTGTTCCAGCATTTCGAGTCGATTAATGGCCGTTATTGCGGATTGTTGAGCGAGACAGCTCGCGAGGTCCTCTGCGCTCTCACTCCGCGTCAGATTGAGATTTTCAATGCGCGCACGGGTATTTCACCCACGCATTCCGAGCCATGGAAAAAAGTCTTCACCGGCGGCTCCGATGACCAAGGGGGCACTAGTCCCGCCGTGGCTTTCACCGAAACGCCTGCCTCTGCGGATGCCTTGGCCTTTTTGGAAAACATCCGTACAGGATGCTGTTCGGCCGCCGGAGAACCCGGCACGCCTCTCGCGATGGCCCACAGCACTTACAGCACGGCCATCGAATACGCCAAGGTGCGTCTTCCTTTGAAACCGGGTGACCCGACATCCGTTTTACTTGAAAAGATCACATCGCGTTTCATGGAGGGACGCGATCCAACGGAGTTCTCGCTTTTCGACAAGTTTGGATTTCTCACGCAGGGCATCCTGACAGGGAAAATTTTTGAAATCGCCAAGTCCGGCAACATGTCGCTTTGGAAGCAGCTTTCGGAGGCGCTGAATCAACCTGAGCTCAAAGCTGCCATGGCACGGGACACCGCCGGAATCGCCGAGGCGGAACGGCGTGCCTTTTTGATGGCGAATCTCATAGCCAACAAAATCGGCTACCGCCTCGTCACCGAGTTCATTCAACAAATCTCCAAAGGAAAGCTCCTTGAAAGCATCCAGACCATCATTCCTCTCGCGCCGGTAGTAGCTTTGCTCAGTCCATATATTCACGCTTTCCGCCTTCCAAAGCGCGACTGGTTGAGGCAGACAGCCCTTCCCATCGCAGGCACGGTGCCGGATTTTTTGAAAAACAAAAAACGGGCCTGGTTCACCGACACTCTTGAAGATGTCAATGGTGTCGCAACCACGATCCGCAAGATGACAGCCGCCGGTGTCGCGGCTGGGCACGATGTCACCATCATGACCTGTCGCTCGGAGATCGCTGACCACGGGGTTCCTCTGAAAAATTTCGAGCCCATTGGTGAATTTGAACTTCCCGAGTATGAATTACAGCGCCTGAGCTTTCCTCCAATGCTCCAGATTTTCGACTACCTCCAGCAAGGAGGTTTTTCCGAGCTGATCATCAGCACGCCGGGGCCCACGGGGCTCTGCGCCCTTGCGGCCGCCAAAATGCTCGGCCTTCGCGCGGTCGGCATCTACCACACCGACTTTCCGCAATATGTCCGCATCCTCACGGATGACTCCTTCATGGAGACCCTCACATGGAATTACATGCACTGGTTCTACAACCAACTCGATGTGCTCTATGTGAACTCCGAAGACTACCGCAAATGCTGGATCGAGCGGGGAATACCCCGCGAGCGTCTCCGCATCCTGCCACGAGGGCTGGATACGCATCTCTTCCATCCCTCGAAGTGCGACCGGCGTTTCTGGGAGCGGCGGGGCTTGCGCAAGGGCGAATTAGCCATGCTTTTTGTCGGCAGGGTTTCGAAGGAAAAAAACCTCGATCTTCTCGTGGCGGCCACCCGACGTCTGGCAGAGTCCGGCGCGCCTGTGAGGCCGGTGATTGTTGGTGATGGGCCTTACATGGCTGAAATGAAGAGGCTCCTGAGCGATGCCATCTTCACAGGTTATCTCGGCGGCGAGGATCTCGCCCGCGCCTATGCCTCCGCTGATTTCTTCGTCTTCCCTAGTACCACCGATACCTTTGGAAATGTCATCCTTGAGGCTCAGGCCAGTGGCATTCCAGTCATTGTTTCGGATGTGGGAGGTCCAAGGGATCTTGTCTCCCACGGCGTTGATGGCTTTGTAACCAAAGGCCAGGACGCAGCAGACTTGGCTGAAGCCATTCGCAAGCTCGCTGTTGATGCCGATCTCAGAAAAAGCATGGGAACATCAGGGCGGTCCCGCGTCGAAACCCGCGACTGGACTGAGGCTTTCCAGAAATTCTGGAACGAATCGCCCGAGTGAAATTACTGCTCAGGAAAACCTGATGAACTCCCGCAGGAACTGGCCCCAGAGAAAAAACATCCCGCGCACCGAGTAGCGGATCATCTCATTCTTGTCGCGCACCAATATCCCCCGGGCGATGTTGTGCTCTAGTTGCGTGCGGAGTTCCCTCTCTATGTCCGCGCGAAGACTCTCCGCCTGCAGGGGCAGAAGCTCCAAGTCCCTTTGCCTGCCTAGAAAATCTATGTGCGACAAGGCCAGTTCCTCCACGCTCAGTTCCTCATCCACCGTGTTCATTACCGTATGCGGAAGCAAATGCATCCCGTAAGAAAACGGATAGTTCCATGTCATAAAAACCCGGCCATCCGCCCCGCGCGATGTGAAAGTGACATAGAAAAAAGAAAACCTGTCCTGTTCCAGTAGGCAGATCGATGCCGCTGCGCGCTTCTCCGGGTTGTAAAAAAGCCGGTAAAAATGCCGCGTGTCATCGTGGTTCCAATCCACATCATCCACATGCTCGAAACCAAGCATCTCCATCTCATCCGAGAGGGTTGAAAAATCCGGAAACCTGCTGGATGGCGGCGGCGCGCATTTTTCAAGCTGGCGGTCCAGAGGCAGACGCAGTCGGCGCACGCGGGTGAGAATTTCAAGCCATGGGAGGAGAAACCATGTCGATGCAAAAACCGCTCCGAGAACCATGCTGCCTCCCAGAAGCCAGCCGGCAAGAAAGGATGTGGCAATGAAGCCGAGTGTGCCGATTCGAAAAAAGGCTTGGTTTCGAAAGCTGCGCAGGGCGACTGAAAGAACGCCGACCGCAGCTACCACGCAAAGCTCCGAAATCATCGAGCCTCCCTTGCTTTCAAGAAGCGTTCCAATTGCCGTACATCGAAATCCGCCAGCACCTCGCCATCCGTCATCTCCAGTGTGGGAGCCTTTGTCTGACCAGAGATCTGCTTCATCCTGTCAAATGCCGAACGGTCTGCAAAAACATCAACAGCCTTGTGCGCTATGTCTTTGGACTCAAGCCACGCAATAGCATCGGAGCACCAAAAACAACCTGGTTTCACATACACGATCATATTCAATAAGAAATCGTCATCGGAGACAGGACAACATGGGCACCGGGGGGCACTGGAATTAACCCTGATAAATGGTTTCTGAAAATCATGATAAAAACCTCATTATTCGCACTATCTGCGTCCTATGTTGTCAAGTGGCTGCTGCAAGGGTTATGAACCCTCTATGCGTTGGAAGGGCTGCACTTTCTCGACATTCCGGCATCCGTCAAGACGCAATCCGCCACCTTACTTGTTTTTCAGTTTTTCAAGCTTCGGCGCAATCACGGCTTGCACATACGGATGGTTGGGATTCCTTGCTGTAAAATCCTGATGGTAGCCCTCGGCGGGAAAAAATTCCGTTTCATCAATGATCTCGGTGACGATGGGGTCACGGAACCGGGCTTGTGCATCGGCCTTGAACTTCTCTGCCAGAGAGCGCTGGGTCGAGTCTTGTGCAATGATGATCGAGCGGTATTGCGTGCCTCGGTCGGCTCCTTGTCGGTTTAACGTTGTGGGATCATGCGCGTCCCAGAAGAGTTCGATGATCTTCTCGTAGGAAATGACAGACGGATCGTAAGTGATTTTTACCACTTCCGCATGGCCTGTTTGGCCGGTGCAAACCTCATCGTAGGTTGGGTTCGGATTTTTTCCCGCAGCATATCCGCTTATTACGGATTTGATGCCCGGCTTGCCTTGATAAACAGCCTCCACGCACCAGAAGCATCCTCCTCCCACGACTGCTATTTCATCATTCATGGACTCACCAAAGCACAGCGCGTAGCCAAGTGCGAGCGTTGCGAATAGAAGAAATGTCCTCATTGGGGTGTTAGAGATCGTTTGAGCATTTTAATCACGCAATCATAAATCCAGCACCCGTGCTTGCGCAAGCGAGGCGGAGACACCGCGCGTTCTTCTTTGCGTTCAGGGTTGTCTATGCGGTTAATGGCGCGTGGCCAGTGATTCACATCCCAAGATAATCGTAGTCGGCGGAGGCGCAGCGGGTTTTTTTGGAGCGATTGCAGCTGCCGAGTCCGCACCGCATCTCCGAGTGGTCATTCTGGAAAGAGGACCACGCACGCTCTCCAAAGTTCGAATCTCAGGAGGCGGGCGCTGCAATGTCACCCACTCGTGTTTCGATCCACGCGAGCTTTCGCAACGTTACCCGCGTGGCGCCCGTGCGCTCATAGGAGCATTCCACCGCTTCGGACCAACTGACACGGTGGCATGGTTTGAAAGTCGTGGCGTCCGCCTCAAAACCGAAGCCGATGGTCGAATGTTTCCCCTTACGGATTCCTCGCGAACGATCATTGATTGCCTAAGCAGCGCCGCCGAGAAGTCAGGAGTTCGTGTGCTCACCAGCACAGCTCTGACCGCCGTCAAAAAACGCCCTGGCGGCGGATTCCTCTTCGATCTCTCAAATGGCGAGAGCATGGATTGCGAGCGACTCCTCTGGGCCGGTGGGGGATGCCGCACCGAGGGCCATCCTGCCGTTGCGCTTGGGCATTCCTTGATGCCGCCGGTACCATCCCTTTTCACATTTCAAATCGACACGCCTTGGCTTCGTGACTTGCCTGGAATCTCCGTCGCTTCCGCGCAGGTATCCGTGCCAGGAACCGATTTAAAAGAACGTGGACCACTACTCATCACGCACACCGGTCTCAGTGGTCCAGTCGTCCTCAGACTCTCCGCTTGGGGTGCAAGGGAGCTTCACGGCCTCCGTTATCAATTTCCTCTGCGGATCAATTGGCTCCCTGAAATAAACCGGGATTCCCTTGTTGAGGATCTTCAGGCCCGCCGCGAAACTTGCGGTGGTCAAACAATCCTACGAACCCGCTGGAATCCACTTCCAGCACGCCTCTGGGAATCTTTGGTCATTCAATCTGGAATCATGCCTGATACGAGATGGGCCCGCTTGTCACGATCCGAGGCTCTCAGTTTGGCAACCCTTGTGACATCCACCGAACTGCCGGTTCGAGGAAAAAGCACGAATAAAGAGGAATTCGTCACGTGTGGAGGCATTCCCTTGCCGGAAGTGGATTTCAAGACCATGGAGAGCCGAATCGTCCCAGGGCTTCACTTCGCCGGCGAAGCGCTCGACATCGACGGCATTACGGGAGGTTTTAATTTTCAAGCGGCGTGGACTACGGGCTGGATCGCCGGAAATGCGATGGCCACGCAATCCTGATTCAGAGCAGCGAATCCACGAACTTGTCGCGATCGAATGGTTCGAAATCGGTTTCCTTTTCTCCGGTGCCGATGAAGCGGGTGGGGATACCGAGTTCGTGCTGGATAGCGATGGCGATGCCGCCTTTGCCGCTGCCGTCGAGCTTGGTGAGGATCACACCGGTAAGGCCGATGGCTTTGTGAAACTCGCGGGCTTGGACGAGAGCGTTTGAACCGGTGGTGGCATCGACGACGATCCATTTCTCGTGGGGAGCGGTGGCGTCTTGCTTGCCGAGGGTTCGTACCACTTTGGCGAGCTCCTGCATGAGGTTGCTTTTCGTGTGGAGGCGGCCTGCGGTGTCGCATAGGAGGAACTCGATATTGCGGCGACGGGCGCTATTCCAAGCATCGTGGCAGAGCGCTGCGGCGTCGCCTTGATACTGGCTTCGCATGACTTCAATGGCGAGTTTGGTGCCCCATGCGCAGAGTTGCTCGATGGCTGCCGCGCGAAAGGTGTCTGCGGCAACAAGGAGGCACGAGTGGTTTTGGGATTTCAGCCAACTCGCGAGCTTGGCGCAGGAGGTCGTTTTACCGGTGCCGTTGACTCCAGCCACAAGGATGGTGTGCGGGCCGCTTGAGAAGGGAATCAGTGAGGGATTCTCAGAGGGCAGGATTTTGAGAATTTCTTCTCGCAGCACATGCAGAGCGGTTTCGCCGCTGACCTCGCCACCTCTGGCCCTCATGGCCTTGAGGATGACGGTGGTCATCGAAACTCCGAAATCCGCGCGGATGAGAGTTTCCTCCAGTTCGTCCCAGTCCACCGGACCTCCTGTGAAGCGGGACAGGAAGTTTTTAAAAAATCCAGAAGGCATAGGTCAGGCTGCGCTGGATTTTTGTTTTCGGATGTTGTCAAGAACCCCGTTCACAAACTTGCCTGAATCCTCTGTGCTGTATTTCTTGGCGATCTCGATGGCTTCATTGATGGCCACCGGAGCCGGGATGTCGGAGCGGAAGAGGATTTCGTGGCAGGCAATGCGCAGCACGTTGCGATCCACAGCCGAGAGGCGGTCGAACTCAAAATTGCGCGCGTTTTTTGCTATCACTTCGTCGATTTCTTCCCGGTGTTGCACCCACCCTTGGAGCAGTTCGTCGCAGAAGCGCCTGCCGCTCGGGCTGAGCCCCCGCATTTCGTAGAATTCCTCAAGGGCCTGATCGCTTTGATCGCCCTGCATTTCCCTCTGGTAAAGATATTGCACCGCAGCTTCGCGGGCATCGCGTCGGACTCCCATGGTTAAACGATCTCCGGTAGTTTGCGGGCTGCCGAAACTGCTGCTCGTGCGGCTTCAACTCCCCGGTTGTGTTCGGTTCCCGTGCAGCGGGCGCGGGCCTGCGCCTCGTCCTTAACGAAGAGCACCTCATGTATGACGGGCACCTTGTGCCTGAGCGAAAGGTCGAGCAGCGAGCGGGTCACAGCTTCAGCGATTAATCGTGCGTGATCGGTTTCTCCCTGTAGAATGACACCCAAGGCAATGATGGCTTGAAAACGGTTCAGTTCCGCAGTGGCCTGAACGAAGAGCGGAATCTCAAAGGAACCAGGTGTCCAGACGAGGACGATTTGGGTGCCCGGCTCGAGAGCGCTGAGTTCCGCGTGCGCATTGTCCACGAGGGATTGGACAAGTTCCTGATTGAATCTGCTGGCGACAATCGCATAGGAGGCCTTCGAGTTGCCGGATGTTCGAAGTCGCGGCGGAAAAACTTTTGACATGGGCGCGATGTTGTCGATTTTCTGCGTGCCTGCAACCCTAACGTGATTTTTCGCAAAAGTCCCGGGTGCTCGTGTGGCTTGCGGTTCTGGTGTGAGCGGGTTTAAAATTCCCCTTCATGCGACGCTGGCTGTTTTGGATCTTTCTTATGCTTTTTGTGGGAGGCCTTGTGGCTGTCCCCGGGGGTAATCGTGTCGGAGTGAGGGTGGCGGATGGCTTTGACATGCCGGTGGGCAAACCGAATGCCGATGGTTACTACATGTCCAGAGGGTTCTTATCCTACCATCCGGGCGAGGACTGGAATGGTGTGGCTGGTGGGAATAGCGATCTGGGTGCCCCGGTTTACAGCATCGGCAATGGCTATGTGACGTTTGCCATGGATGCCCGCATGGGGTGGGGGAATGTGGTCATCGTGAGGCACGCATTTGTCGAGGCCGGACAACTTAAGACCGTGGATTCCATGTATGCTCATCTCAACCAGATCATGGTTCGCAAAGGTCAGCAGGTTTCGCGTGGTCAGCAGGTCGGAACAATTGGAACAAACCGCGGCATGTATACCGCCCACCTGCACTATGAAATCCGAAAAAATCTCTTCATTGGCATCAACCGCTCGGCTTTTGCCAAAGACTTCACCAACTACTATCGCCCGAGTCAGTTTATTGCTCAAAGGCGAAGCCTCCCCGGTGCTGGACAGACTGCGCAGATAGTCGTGAATACGTATAAAACCGATCAACCGGGTTTTGTCTTTCCACCAGGCGGCGGGGACTCCAGAGGTGCGGTGAAAAAAAAGGCATCGCCGGCGCGGAGCGGCAATTTCCGTGTGAATCGATTCGATGATGTGGGGTATTGATCCTTGCGAATGATCTCCTTTCAAGCCACATCCCCGTTGTTCCTCATCGCTGGCGGCGGTGATTACCCTCGGCTTGTGATCGAAGGAGCTAGAAAGGCGGGGGTCTCCCGCATCGTGATGGCGGCTTTTGAAGGGGAGACTAAGAGCGATCTTGCGGGAATGGTTGATGCTGTCGAGTGGATGAGGGTTGGTCAGATGGCCCGCTTGCTCGATGCGGCTAAAAAGTCCGGAGCCAGCCGTTCACTCATGGCCGGTCAGATCGCGCCGAGCCACTTGTTCAATCTCCGGCCGGATTTCAAAGCTCTCGTCCTCCTCGCCAAATTGAAGGAGCGCAATGCGGAGACTCTCTTTGGTGCTGTGGCATGCGAGTTGGAAAAAGTAGGGGTTGGTCTTGTCTCTGCGACAACTTATTTGGATGAGCATCTGGCCACGCCAGGTTTGATCGCTGGCCCCAGACTCAAGGCGCGCTTTCTCTCCGATCTTGATTTTGGATTTCGTATTGCAAAGGAGATCAGTCGTCTAGATATCGGTCAGACGGTGTTGGTCAAAAATGGCACCATTCTGGCAGTGGAGGCCTTCGAAGGGACAAACGAAGCCATCCGTCGTGGCGGCGCTCTCGGGAGGGGCTCTGCCACATTGGTGAAGGTATCCAAACCCGGCCAGGACATGCGTTTCGATGTGCCTGTTATTGGAACCCGTACTCTCGAGGTGGCTGCCGAGGCTGGCATTCACGCCGTTGGGGTTGAGGCGGGGGCAACTTTGCTGCTCGATCGATTGAAAGTCTGTGCGGAGGCGGCCCGTCTTGGTATTTCTCTCCACGGACAATGAAAACGATTCGAACAGGTGTGGTTGGTGTCGGTCACATGGGCATCAACCATGCGCGTATTTACAGCGAGCTTCCAGGAAGTCAGCTGACGGCGGTGTATGATACAAACTGGGAGTCCGCCACCGCAGCTGCAAAAAACTTCAATTGCCAAGCCGTCTCATCACTAGAGGAATTCGCCGAATTGGTCGATGCCGCGACGATTTGCACGCCCACGGTGACTCATCATGCCACAGGCATGGAGTTGCTCGGAAGAGGCAAGCATTTGCTCATCGAAAAACCCATTGCGGACACGCCTGCCCACGCCCGCGAGCTTGCGGAGGCTGCTGCCCTGCAGGGGTGTGTGCTTCAGGTAGGTCATGTCGAGCGTTTCAACCCTGTCCTGCACGCGCTCGAGGCCCAACTGCAGAATCCCCGTTTTTTGGAGGTAACCCGTCTCTCGCCTTACCCAAATCGCAGCACAGATATCGGAGTGGTGCTGGACCTGATGATTCACGATATCGAAATCATTTTGCACCTTGTGCGCTCACCGCTTTCGAGTTTGGACGCCGTAGGCATTTCCGTGCTCGGCCGGGGTGAGGATATCGCCAATGTGCGCTTCCGTTTTGAAAATGGATGTGTTGCGAATGTCACCGCAAGTCGCATCAGCCAGGAGCGGGTTCGGAAAATCCGCGTTTTTCAGGAAAATGCCTACCTCTCTCTCGATTATAAAAACCAGAGTGGTTACCTTCTGCGGTTGGCCCAAGACAACGAGCGAACCAGCTCGGGACTCGGCAAGCTGATCGGTTTGGCGACGGACTCAAAAATCGTCACCGACTTCAGTGGCAAGCGCATCGTCCGCGAACCTGTGGCCATCGAAAAAGGCGAACCCCTTAAAATCGAGCTGGAATCCTTTTTGAACTGTGCCCGCGAGGGTCTCAAACCAAAAGTCACTGGACTGGCTGCGGCCGATGCCCTGGATATCGCTCTGGAGATCACCAAGCGTATTGGCGAAGCCGATCCACGAAAGGGACTCCTGCCAAGCTGAGTTGCCATGGTTTCCGGCTCTGTTCTCATTCTGACTGCAGGGTTTGGTGAGGGGCATAATGCAGCTGCCCGCAATTTGGAGGAGGCATTGAAGGAGTCTCATCCCGAAGTCGCCGTTGCAGTGAATGATATCTTCGAAGAGTCCTACGGATGGCTGAACCGCCTTTTGCAGTCGGGCTACCGCCATATTATCAACAGGCATCCATCCGTCTGGCGCGCATTCTACGACTTCCTCGACTCCTCGCCTTGGGCGACTCGCGGCGTGGGCTTTTTCTGGATGGCCGTCAATCTGCTGGCCGACCGCATCACTCGCTATGATGCCGATGTCGTCGTGAGCTGTTTCCCGGGCTACGGAGCATTCTTGGATCAGGTGCGCAGGGGAAAGGGACGTCCATTCACGTTTGTCACGGTGATCACGGATTCCCTCACCATCAATTCGATCTGGTGGCGCTGCACGAGCGATTACTTCCTTGTGCCGAACGAGCCTACCGCCAAGTCACTGGAGCAGGGCGGGGTGGCACGTGAAAAAATCCGCGTCACGGGATTTCCGGTGCCCATTGTTTTTTCAGACATTCTACCCGAGTGCGGAAATCCGCCACTCGATGGATGCTGGCAAGTTCTCTACATGGTGAATTCGGGTCAGGATATCGCTCCAGATATCGTTCGGGAGTTGCTCGGCATTGAAAACATCGCTCTGACTGTGACCTGTGGGCGCCATGAGGAGCTGATGAAAAAACTCCAACAACTCGCAAGCGAGACAGGAAGGCCGATTGAACTTCATGGCTGGACCTCGGAAATTCCCAGCTTGTTGCGCCGCTCGCACGTTCTCATAAGCAAAGCTGGCGGAGCGACTGTACAGGAGGCTTTGGCAGCGCGCACTCCGATGATCATCACGCAGGTCGTGCCTGGGCAGGAAGAGGGGAATGCTCATCTGCTTGTGGAAAACGGTGCCGGTGAAATCGCCACAACTCCTGAGTCCATCGCCAATGCAGTGCGAGAACTCTTTGACAAAGGTGGTGCCCTCTACTCGCAACGCTATCAAACCACAGGTCCGCTGAGTCATCCGGCAGGAGCGCGGGAGATTGCAAATTTTGCTACTTCTCTTTGCCTGCGGGATTGAGCTTTGGGGAATCGCTGGATAGGAGGCTACCTCGCCGAATTGCTGTGCCGGATGTCCTTCACGGAGACTGCATAGATCACATCTTCTGCGATATTTTTTGCCTGATCCCCAATGCGCTCCAGGCAGCGCGCTATAAAAATCAACTCCAAGAATGCTCTGATGTGTTCAGGATTTTGAGGCATCATTTCCGTGAGGTTGTCTGCAAATTCCCGATTGAGCTCATCCAATTCCTTGTCGCGCAACTTGATCGTGCGGGCTAATTCTATGTCGTTATCCGCATACGATTTGATTGAGTCAGTAAAAACCGAAGAAGCGAGGTTGAAAATAGGCTCAATCCGCGATGTGCTGGGCATCAGCGGTAAAGCGATCAGCTTGCGCGCCCGTCGGGCGATTCCCACAGATTGGTCGGAAGCCCGCTCCAGGTTTACGCTGGTCTTCATGGCGGCAATGACATTTCTCAGATCAGAGGCAAACGGATGGAAGCGAAGCATGATCTCCATGCCCTCGCCATCGACTTGAATCTCCAGCGCATCGATTTCCTCGTCGTCGGCGATCACCGTATTGCACCAGTCCTCATCGCGCTCAAAGAGGCCCTTTCTGGCGTTTTCCAAACTTCGTGAGGCCAGACTCGACATCATCAGAACGTCCTTGCGGAGATTGTCCAAAGCGTCTTCAAAACTGGTCAGAATATGTCGTGCGGATTCCATTTTTTAGAAATAGGGGTGGATGATGAAAAATCAACCGAAGCGTCCGGTAATATAGTCTTCGGTTTGCTTTTCCGAGGGATTTGAAAAAATTTTCTGCGTGTCAGCATATTCGACCAGTTTTCCCAGATAGAAAAATGCGGTGTTGTCCGAGCACCGCGTGGCCTGCTGCATGTTGTGGGTCACAATGACGATGGTGAATTGCCGCTTCAGTTCTCGGATGAGTTCCTCGACCTTGACTGTGGCGATCGGATCCAATGCCGAGCAGGGTTCGTCCATGAGTAGCACTTTAGGCCGGTTGGCGATGGCCCGGGCGATGCAAAGGCGCTGCATCTGTCCACCGGAGAGACCCAGTGCGCTTTCGTGAAGGCGGTCTTTCACCTCGTTCCAGAGTGCGGCTCCGCGCAGGCTGCGCTCCACACATTCGTCGAGGTCGGATTTTTTCGAAATCCCACTGATCCGCAGTGCAAAGACGACATTTTCGTAGATGGATTTCGGGAAGGGATTGGATTTCTGGAAAACCATGCCGATGCTACGGCGCAGGGAAATAACTTCGACCCCTTTGTCAAAGATGCTTTTTCCGAGGATGCGGATATCGCCCGTGTGGTGAACGCCATCGATGAGTTCATTCATTCGGTTGAAATTGCGCAGGAGTGTTGATTTGCCACATCCGGAAGGGCCGATCAGAGCGGTGACCTGACGCTCGGGAATGTCCATGTTAATCTCATGGAGAGCCTGTTTTTTTCCGTAGAAAAAATTGAAATCCTTTACGGAAATAAAATCCGGTCGGTCGACTGGATTCCTGTCCTCCGCTGTGTTTTTTGCAGGTGCTTCGTTTGAGGTTTGCATCGGATTTCCTTGGATGGGGTCGGTCAGTTTTTCCGGGAGAATATGGTTTGGGCTGCGATGTTGGCGAGAGTTACGAAGGCGACGAGAACCAGTGAGGCCGTCCATGCCATTGCGATCTGGTGTGGAAATGGCACCGTGGAGAAATTGTAAATGAGGACGGAGAGGGAAGCCGTAGGTTCATTCAGCGACTTCGCCCAAAATTGGCTGAAAAGGGCCGTGAAAATCAGGGGTGCTGTCTCACCTGCGGCGCGGGCGACTGCCAGCATGACGCCTGTCATGATCGCGGGGAAGGCATCGGGAAGAACGACTCGGGCTATCGTTTGAAAGCGCGTGGCTCCGAGCCCGTAGGCCGCCTCACGGTAGGCGCTTTGGACACCAAGAAGCGCCTGTTCGGCGGTTAGGAGAATGGTCGGCAGCATGAGGACGGCCAAAGCCATGCCGCCCGCATAAGCCGAGAAAGAGCCTGTTGTCATGACGACTACTGCAAAAGCGAACACACCGCAGATGATGGATGGAATGCCGGTGAGGAGCTTGGCAACCAGGCGCACGGATTGCGAGAGGCGGGATGTCGGCGCGTATTCATTGATATAGATCGCCGAGAGGATTCCCGCCGGTGCGGAGACGGCTAGTCCGATTCCAACCATCACCAACGTGCCGATAATGGCATTGCCAAAGCCACCACCGGTCATACCCGCTGCGGGCGGCAATTCCGTAAAAATTGCCACACCGAGAAGGGGCAGGCCTTTTTCCAAAAGAAGAAAAATAATCGAAATCAAAGGCACCATCGTCAGGAGCGAAAGCGTGATGCAGATGCCGCTGAGAATGCGGTTGGTCAGCGAGCGGGCCACGGTTTTTGAATTCACCGAAAGGTCGGAATCGAAAAAATCCAAGGAGTGGGAAGCAATGGGATCCATTTGGTTTAACGAATGCCTGCGGTTTGCTTTTGGGTATAGCGCAGCACTGCCTCGCCGAGCAGATTCACAACAAGGGTAATGCCGATAAGGATGAGGGCAGCATACATGAGGGAGTTCACCTGAAGGCCCTGCGCCTCGCCAAACTGGTTCGCGAGAAGGCCTGCGAGGGTTCCCGAGGGTGAGAGGATCGACCAGGAGAGCCGTGAACTGTTTCCGATGAGCATGGCTACAGCCATCGTCTCTCCCATCGCGCGTCCAAGACCGAGGATCGTCGCCGCCACAATGCCGGGAGCGGCTGTTGGCAGGATGACGCTGAAAATGGCCTCCCAGCGCGTTGCGCCTAAGGCATAGGCCCCTTCGCGGAGGGTTTTGGGAACGCTCGCCAACGCGTTTCGGGAGATGGCTGTGATCGTCGGCAAAATCATAATCGCAAGCACGACCGAGGCCGTGAGCAAAGAGTTGCCGTAGGCTGGACCGGAGAAAAGCGGGAAGCCACCTAGGGAGTTGACCGCCCAATCGCCAAAAGCCTTCACAATCGGGATGATGACGAAAATTCCCCACAAGCCGTAAACAACGCTCGGAATCGCCGCGAGCATTTCCACGACAAAACGCATGGTTTGCCGGATCGCAGGGGAAAGGAAATTCTCACTCAAAAAGATCGCGATCGCGACGCCCAGAGGAAATGCCAAAAGTATGGCGAGAAGCGAACTGGCCAGAGTACCAATAATAAACGGAAGAACGCCGAAACGCTCCCTGTTCGGAACCCAAGCCGACTTGGTGATAAAATCCAGTCCGAACTTTTGAATCGCAGGCCATGCGGATTCAATGATTTCGTAAATAATCCAACCAAGCATCAGCACCGTCAGGATCGAAGCCGTCTGACAGAGAATCTTAAAGAAATCCGGCACCGGCCGATAACCGGACGGCGAGATGATGTCTTTTTCAGGTGCTGACACTTTGGTCGGACTTTTCGGAGTTATTGGATCGTTGAGAGAGCTGCCTTTGCCTTCTCCACGACAGGAGCCGGAAGCGGAATGTAGCCGAGGCTTTCAGAGAAGGACTGCCCGTCTGTAAGGCCCCAGTTCACGAATTCCTTGATCGCCTTGAGCTTTGCGGCGTCAGGATATTTTTTGTAGAGCAGCAGCCAGGTGAAGCTCACGATGGGGTAGTCATTCGCGCCCTCGGGATCCACTGGCCAGATGCGGAGGTTCTCAGGAAGCTGCACATTGCTGAGAGTGCTGCGGGCTGATGCGATATCAGGGGCAACGAAGTTTCCGGATTTATTCTGCAGGGATGCCATCGAGAGGCCATTGTCCTTCGCGTAGCCATACTCGACATATCCGACGGTGCCCGGGCTCTGCTTGATGAGGGCGGTCACGCCTTCGTTACCTTTGCCGCCAACGCCCACGGGGAAAGTTACGGATTTATCTGTTCCAACCTGATCGTCGAAATCATTGCTGATCTTGGAGAGGTGCTGGGTGAAAACATATGTCGTGCCGCTGCCATCGGAACGGTAGGCAACCTGAATCGGCATGTCGGGGAGCTTCAGATCAGGGTTGGCTTTGACGATGGCGGGATCGTTCCACTTTTTGACGGTGCCAAGGTAGATGCCTGACATGACTTCGCGGGTCAGCTTGATGCCGGTGACCCCGGGCAGGTTGTAGGCAAACACGATTTCTCCTGCTGTGGCTGGAATCATGACGGCACCCGCAGGGACTTTCGCGATTTCTTCATCGGACATGGCGGCATCGCTCGCACCGAAGTCCACCACGCCTTGGATGAAATTTTTGACACCTGCTCCGCTACCAACCGATTGGTAGTTCACCTGAATGCCTGGCTGGACCTTGTTGAACTCAACGCCCCAGCGTTGATAAAGCGGGGCGGGAAATGTGGCGCCGGCTCCAGAGATTTGTTGAGAGCGTCCTGATGTGACGAAGGCGAGTGATGTGGCAATGGATAAGCAAAGTGCCCAGCTTGATGTGAGTTTCATGTGGTTGGTGAGTGAACTAAGACGGCCAGCATGCGCCAAAATCAGATTTGTGACAATTGCGTAACATACCCCGCAGGGTAGAAATTAGGCATCCGCGTGGATGTAGGATTTCAGGAGTTCAAGCCCCCCCCAAAAAACAACCCGCCACTCCTTTGATAAAGTGGCGGGTTGTGAAGTTGAAAATACGTTTCCGGTTTTACTCGGCGATCTCGAGTCCCATCTGGCGGGCAGTTCCGCAGAGCGTGCGGAATGCAGCTTCTTCGGTGCGGGCGTTCATGTCTTTCATCTTGATTTTGACGATGTCCATGACCTGCTTTTTGGAGATTTTGCCAACCTTGGTTTTGTTGGGTTCCTTCGAGCCTGATGCGAGACCTGCGGCTTTTTTGAGGAGAATTGCTGCTGGCGGTGCCTTGGTGATGAAGGTGAAGCTTTTGTCTTTATAGACGGTGATCACCACCGGAAGAATGTCGCCAGACTGCTTCTGCGTGGCGGCGTTGAATTCTTTGCAGAATGCCATGATGTTCACGCCCTGCTGACCGAGGGCCGGGCCCACGGGAGGAGCCGGATTTGCGGCGCCTGCGGGAATCTGCAATTTGATCTGTCCTACGATTTCTTTAGCCATATTAAAAGTGCTCCGCTGGTTTGGCGGAAAAGGGTGCAAGGTCATCACGACTCGCACACCGTGACAAGGAGATTTTTGAATTTTTCCGCGAATGGTTTTTACAGCGATGCGAGAACCTCGGCGATTTTGTTGAAATCGGGGAGTTCCTTCGGAGTCGGGGTCTGTTCGCTGTGACGGATGATTCCATCCTTGTCTATGACGAACGCGGCGCGTGCGGAGACAGCGCCTAAGCCAATGAGATCGGGTAGAAGCACGCCGTAGGCTTTCGCGGTTTCCTTGTTCAGGTCGCTCACGAGCGGGATGTTGATGTTTTCTTTTTTTGCCCAGGCTTCCTGTGCGAACGGGCTGTCCACACTGATGCCCACGACCGCTGCATTCAGGGATTCATACCTCGCAAGGCCTGCGGTGACATCGCAGAGTTCCTGCGTGCAGACGCCGGTGAAGGCGAGGGGGAAGAAAAGAAGGACGGTGTTTTTCTTGCCGAAGTTCGACGAGAGGCTGAAGTCCGCGAGGCCTTCGGAGCCGATGGTTTTGAGTGTGAATTCAGGAGCTTTGGAGCCGGTTGCAAGTGCCATGGATTTATGTGTGGTTGAATTGTGAGCAGCACATTCTGCCTGTGTCGGCCGCCATGTCAATCGCAGCGGTGGGCTACTTGCTGCCGGGCTTGATTGCGGGAATGCCTTGCAGATCGGCGGGAACGTTTTCCGCCGTGAAGGTCTCCACATTCATTTGAACCAAGGAAACGAAGGGACATCCAAAGTCAGGGAGTTCGCCCCCGCTGCGATCCACGATAGATCCCGCTGCAACGACGATTCCACCGTGGTCCCGAACGATCTGTATCGTTTCCTGAACGCGGCCTCCGCGCGTCACGACATCCTCCGCCACGACGAAACGCTGGCCGGGCCGGATTTCAAAGCCACGACGCAGTACGAGCCCGCCATTGCCATCCTTCTCGACGAAGATGTGTCTCCTCCCAAGATGGCGGGCGACTTCTTGTCCCACAATGATCCCGCCGACTGCTGGCGATACCACGGTTTCGGCATCATACGCGCTGAGATTTTCCGCGAGCATTCCGCATACGCGCGCCGCGATGGGCGCGTCTTGAAGCAGGAGGGCGCACTGGAAAAATTCGCGACTGTGAAGACCGCTGCGCAGGACAAAGTGGCCGTGGAGCAGGGCTCCGGTTTGTTTGAAAAGTTCAAGAACGTCTTGCATAGAGAAAAGACCTCCGTCGGTCCGGCGCTACTTAAGCTTCTTGCTGGCCCAGTCGATAAAGCCTGTCACTCCACCACCGCCGTAGCCTGATTGGCGCGCCAGTTCCTTGCCTTCAGAGTTGAGAAGAATAACTGTCGGGAAGCCCTCTACGCCATACTGCGCTGCGAGCTTCTGATTGCGCTCTTTGATCTCCGGTGCCTGCGGCTTGCTGCGGGGGAAGTCGAGCTTCACCAGCACCAATTTGTCTTTTGCGAAATCTTCGAAGGCAGGTTGCTCAAAGACATCCTTGTTCTGTTTCATGCAGGGCGGGCACCAGTCCGAGCCAGTGAATTCAAGGAGTACGGCTTTTTTTGAAGCAGCGGCCTGCGCAATCGAGGCATCATAGTCAGTGCTCCAAAGATCCGAGGCATGTAAAGGTGCTGCGGCGAGCAGAAGGCAGAGTAATAAAGTTTTCATCATGTATATCATGAACAGGGTTGTCCCAATTTCAAATGCAAACTCCGTCAGCCTTCCCGGGATTCGATAAAAAGACATCGCAACTCAGCCGCTCACGATTTATCTATCTGGACACCTCATGAGCCTGCCTGAACTGCAAGTTACCGTCTCGAATCTTGGGACATCCGCTGTTTTGACGCTGGATGGCCACCTTAACGCTCTCACCGTGGGTGTGCTTGAAAGTTCTCTGGATGCTGTTTTAGCTACTGACGTTCAGCGTGTGGTTTTGGAATGCTCGGCGCTCTCCTTCACAAGCAGCGCAGGGTTGAGGGTTTTTCTTGCTACGGTGAAGCGGATGAAATCCCGGGGCGGCACTTGTGCCTTTGCGTCACTGACGCCCACGGTGCGCGACGTGTTTGAAATGGCGGGATTCCTTGAAACCATGGAAGTCCATGCCTCTTGCGAGTCGGCGCTGAATGCGTAGGTCGTTTACTCTCCGTCTTGGGGTGTAGATTTGACCGCCTTAGGTTTTTTCGTTCTGCGGGGCAGGGTGACTGTGAAGGTTGATCCCTTGCGGGGCTTGCTTTGAGCCTCGATGTCACCGCCGAGCATCCTGCAAAATCTGCGACTGATTGCGAGCCCGAGGCCGGTTCCACCGTATTTGCGTGTGGTGGATTCATCGGCTTGCGTGAATGGTTCGAAGAGCCTTCCAAGCTGATCAGGCTTCATTCCGATGCCTGTGTCCGAGATGGCAAAGGTCACAAACTCGCGTCGGCGCTTTCTGTGGGTTCCAACAACGAGCCTGATCTGCCCGGCCTTCGTGAATTTCGCGGCGTTGCCGATGAGATTGAAAAGGGTTTGGCGGATTTTTGTCAGGTCGCTCTGCATGCTGCCTATGTCGTCGGGCAGTTCGATGGTGAGCGTGTTACCGTTCTTTTGCACGGCCGGCTGCATGGTGGATTCCATGTCGCGAACCATTGTGGCGATTTGAATATTCTCGCAATAGACGGTCATTTTGCCCGACTCGATTTTGGACAGATCGAGAACATCGTTAATCAGATCGAGCAAATGCTTGCCTGCGATTTGTATTTTTTTGAGATCCGGCAAAAAGCCTTCCTGCCTGAGTTCCTCCGCCTCCTCGGCCAGCATTTCGCTGTAGCCGATGATCGCGTTCATCGGAGTCCGGAGTTCATGGCTCATATTGGCAAGGAAGGCACTCTTCGTGCGGTTTGCCGACTCGGCCAGTTTCACTGCCTGGGCCAGTTCCGAAGTGCGCTGTGCGACGGTTGATTCCAGGTTCAGGTTCCAATCCGCGAGTTCCAGTTCTCGCACCTTGATGCGCTCCGCCATTGTTTCAAATGTGCGTGCGAGATCTCCGAGTTCATCTGCCCTTCGTGAGAGGTCCGAGAGTTCAAGTGTGTTGAACCCGCCCTCTTGCAATGCGGTGGATGCGGCGCGGAGTTGCAAAACCGGTCCTGAGAATCGTCGCGCAACAAATGTGGCCATCAAGACAGCTAAAACAACCCCACCCAGGCCGACTTGCAGCGTTTGCCAAGCCATTTGCACCACGGGCTCAAGAATGATGGCCTCCGGGACAACGAGCACCAGCTTCCACTTTGTGAGCGGTGCAGTGGCCCAATAAGCCCTCATGGCACGCCCACCGGTTGTGAATGTCGCAAAGCCCTCCGCACGCTTTGCGATTTCCTTGCCGACCGGCAAGGTCGAGAGCTCGGCTCCGGGAAAATCCTTCCTCAACATGAGCGTGGGCTCGGGATGCGCTATGATGCGACCGCTACGGCTCACAAGGTAAGCAATCTGATCGTCGTTTTTCTCGCTCGCCCTGTCCATGTGGAGTCGAATGTGAATCCCGGTCACGATGCGGCGAACCTGCTCCAGTGACAGATCGGCGCCAGCCACGCCCAGGAATTCATTGTTCTTGCCGATGACCGGCACAGTCAGGCTGACCATGCTGGCATTTCCCGCGCCTTCGTCAAAGTAGGGTTCAGTAAAAAAAAGGGACTTTGAGTTTTTAGGTCCTTGATACCATTCCTGCCCCGGCGCGCGGTAGTCGTATTCGAGCGGGGTGAGGTTGGGCCAGAATCTGCGGTGGAAGGCTAGGAAGGAGTCGACATTCTCGTAGGCGATGTAGAGCCCGTAGACATCCTCTGGCGGCGTGCGAACCATCAATTCGCGCAGAAAATCCGTCATACTTGGATCGGGCGTGTTTCCGTATGCCTCTTGCAGAGTGGCAATGCTGCGAGGAAGCATGGCGATGCGGGAAAATAAATTATCCAGTTCGCGTGCGGAATCGGTCACTTCAGTGATGGCCCGCTCATTGGCGACTTTCAGCAATTCCGCCCTGGCGAGTCGGTAGTTTGTCCAAGTGGTGATCCCGACGGCGACAATTGCCGCCAGTGCGACGAAAAATTGCAACTGTCGGGCAATGCCGAAACGCAGCAGGGATCTCATAAAAACACCCGCTTTCGGAAAATTGGTTTTGTTGCTTTTAATCATCAGCCTATCAACAAAGTGTGGGTTCTACGCGGTTCGAGGGGAACTAACCACGGAGAGCACGGAGTAGAGAATGAGGTTTCGCAGCAAGTAGAAAAAGGCAAAAAACCGTGGATGATTTTTCGTTCGGCTTGCAACTCCCCTCCGTGCTCTTTGACTCGCTCGCTCCCGCTCGGCTCGCCCTTCGGGCCAACCTTCGGTTGCTCTATCTCAAAGGCCCCGCCTTTTCGATTGTG
>DGXZ01000088.1:22286-25998 GCA_002396485.1 Spartobacteria bacterium UBA5019
GCCCCGCCTTTTCGATTGTGTCCTCTGTGGTTAAAAAAAGTCTTTTTGAGTAGCAGGTGAATCAGAGCAGCAATTTCCCTCTCAAATGCCGGAATGGTCCTTGCATCCAATGATCCTGAAAGCGTCATGATCACTTCGCGGAATTGCTCGGAGTGGGGCTTCGAACGAATTTTTATGTCAAGTTTGCTCATCGTTGAATCACTGGGATGCTTTTTCGAGTGTGAGAATATTCATTCCATCACGGTGCTCATAGCTCATGTGATCCGCCATTTTTCGCAAGAGAAGAATGCCGAGGCCTCCGAGATCGCGTTCCTCCAGAGGCTGGTCTGTGAGTGGAATGGGCGCATCCAACGGATTGAAGGGGGCGCCGTCGTCCGTCACTTTGAGAATCAGCCTATCGGCCGTGTGGCGAAGATCAAATGTCATCAGGTGTTCTCGTGTCTCCAAACACCCATATTTGATCCAATTCGTGGCCAATTCCTCAATGGCGAGCCTCACAAAAGACTGCGCCTTTGCTGAAACCTCAAACTGGCCCAGCCAGACCATGGACTCATCCAGCGCCGATGCGACTTCGCCGATGGAATTCCCGATGCGAATGGAGATCTCGTCCTTCATGCCGGGAATTGAATCTCAATAATTGAAAAATCATCCTCGAGAGTGCTCTCCCCACGCATGGCAATAGCCCAACTCTCCAAGTCTCCAAGCGGATCCGTGGCGCCGGCATTGCCAGTCATGAAGGCCTCGAACGCATTGTAATCACTCATATCCCCCGACGCGTTCCGGATTTCATAGCATCCATCGCAAAGCACAAAAAGGCGGGCCCCGACCGGAAGTGCGCAACTCTGCGTGCTGTAAGGTGTGTCCTCCATGACTCCGATGATCATTCCATTCGAGCTCAGGCGCTGCGATGTGAACAATCCACCCGGGCCGGGTTCGAGTAAAAGCGCCGGGGGATGCCCGCCGCTAGAGAAGCTCAGTGTGCGGCTTGGCGCATGATACACGCCATACCAGAGAGTGAAGTAGAGGTTGTTCTGACGCTCCATCGGAAACGCGTTGTTCAATGCCGTAAGCACCTCGCCGGGGTTTCGAAAATCAATGCCGGGCAGGGAACCGGAGCGCAGGACATTGATGGCGGCAACAGAAAGAAGGCAGGCCCCGACGCCATGTCCGCAGACGTCGAGCAGATAAACCGCAAAATGTTCGGAGTCGATCCAGTGGTAGCCGAAGGAATCACCGGCCAGCTCGCTGGACGGGCGGTATTTCCAGCTTACCGGGAGAGGGGATTGCGTTGGAGCGGGCAGGATCGAGCGCACGTAGGCCGCTGCCTCGGCGAGTTCTTTATCCAGACGATTTTGGGTCTCCTCGATTTTCCGTAAATGCCCTTGCTCGGCGTCGCGAAGAGCTTTCTTTTCGAGGCACGCGCCAATTCGCGCTTCAAGCAACGTCGGGTTGAAAGGCTTCGGCAGATAATCCTCGGCACCCGCCTCGATGCACCGGGCCACGCTTTCCAACTCATCCAACGCCGAAATCATAATCACTGGAATGTCCCGCGTCTCCGGATTCGATTTCATTTTCCGAAGCACCGCATAGCCATCCACACCGGGCATCATCACATCAAGGAGCACTAAATCGAATGCATGGGAGCGGATCGAATCCAAAGCCGCGAGACCGCTCTCCGCAGTTTCCACATCCAACCCATGGCGCGCCAAACGGCGCGCGAGCACATTCAGATTCTCGCGGTTGTCATCCACCGCGAGCACCCGGCCGCGAAAGTGCTTTTCACTGCGATTCGGGTGATCCTCACTGGGCATCAGCGGCGTTGAACTCTGGGGAATGGCGGCAACCCCGCTGGAGCTCAGCCTTGTGTTGATCAGGCCAAGCAATGACTGCGCAGCGGATCGGATTTTTTTTAAATCCCCAGCGCCGGAGTCGTTGCCAGATTCCTCGGCATCCTCAAGCAACATCTCGCTGTAGCCGATGATGTGGTTGATCGGAGTCCGAAGATCGTGGCGTAACTGAGCCACGGCATCTGGGGGAATGTGAGGTTCAGACTTCAAGCGCCCGGTTTTTTGTCCAGTTGGACTTGAATTTTTTCCAGCAAGCGGGGGAAATCGACGGGCTTCGTGTCATACTCGTCACATCCTGCTTCCAGGCACTTCTCGCGGTCGCCCGCCATCGCATGAGCCGTGAGTCCGATCACCGGAATGCCCCGCGTCGAGGCATCGGCCTTCAATTCCCGCGTTGCCGTCCATCCATCCATCACCGGCAGGCTCATGTCCATGAGAATCAGATCAGGACTCGCCGAGCGCGCCATGGACACGCCCTCCGCGCCATCCACCGCCATGATAACCTCGAATCCCCGCTTCGCCAAACGCCGCGAGAGCATGTCGCGGTTCATTTCATTGTCCTCGACGAGCAAGATTTTGACCATGACTTGATTTAACCCATCCAAGGCGGATTCACAGAATTAAGGTGCCGGAACGAGAACGGGAGTGATTTGCAGCTTTCGGTTGTCAGGTTCCGAGGCATCCACCAAGGCGACAGGTTTTTTGGGGATGCGCTGGGATTTATTGAGGACGATGGGACCGGTCAGTCCGGCGAGATGAATGCCAGACGCCAGCGCCGCTCGGACTTTCTTCGGGCCTGCATCCTTCGAATTCTCGATTCCTGCGAGCAGCGCTCTGGTGGCGTCGTAGCCCAGCGCCGAGAAGGAATCGGGGTCGGCGCGGAATGCCTTTTTGTAGCTGCGCACAAATGCTGCCGACGCGGAGCGGTCTGCCAATCCCGCGACCACTGCCGGAAAGGCATGCGTGGTGAAGTAAACATCGCGTGCGGCGGGATTATTCATCCAGGCCGGGGGATTGTCATAACTGTCACCGCCGACGATGGGTCCGGGAAATCCCATGGAACGCAGTTGACGGATCACCGGCATGGCATCCTCCGCCGAGCCTGTCACCAGGAAAATGGCATCCGCTTTGAGGATCGCGGGACCCACGAGGAGGGTCTCGCCAGGAGTGTAGGAAAGTGTGGACGTGATCTTCCCTCCAGCGCGACGGAATGCCTTTGAAAAATACGACTTCAGCAATCGGGTGTAGCTGAAGGCTGGATCATAGATGATGGATGCCGTCCTCGCGCCCTTCGCCTGCGCGAGCCACTCTGCTGCTGCCGCCGCTTGGACATTATCTCCGAAGCAGGCCATGTAAAAACCCGCGCCAAGCGCTCTCGGCAGCCTCGGCGAGGTGGCACCAGAGGTCACAAAAGGAATCCCCCGCTTCAAGGCCTCATGCGCCGCCGCCAGCGCGAGATCACTGTCCGAGAGACCCACCATGCCGGTGATTTGGTTTTTCTCTAAAAATGCGGCCACATTTTTTTTCAGGTCAGGGGCAGTGGAATTCCCCGCGATGCGGACCAATTCCACCTGCTCGCCGCGAATGCCGCCAGACTTGTTGATTTCGGTCACAGCCAGTTGAGCACCCCTCCAAGACGGTTCGTCCAAAACAGCCTGCTCGCCTGAGTCACAATAAACAGCACCAATCCGAACCGCCGCGCCCGCCGGCACGCTGCAAACGAGGAGTAAAAATGTCAGTATTCGCAAAGAAAATTTCATCGCCTTAGCCCTATAAACGGCCTATGCAGTTTTGACCAGTCTCGCATTACGCCGAATGCAGCAGAATTAACCACCGAGGACACAATCGAAAAGGCGGGGCCTTTG
>DGXZ01000088.1:26173-44746 GCA_002396485.1 Spartobacteria bacterium UBA5019
CACAATCGAAAAGGCGGGGCCTTTGAGATAGAGCAACCGAAGGTTGGCCCGAAGGTTTTTTAGAAATTTGTTGCGTAGCTTGATATCGAGTGTAATGATTCAAGTGTGGATTTTGAATTTGATCCTGCAAAAAGCGCGCTGAATGTCGCAAAGCACGGGATAGATTTCCAAAAAGTTCAGGAAATGTGGGAAAGGAAGGTTGTTGCCGCTCCTTCGCTAAATGGCTTGGAGCAAAGATAGTTGGCAATTGGCTTCTTGGATTCCAAGTTTTGGACAGTGATCATCACGCTACGAAATGAAAAAATTCGAATAATCAGCGCCAGAAGGAGTCGAAAAGATGAAATCAAATACTACAAAAATGCCTAACAGCACGAGCAGAGCAAATCTGGAGGAAAAGTTTGATGCCGGCCAAGATGTGAGCGACTATTTTGATTTCTCGCGAGCAGTTGTGTGGGGAGGAAAGCGCAAGGGTGCTGGTCGCAAGCCACTTGGAAAGGTGAGGAAACAAGTGCTTCTTTCCGCTGCAATCATTGCAAAGGTCGATGCCATTGCTAAAAAACGAAAGCAGAGTTTCTCTGCGGTGCTTGAAGACGCTTGTGGCAGTTTCACATAGGATGATGAGCGACGGGTAGGAAGACTGCTAAAGGCAGCCAAAAGGGTGAACGCAGTGAATCAATTTACAGCAATGACTGAGGGTTTCTGGAGCCTGCACAAAATGCTGCAGGTGTAAGTAACTCACCCTCGGTGTGCTCGGTGGTCAATTCCGCTTCATTCGGTTTCATATCTGCCCGAGATCGCGCAGAGTTTCGAGGATGCCTTCGATCTGGCTGGTGCGCTGGGGGCTTTTGCGGCCAAATTGGGCGGAGAGGGTTTCGGCGGTGGCGGTGGGGTCGGAGGCGAGAAGTTGCCGGACCAGCGTGACTTGCTCGGGGAGTCGGTTGGGCCAAACTGGAGTTTTCAGGTTGGAGTTTTCCGTTTTCAGCGGTTGTGTGGCGGAGGCGCTTGGGGAGGGATTGACCACAGAGGGCACAGAGGACACGGAGGGGGATTCTGTGCCGGGCAGGGCGGGTTGATGCGCAGGGGGCTCTTGTAGCGGCGGTCTGTGATCGCCGGGCGTTGCGCTGGAATTTAAATCGGTCGGCGGTCGCAAGGTGGCGCTTGGGGTCTGGTAATCGGGGCGGAGCCAGCGGATGTGGCCGCGCTGCTCCTCGGCGGCGCGCTCGTGGTTGAGGGCGACGAGGCGCGTGAGGAGTTCGGGTTCGTGCTCGGGCGTGAGCGGATGCAGGTCGGCCCAGCCGTAGGCCTCAAGCACGGCGGCGTCCAACTCGTCGTGGATTTGGCGAAGCAGCGTGACGAGGCCTTGGTCGTGGAGGGTTTTCTCCTTGGCGTTCAGCGCGTCGCCGGAGCGGAGCTTTTCGAGGACATTGTAAAGGCCGGTGAGCGTGAGCTCGGGATGCTGCTCTAATTGCCGCTTGCGGTGCGCGTCCAAGCGCTCGCCGAGATCGCGGATGCGTTGTTTCAACGGGCCTTCTTCCAAGGCGGGGAAGGGGAAGGTTTCGAAGCAACGGGTTTTGTTGTAGCGAGGGGTTGGACCGAGTAAACCACCGCTTCGTAAAGCCCAAAGTTCATGTATTGAAGAGGATAATATGCCATAAATTAAATATGACTCTATTCCGATTGCGACAATTCCATGTTCAGGCATGGTTCCTTTATCTACCATTACAAACAATCTGTATTTTGATGTTTCTGGAGTGATAATAAATTTTGATAGACCTGCGATTGCGCCTCTTACTTCGGTATTTGCCCTACGGAATAACCACCAATATTTACTTAACTTCGGATCACGGTTTGTCGCCCTTTCGGGGAATACTGTTTCTTTCAGGTGTTGCCAAATTTCAGGGTCTTTGGATTGCAGCTCCTCCTCGGACATTCCATTAGTGTCGATGACGTAATTAGATCTTGGTGCTTCAGCGATATCTTTGCCGCTCCATAGTGGAAAAATCATGGATGAAGCCGTTTCGCTATTTTCGCAAAATTTCTTTGCTTGATCCGATGTAATAACAAACCCCCTGCCACCTAGTATCAAGCCTGTGCTGCATACGCGAGAGTTAGCAGTTAGGCTTCCACAACTGGATAAATCTGCTCCAACCTGTAAGTTAGCAGCAATAATACCAAGTTCTTGATTGAGCGTAACGTTACACTCTCCATTAGAACCGGATTCCTCGCTGACTACCTCAGCTCGAACTCCTTCGCCTTTGCCTATTGCTGCAACAGTCATCGCAATACGCACTGCCGCTGCATCAGAGGAATCAATCCAAGGATGATCTGGAATAGCGTATGTCAGGTAAATTGGCTTATCCAAGTCTCTTAAAACATCTTCAAGAACGCGACGATTGAATGTTTGATAAATCGAATTCGTGGTAATAAATCCGAAACTCTTAGTTTTCCCTGCGGCCACCATGTCGGCAGCGTTTCGCCACCAATACATCACAAAATCGGCTGAATCAGGCACATCGTTTTTCCAAGCTTTACGCAAGGATTCGGTGTAGCCATCTCCTAAGGCTTCGCGCATTTTTAGTTTTCCGATGAAGGGCGGATTGCCCACGATGAAATCGGCCTGGGGCCACTCGGCGCGGCGGGGGTTCACATAATCGAAGAGAGGGGCGCGGGCGGATTCGTCGGGGACTTCCTTGCCGGTGACGGGGTGGGGTTTGGTGGAGTGGCCGTCCCAGATGGTGAGGGCTTCGCCGGTGAGGGGATCGAGGCGGGGGATTTTCTCATCGTAGGCGAGGACGGCGTCTTGCTGGCGGATGGAGGGGGTTTTTGGCAGGAGTGGGCGGTCGCCGGTGTCGGCTTTGCCGATGGTCTTGCGTTGCCATTGGAAGTAGCCGATCCAGAGGACGAGTTGGGCGATGGCGACGGCGTTGGGGGAGATTTCGAGGCCGAGGAATTGCTCGGGGCGGACGCGGTATTCCTTCATCTCAAAGGTGGCGTCGCCGCCGAGGGCGGTGGCGAGTTCGAGGACTTCGGCTTCGAGGCGCTTGAGGTGCTCGAGGGTCACATAGAGGAAATTCGCGGTGCCGCAGGCGGGGTCGAGAATGCGGAGGGCGCAGAGGCGGTGGTGGAAGGCGGTGACGAGCCGGAGGGCTTCGGCGTCGTGTTTTTTCGCCTCGGCGCGGAGTTTTTGCGCGGCGGCGCCTGAGGACTTGGCGGCCTCGGAGTCACTGGCGGCGAGGAGTTTTTTCGCCTCGTCTTCGCGGGTCTCGGCGGCATCGAGGGCGGCTTCGGCCTCGCGGTGGAGGTTCGCAGCGGCGAGGCGGGTGGACTCCCATTCCTCGCGGAGCGGGTCGATAATGGTCGGTCGGATGAGGCGCTCGACATAGGAGCGGGGCGTGTATTCCGCGCCGAGCTTGTGGCGCTCGCGGGGATCGAGGGCGCGAGTGAGCAGTGTGCCGAAGATGGAGGGCTCGACACTGGACCAATCGGTGGCGGCAGCATCGGCAAGCATGGCGATCTGCGAGGCGGAGAGCGGGAGGGCGCTGGTGTCCTCAAAGAGGCCGCCGCTGAAGTGGGCGATCTTCTGGAAGAGGAGCGTGGAGTAGTCGGTGCCGGTGGCCATTTCCCGCCAGAGCGAACTGATGAGGACGGGGAAGCCTTGCGGGGTGGATTTCACGCGGTCGAGGAGTTGCTGGAAGCCGCCTTCGGGAAGCAGGCCGATATCCTCGGCGAACATGGTGAAAAGGCAGCGCTGCAAGAAACCGGCGATGGCCTGCGGCGCGTGGCCGTCGGCTTCGAGGGATTTCGCGAGCTTGGCGAGACGGGTGGCGATGTCGCGCGTGACCTCGGCGGCCCGCTTGGAGGGATCGAGCGCGTGGGGATCGGTGAAGACGAGGCGCAGGCGCTCGAGAACCTCGGGACGGTGGAGGTCGGTGAGGAGAATACGGTGGTTTTTTGGATCGGGAAACCGCTCGTAGCGTCCGCCGGTGCAGGTGAACTCGGCGTAGAGGTCGATGGAGTGGCCGACATCGCAGATGATGAGAAATGGCGGGCGAGTGTGGCCGGTCGGGAGATGCGTGATGTAGTCGCGCCCTTGGTGGTAGGCGCGCTCGAGGGCTTTGTCGAAAGCGGCGCTGCCACGGCGACCGTGGCCGGATTTCGTCGCTGAGGGCAGATCGATTTCGCCGACCCCTTGTTTGGTCTCCAAAACGAAGTGCGAGGACTTGTAGAAATCGATGTAGTTTGTGACCGAGCTGCCATCTGGCGCGATGCGGGTGATCGCGCGGTCGAAGACATAGAGGTTTTTCTCGGAGTCGGGTGAGGTGGGGTCTGGGCGCGGAACGCCGAGGAGATCGCAGAGCTCGGCAAGGAACATCTGGTAGTTCGCCCGCTCGGCCGCGCCGGAGGCCGCCCAGCGGGAAATGAAGGAATCAATCGCAGTCACAGCCCGCAAGATACAAAAAACCCAGCTGCGCACGATGCAAAAACAAAGACCTTTGGCATGAATGGATGCCGCGAGGGAGTGCGAGGATTTTGAAACGGCTGAAGTGTGCGCAGAACCCGAAAACGAATTTTTTAGACAGGATTACAGGATTACCAGGATTGATAGTTGTGTTTCTTCCTCTGTGCTCTCTGTGTCCTCTGTGGTCAATTCCTCTTTATTCTGGTTGCTCAGCGGTCCGCAGATCCGCGTGGAAAACTCGGAAATGCGCGGTAGCTTGAGCCATGACATTGGCAAACCAGTTAACCATTGCGCGGATTCTTCTGATTCCGGTTTTTGTTTTTTTGAGTATTTCCTATGGGCAGAGTCTGGATGCGGGTGCGCCTCTCGAGTGGCAGCGTGTGGCCGCGATTCTTGTTTTTATCTTGGCGGCGGCAACGGATGGGTTGGATGGCTACATTGCCCGGCATTGGAATCAGCGCAGTCGCCTCGGGTCGGTGCTTGATCCCATCGCAGACAAGGGCCTTTTGCTCACGGCCATTGTCACGCTGAGTTTCAGCAACTGGAATCAAGCCTTCCCGCTTTGGTTTCCCGTATTGGTCATTGCGAGGGATGTGGTGATCCTGGCCGGTTGCGGTGTTCTTTATTTTTTAAATGGTGGGCTTGATGTGAAGCCGAGTTGGACAGGGAAAGCCGCAACCGCCGCGCAAATGGTGGCGATCGCTTGGATGATGCTTCAGTTGCCGCATTATCTCGCTTCTGTGTATCTGGCTGGTATTCTCACTCTCGTCAGCGGGGTGGATTATTTGATCCGAGGCAGCTTCGAGGCTCGCCACCACGCCAAACCACATTCCTAACACATGCGAAACGTCGCCATCATAGGCCGTCCGAACGTCGGAAAATCGGCCCTCTTCAACCGTCTTGCGGGACGCCAAATTTCCATTGTCCATGACCAACCCGGCGTGACACGCGATCGCATCGGCTCGATCTGCAATCTCGGACAAGCGCCATTCGAGATCACGGACACCGGTGGCATCGGATCTGAACCCGACCCCGACTTCGCAGAAAGCACGCGCGAGGGTGCCTTCATCGCCATGGGCAGCGCGGATGTGATTCTTTTTGTCACCGATTCGATTGATGGCGTCACGCCGCTCGACGGCGAGCTTTCGACTATGATCCGCACGGCTGCGCGGCAGGTTGTATTGGTCGTGAACAAAGTGGATACGGAAGGGCACGAGTCGCGTTCGTTTGAGTTTTCCCGTCTGGGTTTCAAGAACCTTGTTACCGTGAGTGCCGCCCACGGGCGGGGCATCGGTGAGTTGGTCGATGTGATCGAGTCGCTCCTGCCCGAGCCGGATCCCGAGTTGGAAGCGCATGAAATGCCGCCGCTCAAGCTCGCTCTGATCGGTCGGCCGAATGTCGGAAAGTCCTCCTTGGTGAATCAAATCCTGAACGACAATCGCACGACGGTCAGCGACATCGCCGGCACCACGCGCGACACCATCGATGTCGAAGCCGAGTATGAGGGGCAGCGATACATTCTCTGTGATACAGCCGGCATCCGCCATCGGTCGAAACACAACACCTCGGTGGAGGTCTTCAGCGTCATGCGCTCGGAAAAAACCATCCGCCGGGTGGATATCAATATCCTCGTCATCGACGCCACAAGCGGAGTCACCGCCCAGGACAAGAAAATCGCCGGTCTCATCCAAAAGGCGAAAAAACCAGCCATCATCGTTCTGAACAAGTGGGACCTGATCGAGAAGCAGACGAATAACGACCCAGACTTGCTTCGTGAGCATGTGGAACGCGCAACGTCCGAACTGTTCTTCCTCGATTACGCGCCTGTCGTGATCCTCTCGGCGCTCACCGGTGAAAATATTCGACGCCTTTTCACGATGGTTGAAAAGGTGCGCCAGCACGCCACACGCCGCGCGGGAACGGGCGAACTCAATCGTGTGCTGCGAGCGGCCATGGAACGCCAATCTCCGCCCTCGCGCGGATCCCGCCGATTCAAACTTCTCTATGCCGCACAAGCCAAAGAGAGCTCAAACTCCCAGATCGCACCACCGCTCTTCGTTCTCTTTGTCAACGACCCGAGGCTCCTGCCGGAAAGTTACCAAAATTACCTCTGCGCTCGCATCCGCGATCAATGGGAATATCCCGGCCTCCCAATTCTCATGCGCCTGCGCGGTCGCGAAGGCGTCACTCAGGACATCAACGAATAGATTTCTCGTGACGGAGTGCAGCTGCCAGAAATCCTTCGTCGGATCCCTAACGAAGTCTTGAGTGCAGTCCCAAGAGGCATCAACCTTGAGTTCTTATGTCCGCGATCCCGTCTGAGTTTTCAAATGTCACTGCCATCACCAAGGCCAATATCTATTTTGACGGCAAGGTCGTCAGCCACAGCATTGTCTTTGCGGATGGCAGCAAGAAAACGCTCGGTCTGATTTACGCGGGCCATTACCACTTCGGCACAGACAAGGCGGAGCGCATGGAGATTGTATCAGGCACCTGCGAGGTCCAGATCGACGATTCCGAGGCGCGTGCGATCTACACAGGCGGGCAGTTCTTCGATGTTCCAGCCAAGTCGGGCTTCGATATTTCGGTGGCAGATGGCATCTGCGAGTATGTCTGCAGTTTTATCGACTATACCCATTTCTCTTCGAAAGCGCACTCTTGGGCGATTCTTTGTGGAGCGCTCGCCACGCCTCCCGAAGAATTGGGGAGAGTGCCCCTCAAGTAAGGACTCGTAACTCACAAGTCACCTTGTGCTAGCCTGACTTCCCTTCTTTCCGACCGGAGAGGCCGATAAACACAAGCGGAGCGATTTTTTTCGGGCTACGGCTGTGTTGGCTCGGCGTTTTTTGCCCAAGCGGGCGGGGTGGCGAAGAGATGTAGGAGTTTGAGTTTGGCGAGTTGGGTGTTGAGGTCGGCGGGGACTTTGGTGATGCGTTTGAGGACTTGGAGTCCTTCGTTTTTGAGGTGGATGGAGCCGAGGCGGATGGTTTGGAGTTGGCGCAGGATGCGGGTGACTTCGCCGGTTTCGCCACACAGGCGCCACTGGCGGGCGAGGCGGGCGCTGATCCAGTAGGCCAGGAAACAGATGCGCACATGGTTGATGACGCGTTCGGGCTTGCGATGGAAGATGGGGCGGAGTTGGAGGTAGCTCTTGAGTTCGCAAAAGGCTGACAAAAAAAGAGGCTGCCAATTCTTACAAGAGAAGGGCAGCCTCTGGTTTTTGATGCTATCCGAGTGCCAACTGCGCTGTGGCGATTTCGAGAATCTCGTTCGTGATACTGGCCTGGCGGGCTTTGTTGTATTCGAGGGTGAGGTCCTTGACGAGACTCTTGGCGTTGTCGGTGGCGCTTTTCATGGCGACCATGCGGGCGCTCTGCTCCGAGGCGCGCGTGCTTAGTTGGGTCTGGAAAACGATATAATGCAGGTAGGCTGGAAGGATCGCGTTGAGCACGGAGTTAGAATCCGGTTCGAATGTGAAACCGGCCTCTGGTGCGGGGGATGCTTGGTAGTGACTTTCAATGCCGGCTTCTTCCAAGCAGGTGATGGGAATAATGGGCAAATCTGTTGGAATTTGCGAGAGTGTGTTGGCGAACCGGGGATAGAGGATGGAAACCTTGTCCACCGTGCCGTCGAGGAATTTCTCGATGCAAAACTTCGAAATCTGTTTGCAGTGAGCAAAGTTCGGTCGCTCATGCAGCGGGAAGTCAGCAAGCATTTTGCGCTTCGTGCGTGCGAGAAACTGCGTGCCTTTTCGGCCAATGCTGACAAACTGGGTCTTCGATGGGTCAAAGGCTAGTGCCTCGCGCAAAATGTTCGTGTTCAGGGCACCACAAAGTCCCTTGTCCGTGGACATGAGGATGACTAGATGATTTTTTACCTCCCGCTCTTGCAGAAGAGGATGTGCAGAGTTCTCTAAAGTCTCTTTTAGAGAAACAATAACCCTGTTGAGAAGGTGGGCATAATCGCGGCCGTTCAGTGCGGCCTGTTGGGCCTTGCGCATCTTGGATGCCGCGACCATCTGCATGGCCTTGGTGATCTGCGCGGTGTTTTTGACCGACTTGATGCGTCGGCGGATGTCGCGGAGGTTGGCCATGGCTTTTTAAAGGGTGTTGAAGGATTGGAATTCCTCAAGGGCGGCCTTGAGTTCCTTCTCGACCTCTTCATCGAACATGCGTTTTATGCCGACCTTCTCAAGAAGAGAGGCTTTGCGAGTTTCGATGAATTCCACGAATTTGTTTTGAGTCGTTTTAACTTTATCGACCGCGACAGGGTCAAAGAGTCCTTTCTGCATGGACCAGAGGATGATGGCCTGCATTTCGACGGAAATCGGATTGTATTGCGGTTGCTTGAACAATTCGACGATGCGGGCGCCGCGCTCGAGAGTGGACTTCGTTTTAGCGTCCAAGTCTGATCCAAATTGCGCAAATGCAGCAAGTTCACGGTATTGTGCGAGATCGCCTTTGATTTTTCCTGCAACTTGCTTCATCGCCTTGATCTGTGCTGCGGATCCCACGCGGGATACCGAGAGGCCGACTGAGATGGCGGGGCGTATACCTTGATAGAAAAGGTCGGTCTCGAGGTAAATCTGACCGTCTGTGATCGAGATGACGTTCGTCGGAATGTAGGCTGAGACGTCACCCGCCTGGGTCTCGATGATTGGAAGGGCGGTGAGGGATCCATCGCCAGCCTCTTCGGAAAGACGGGCCGAGCGCTCGAGCAGACGGCTGTGGAGATAGAAAACGTCGCCGGGATAGGCTTCGCGGCCGGATGGGCGTTTGAGGAGAAGAGAAATCTGACGGTAGGCGTTAGCGTGCTTTGTGAGGTCGTCAAAAACAATGAGAGCATCCATGCCATTGTCCATGAACCATTCACCCATGGCAGCCCCGGAGAAGGGCGCGATGTAGAGGTCGGCAGCCGGGTCGGATGCGGTGGCGGCGATGATGATCGTGTATTTCAACGCATCATTCGCTTCCAAAGTGCTGACAACACGGGCGATATTCGCATTTTTCTGTCCGATTCCGACGTAGATGGAATAGAGTGGACGGAAATTCGGGTCTCCACTTTCCTCGGCAGCGCGGTTGATTTTTGCCTGATTGATAATGGTATCAATCGCAATAGTCGTCTTGCCTGTGGCGCGGTCACCGATGATGAGTTCGCGTTGGCCACGGCCGACGGGAATCATGGCGTCAACGCTCATGATGCCGGTTTGAACGGGTTGGCTCACCGAGCGGCGTTTGATGATGCCGGGGGCGATTTTTTCAACGGGGTAGGAGGTGTCGTGTGGGATCGGGCCCTTGCCGTCGATGGGACGTCCTAGTGCATCAACCACGCGTCCGAGCAGACCTTTTCCTACGGGAACGGAGAGGAGCTTGCCGGTGGTCTTGACTTCGTCGCCTTCGCTGACCTTTGTGTAGTCGCCGAGCACGATAACGCCGACTTCTGTTTCCTCGAGGTTCAGGGTAATTCCTGTAATTCCATTGGAAAACTCAACCATTTCATTGAGTTTAACTGCGCTGAGGCCTTCGACGCGGGCGATACCGTCGCCGATTTCACGGACTGTTCCGACGTTTGTTTTGCGGGCAGCGCTGCTTTTGACCGCGCTGATTTTTTCTTCGAGTTCGAGGACGATGTTGCTCATGTGAGTGGTGTGTCAGGATTGTTTAAGTGTTTCGAGGCGGGACTGGATGCTTCCGTCCCAGACGTTGCTGCCGAGTTTGACGCGAAGGCCGCCGATGAGGTTCGGGGAGTGGCGGAACTCGGTGGTGATTTTTCCGAATTTCGTGGAGAGGTTGGATGATATCTCGCTGCATTTTTCATCCGAGAGTTGCGTTGCGCTCTCGACAAGCGCATGGTGGCGGGCTACCTCCAGGCGGGTGAGACGAGTTATGAATTTCAGCATCTGAACATAATTGCGAGGCTTTTTCTCAACGATCTCTGTGGCGATCATGCTCAAGCGGTTTTGATCGAGTCGGCCATCCACGATGGACAAGTCGAAAAGTTCCTTGGATTGGCGTCGGGCTTCCCGGCTGAGTTTCATGGTGATTGTGTCAGGCTGCGAGTTGCTTGGAGGTCTCGCTGGCGAGGCGCTCTTGGTCAGCTTCGGTGAGGACTTTGCCGACGACCTTGGCTGTGGTTTCCACGACGAGATGAACCATTTCCGATTTGACTTCTGCAACCATGCGGGCGCGCTCGAGGGAAACGCTCTCATTGGCTTTGATGATGATATTCTCTGCGTCTTTCACAGCATGTTGGATGTGTTTCTGAGTCGAAGCTTCGCTCGATGCGCGAGCTTCCTCGATGATGCGTTGTGCATCGGAATTCGCTTTGCGGAGGATTTCTTGGCAACGGATTTCGGATTCGGCGAGGTGCTTTTTAATTTTTTCAGCATTTGCCTGTCCTTCTTCGATCGTGCGGCGGCGTTGCTCGAAAATGGAGATGATCGGTGCGAAGGCGAATTTCTTGAGGATCGCGTAAACAATCAAAAACAAAATGACTTGCGCGGCAAACTTATGCCAAGCGATACCGAACTGAGTGAGGAGCTGATCCATTAAAAAAAAGGGTTGGTTTTTGGTTCTAAAATGGTTTTCCGGAACCGCCCGACGGGCGGACGGTTCCGGTTGAAACGTTAGCGGCCTTGGAATGCAAGAATGAGAGCGTAAATCGCGATGGCCTCTGCGAGAGCCATTCCGATGATGCTCAGAGTCAGGACTTTGCCGGAAGCATTTGGGTTGCGCCCAACGGCTTCCACGGCTTTTCCGCCGATCATTCCGATGCCGATGGCTGCTGCCGCGCCAGCGATGGCGAGGGTGAAGCTGCCTGTGATTCCTCCGGCTGTAGCAGCCGCTTCTGCGATGAGTTGTGGTATCATTTTATTGTTTCTTGTTGGTTTTTTCTCCACCGCCCGCAGTCATTGCCACGGTCCCGGCGGAAAAAGTGTTAAAAATTAGTGGCCCTCCTCCTCGTCGTGTGAGGTCGAGAGTTGGATGTAAACCGAGCAGAGGAGCATAAAAACGGTTGCCTGGAGAAGGCCAACGAGGATTTCCAAGAAATAGAACGGAATTGGGATTGTGATCGAGGTGATGTAGGACATCCACTCGGGTAAACCAAGGCTCTTCCCAAGCGTAATCATGGTCGTCAGGAGGGTTTCACCTGCAAAGACATTGCCGAATAGTCGCAATGAGAGGGACACCGGGCGGAAGGCCATGGAAACAACTTCAATCAGCCCAACGAAGAGAAAAATCGGAATCAAAGCAATTGCCATGAACCCCGTGAGGCCGCCCTTGACGCCAAAGATGTGGCTCAGGAAACCCTTCACTCCCACTTCCTCTATCGACCAGTAGAGCCAGAAGAACATGAAGACCACGGCCATTGCCAGTGTCATGTTCATGTCAGCCGTGGTGGGACGCAGAAGGGGAGCGGTGACTTCAAAGCCGTAGGCCGACTCTTTGCCCCAGCCGATCGAACCGACTCCGGGCAGCAGGGCGAACCAGTTTGAGACAATGATGAAAATAAATAGAGTCGCCAGCAGGGAAAAGACGCGTGCGACCATGTGTGCACCAACGATGCTTTCGATGAGATCATAAAGACCTTGGACAACGGCCTCGAAAAAATTCTGCGTCGGTCCGGGAATAACGGTCATGTTTCTGGTGGCCTTGCGGGCAAACCAAATAATGAAAGCGGCAACGCCGACGCCGACGAACACGGAATTGGACAGCCACTCAAGGAAGGGTTCTCCCTGAGATGACGGGAAAATTGTCGGGGCGTTGAGTGTGAGTGCGGATGCTAGAATGGTGGAAAACGGCATGGTTCTTCGAACAAGTCGGTTTTCGAATTCGGGAGTTCCATGGCAGGCCAGTCTCTTGGCGCTGGGCCTTCCCGATTTCGAAGAACGGTTCTTTTATCAGACCTTCGGAATGAGGCAACCCAAAAGAGGCTGACTTGCTGATTTTTTTCGATCGGGAAATAGCGTGCCATGAGATTGCTCAAGCACACGGAAAGCCTCAGCCGCTGTCTGGAAGCGGGTTGGGAGTTTCGGTGCGAGAAAATTTGCAAGGCTGGAGTGCGAGACGCATCTCCAGCCCTGTTGCTCCCCCCAAGTTTCGATGTCGGAAAAATTCACATCCGCCGTGAGGTCGCAGCGACCGGGCGCTTGGTAGATATCCTCACCGTTTAGGACTTGATGAGCCGCGTAGCCGCGCAGGCTGCCAGCCGGTCGCCGGTGATAAAGCGTCGGCATGGTATCTCCGTAATCTATCGTAAGCATGGCGCCGGATTTCCATTGGGGCGACCAGTCCTGAAGCCAGCGGTGGTAGGATTCATGCACCTCCACACGCTGGCCTGCGTTGAAGGGATGCTGGAAAACTGTGGAGTCCGGGACTGTGCAGGATTGCAGAATTTCGTGGCATCTCCCGTTTTCAATGCGCACGTGAAGTTCCAGCCAATCTCCGGCGGTGCGCTCAAAAACGCGGCAGGGGAATGCGTCCACAAGCTCGTTTGAAAAAATATGGGCGCGCCCGCTGAGTGCATCCAGAGCGGCTGGAAGGCTCTCGTGCCATGTGACACGCAGCCCGCTGAGGAGTTTTTTCTGTGCCTTGCGGAGCGGGGGGGAGACTTCAACAATGTGGTAGCGCAAGCGAAGGCGTTTCCACCAGCCAAGGGATGTGAGGATTGCGTGGGCGAGTTGGCCGCTGCCGGCGCCGACTTCAATCACATCGCGCGCGCTTTTTTTTTCAATCCACGCGGCGATTCCCAGCGCCAGCGAGCGGTCGAGCGTGGCCATGGTCGAGAAGTCTCCCCGCCGCCCTACCGTGTGGATGCGGGTGGAGTAGTAGCCGAACGCGGGATGGTAGAGCGCCGCTTGCATGAAGCGGTGAAAAGGTATTGAGCCGCCAAGCTCATTCTGGAGGCTGCGGAGGAAGGCTCCCGCCGTGCTCACGGCGTCGTGAGCTTCTCCTCATCGTTGGTGAGGTTCTGCCATTTCGTTTTGAAATCCGGATCGTAGCGCTGGTCCTGCAGGTCGAGCATGATCTCGCGCTGCCGGATGATTTTTTGAATGCGCGGCTGGATTTCCTGCCAGACTTCACGCAGGAGACGAAGCGAGCCAGGCTCCCGGTCCCAGAGGACGGCGTAGCTCTGGATGAAATCAATGGCGTAGGCGGGTTCCGCCCGGTCGTTGGCGAACCACAAGTTTTTCGGGGGCTCGGGAGTTTCGAGCAGCATCGGGGCGATGTAAATATTGCGCAGCATGGCCTCGATGTATTTGTCCCGAGCCTCACTCTCACGGCTCTCCAGCGAACAACTCAGCGCCCACCCGAAAATGAAAGACGGTTCCTTGAAGTCGGAGGGATAGTCTTGCTCATAGCGGGCAAAAAATTTCGCAGCCTTGTCAGGCGCTTCCGCCAAGAGGTGCAGCATGGGGATGAAAAAACGGGTGCCTTGATTATCTGGAGGATTGCAAGCGAGGAGATCCTCAAGCCCTGCGCTGGCTTCGGCGAAATGGCCCAGATGCCAATTCGTCATGGCGCGGCCATAGATTGCGCGCAAGTAGGGGCGCGTCGTGTGGTCCTTCCACCAGAGTGTCTGTGGCTGGCTGCGTAGGTCTGCGTCGCGTCGGATGACCTCGTCGTAGGCGTCGCCACAGGCTTTCCAGTTCCCGGAGCTGAATTCGATATCAGCAAGCTCGATGCGGGCTGGCGAGCAGTCTGGATTCTTTTCCAGCGCGAGACGCAGGAGGGCTTGTTTTTTTGACTGGGAACGGAGCCGCAAGGCGGTGCGGACGAGGCCTGCCGCAACATCGAGCGGCGCCGGGGCGGCCTGTTCCGGGCGGCCGTTTCGAAGCACAAGCAGGCTCGTGACTGCTTGGAGTTCCTCTGAGATGGCCTTCGTCGCAGGCATGAAGCGGATGTTGATTTTCGACTCCGCCGAGAAGGCTCGCCAATCTTCCTCCTCCCAATCCTGATTCTGTGGAATGAGGAGCTGATCGGGGGGAGGGGTTTTATCAAGAATGCGGTAGAGAAGATTTTCGATGCGGGCCTGATCGAGTTCCTCCATGAGTTCAGGCGGGGCGATCGGTGCGCCGGTGCGGTCGCAGATGACAACGAGTGTGGGCAAAAACCAGTCTACTCCGCTTGGAACGGGCTCTTCGAGGTCCAGCCAGTGCAGATGCCAGGTGTTGCGTGGAGTTTTGAGAGCCTGAATCATAGGCTCCAGCCTACCTCAAGGCAGTTCTTGCGGCCGAAGCGGTCGTTGAAAAAGATTTTTTTGTTCGCCGCCCCGTATTCGTGAACCAGGCGGGTCACCTTCACATCGAAGCAACAGTATTTCGCTATCTCCAGGACCTTCCCTTCACGCCACCAGCGGATCGCATCTAATCCGTCCGCAGTCTTGCCGACTCCCAGTGTGGCTTGGGCGATGTCTTCGAGCTTGATGCGGTGGCCGGCGATGCGCTCGACTTCCTGGAGGAGGTCGAGTGAGACAAGGTTCTCCCGCAAGTCGAGGATCGTGTAGGCCATGAGCACGTCGTAGTCGAAGCGGATATGGTTGAAGCCCACGACGAGGTCCGCCCTCTGGAGGCGTTTCACCAGATGCTCTGCCCGGTCCTCGGCGAAAATCTCGTAGCAATTGTCCCTCGAGCTGTAAGTCACGCCGAGGGACATTCCCATTTCGTGTTTCTTGTCCCAGCCTCCGACGTCATTTGCTGTCCGTTGGGTCTCAAGGTCGAAATAAACAATATCCATGGGATGGTCTGGGCCTTGGGCCTACTTGGAAAATCCGGTTCCGAGTGCGCAATCAGCGCTGCAGCTTGCTGTCGAGCAGACTCACAATCTGACGCGTTTTTTCGTCGTCTGTCATGCGTTGTTTGATCAGCTTGCAGGCATGTATGACGGTGCCGTGATCCCTGCCGCCGAAGGCATCGCCGATATCGCTCAGTGGCATGCTGGTGTGCTGGCGGCTCAGATACATGGCAAATTGGCGTGCCAATGCGATATTCGCGGGGCGGCGTTTGCTGCTCATGTCAGCAATGCGCACATCGAAATGCTCGGCCACACAGCGTTGGATTTGGTCGATCGTGACCGCCTTCTTGGCCTGTTCCTGGAAAATATCGCGCAGAAGATTCTCTATGACGTCGCGCGTTATCTCACGGTCGCTTAGTGATTTGTATGAGGCCACACGCATGAGGGCGCCCTCGAGGCGGCGGACGTTGTTTCGAATCTTGTCGGCCAGAAATTCCATGATCCATGGCTCAAGGACGAGGTTCAGGCTCTCGGCCTTGCTACGCAGGATTGCGATTCGAGTCTCGGTGTCCGGCGGCTGGATTTCAGCCGTCATGCCCCATTCGAAGCGGGAGACCAGGCGTTGCTCGAGTTTTTCAATCTCACTGGCCGGGCGGTCGCTCGAAAGGACGATTTGTTTATGGGCATCGTGGAGCGCGTTGAATGTGTGGAAAAATTCCTCCTGACTGCGTTCCTTGCCTGCAAAAAACTGAATGTCGTCGATGAGGAGGACATCAGCCTGACGGTATTTCTTACGGAATTTCACCAAAGTGCCATGCTGAATGGCGTTGATGAACTCGTTTGTGAACTGCTCGCTCGACAAATAAACAATCTTCGACGCTTTCCCCTTGGCCAGCACATGGTGGCCGATGGCGTGGAGGAGGTGCGTTTTTCCGAGTCCACTCACGCCGTAAACAAATAGCGGATTATAGGTGATGGCCGGCGAGTTGGCCACCGCGAGGGCTGCTGAATGGGCGAACTCGTTGTTCGTGCCCACAACAAAAGAATCGAACCGGTTGCGCGGATTGAGGCCCTGTAGTTGGGCCCCAGCAGACTTTTCCTTGGCCGGTTTCGCTACAGCAGGGGCCTGGTGGGCGGGCATCTCTGCTTCTCCAGCGCTCTGGAGCTGAATCGAGCCCATGCAAGGCATCTCTTCAAGCACCGCCTCTTTCACGATCGGGAGGTAATTGCTCTCAATAAAAAATTGGTGGATCGGATTCGGAACCAACAGCGTCAAGACATTATTGGCCATGGAGGCGATTTGAATACCGGAGAACCAGCGTTCAAATCCATCTGCGCTCACGCGCTCCCTGATCCGTTTCGAAATCCGTGTCCAGAGGGTGGAATCTAAAGTCATCATCGGTGTTTTATTCGCCCAAGGCAAAGTTGGCAATATCGGGGCTGAAGGTTGCAAAAAAGCAGGTCCAAAGAATCGACCATTCATTCTGGCAGGGGACCGCAATCAGTTTGATCTCGGTGTGGAGTCGGTTTTTCAAGTTAAATAGCATTGGAATCAAGATGCTTATAAATATTTCTCAAAACGGGCTTTTTCCGCTTCCGTCAAGGCCGACAATGGCTGATTTCCAGCACACGCAAGATGGTTTTTAAGGGTTTCCAATGACGAGGTTGAGTTATTCACAAGTTATACACATACTGGCTGCTTTCCCTGCCAGCACACTGAGAATAAAAATCCCCCCTGCTTGCCTCAAGAAAAAAGTCACTTTTTGAACCCGAAAAAAGTTTCAATCGTTTCAAATAAAATCTTGACCCGCCCGCCCACGCTGAATCCATCGGACTCGCCAAAGGGAGGGGAAGGGAGTGCTCGGGGTGGGACTCGAACCCACATTCCTTGCGGAACCAGATCCTAAGTCTGGCGCGTCTGCCAATTTCGCCACCCGAGCGGTGCGCAGAGCCTGAAGCATCGGTGGACCGCCCAACTTGATCAAGCTGAAAATCCCCTCGACAGAGGCCGCATCTGCAAATACGTGTCATCGGCAATGGACACACATGGCGAAATCACACTAAGCCGCGACTGCGACGCGGTGCAAATTCCAAGCGGACACCCGATCGTTCTGCCAGCTGGCATGTCGGTGGTCATCACTCAATCCTTGGGCGGCACATTCACTGTGGCAACACCCGGTGGCCTGGCCCGCATTGATCTGAAGGATGCCGACTCGCTCGGTTTGGATCCAGCCAAGGGTATCGAAAAGGTGAAGGTGGACGGCAGCAAGCAGGACGCTGTCTGGAATCAGCTGAAATTGGTTTTCGACCCCGAGATTCCAGTCAATGTCGTGGATCTCGGCCTTATCTACGATTGCGAAGTGAAGACTCAAGATAACGGAACTACTACCGTTCTTGTCAAAATGACTCTCACAGCTCCAGGTTGCGGCATGGGACCTACTATCGCAGCGGATGCCCGCAGCAAAATTCTGGCACTCGAGGGAATCGACGAAGCCGATGTCGAACTCGTCTGGGATCCCGCATGGAATCAATCCATGATCAGTGAGGCTGGCAAAATGAAGCTCGGTATTCTCTAACCGCTCACTCCGGTTGAGGGAGCTTACTGCACATTGGCCTCGCCGAAGTATCCAGCAAGGATAGCGTGGGTTTCTTGGGATTCCTGCATCTTCGCGAGTTGACGATTCAGCGGCATTCTCAGAGGACTTCCGATCGGCATGGCGAAGCCGTAGTTCTCGACTTGGAAAATCCGCCCTACAACCCGCAAGGGAAGTCTCGGATTGTTAAAATCAAAGGATTGCAGCACGGCCGCATCCGCCACGACCGCATCCGCTTTCTTGGAAAGCAATGCGCTGACTGCATCTTGGATATCCTTGGCCGGATACTCATCGATGCCAATTTTTTTAATGTATTCTTCTGCAGGGGAGTCTGATATAACGGCTATTGTTTTATTGTTAAGGTCTCGCAGATTTTCAACCGAGTTCGACAGTTTTTCCACGGTCATGGCGCTGGTAATGCTCGAAGTAACATATGCTACCGAAATGATTCCCAAGAGAATCCAGATGATGAGTACCAGTCGTCCCAAAACCCCCGGAAATCCTTTGTAAGCGGATTTTCCGGTGAGCGCGAGTGACACAACATAATAAAAAGCTTCCGCAATTCCTTCCCTGTGGCCGGTTGGAAATTCTGGATTATGTTTTCTTTCAAATAAATACACTGTCGTTGATAGTGCAACTATACATGCCAAGACGATCCAGAAAATTTCAAGTCTGACCAAATCTTTAATATCACTGGCCAACCGTGCTCGCACGGTTCTTTGATTATCGGCGATTAGGATTTGGAGGCCAGAGTGGAAAAATGGTTGGGAAAACTCAGCTTGAGCGA
>DGXZ01000088.1:44918-53176 GCA_002396485.1 Spartobacteria bacterium UBA5019
GTTGGGAAAACTCAGCTTGAGCGAGATTTTCCTTATTGATCGGAGTATCTCCCACGAGGATGTCCAGGGATCCATCGGCAATAGCTTGGAGTCCATTTTTTATGGTATCGAAACGGGCGTAGCTGAAGCCCCAGGCATTTTCCGCAGCGATCTTCTCCCAGATATCCACCGCTGCCCCGCCGGGGACGCTTTCCATGTTGAGGAACGGCGGTTGCCCAGCGACTCCGACGCGTAATTTTTGCTGGGATGCGAAAAGGGAGGTCGTGAAGAGAAGTATTGCCAGCGCGGCGTAAAGGTTTTTTGACATCACCATTTTCGAATCTTTGAAATCCAGAAAATCGCAACTCCCGATGCCACGGCCAGAAAATTGATGACATAAAAAGGCCACATGGCCCCATCCATGGGCAAAGGCAGCTTCACATTCATCGAGAAAATACCGATGACGAGATTTGCGAGCATGATGGCTATCGTCCAGATGGTAAATTGTTTGATAAGAATGTTGAGGTTGTGACTCACGATGGAAGCGCGGGCGTCCATGAGGCCCGCGATAACTTCCGAGTAAATCTCCGAGCGGCGTAGGCACTGCTGGTTCTCAATGATGATGTCCTCGAGAATGCGCGTCTGGTCGTGATCCAGACCGAGGCGACTGGAGGCTTTCATCTTATCAAATAGGGCGGCATTCGAGTGGATCGCGTTCAGAATGTAAACGAGGCTTTTTTCCAGCGCGAACATGTTCAGCAGATATCGGGTCTCCATCGAGCTGATGATCCGCCGCTCGAGCGAGTCCGAAAGCATGTTGATGGCTTTCAGGTGACCCTCGAAATGGCTGATACTCTGGTAAAGAAGGCGCAGAATCACATCCTGCACTGTGAAAATACGCAGCGGGGCGCGTCCCTCGAAAAGCGGGGCATCATCTGGCATGACCACCACGATGCGGTCCTCGTAGAGGAATACGCCGGTCGAGGTGAGCTTGAGTAAAAAATTGTCATCGGCAGAGAAGCTCTTCGGGCGTTTGAAGATGATCGCCGCATGATCGGTTTCAAATTCCAAACGCGAAAGCTCATCCGGGTCCAGTGAAGAATGCAGCGTGTGGTAGTCGATATTGTAGAATTCCAACAAATCCGCCTCGTCCTCGATAGTCGGGCTATTGAAGACAATGATCTGCGCATCCTGGGGGTCGCAGCGCACGACGGTTCCGGCGTCCTCCGCGACGCGGTAGTAACTCCGCATGCCACCCGCCCTGGCGATTGGCATTTCCGGCGCGTCGGCGACATCAGCCGCTTCGATGGATGCTGAACTCGACATCTCTGCACTCTCGGTCAATTCCATGCTCCGCGTCCATGCGTTTTTTACTCAATCGCATCCACGGAATTTCCTGCAAACACGCCTTTGCCATGCCGCTCGGCCAGAGTATGGTTTTCCAATGAGCAGGATTCGATTCCGTATTGTTCCCCCGATTGACCGTTCCTCCGAGGGCGTTTTTATCTCCGGCAGTAGTGACGTGCTGGGGGCCTGGGATTCAGCCAAGGCGCTGCGCCTCACGTGGCAGCCACCATTCCATACCGGAGAAATCGAAGTGCCCACCAGCTCGCATTTCGAATATAAAATCACACGAGGATCCTGGGAGCGGGAGGCAGTGGATGCCCATGGCAATGTGCCTGGCAATCTTTCGCACGAGGTCTGGCTTGACGCGACCCTTCAGCACACTGTTGCGGATTGGAAAGACCGGTTTAGCGGCAGGCTCACACGCGATGTCATGGTCTCCCGGCTTCTGGCGCAGGATCGCGAACTCCTCATCTGGTTGCCCTCCGGTTACTCGCGCGAATCGGAGCACCGCTTTCCTCTCATCATCCTCCATGACGGAGATGCTATTTTTGATCCGGCACTGAGCCAGCCTTCAGGCATCGACTTGGCCGCCGACGAGTGGGCTTCGATGCTCGCCCGTAGGGGTATGATGCCGGAATCCATCATCGTGGGCGTAAGGCATCCGGAGGGGTTTTCGCCCGAAGACATCACTCTGCGGGATTACGAACTCTCGCCCGAGCATGGTGGTGAGGGCTACTCGCGTTTTGTCGCACAAGAATTGGTCGCCCACATGGATCAACACTACCGCACAATAGCCACACCTTCGTCCCGCATCCTCGGCGGGGTGGGGCTCGGCGCGCTCAATGCCTTCCACACCGCATTGCGCCATCCCGGTGTGTTCGGAGGCATCGCCTGCCTCTCCACCTCGTTCGAAGATGTCTCTCAGTCCCTCCCGGCGACCTGCGCCGCACTCCGCCTTCTGGAAGAAACGCCGACCCTCGACAAAAAACTGCGCATGCACTTCGACTACGGAGACCAAGAGATCGATGAATGCTACGAAGGCTACCACGGCCTCCTCGCCTCCTTGCTCCGCGCCAAAGGCTTCGTTGATGGCCGGGAATTCCAAATCCAACGCATCCCCGGCGCAGGCCACACCCCCATCTCGTGGCGCGCCCGCCTCGGCAACGCCCTCAGCTTCGCCGCCAGATCGTAAAAAATCCGCCCCCCCCTCACTCATTTTCGAACCAAAAATTTGGACGATCGTTCAAATTTTTGGTTCGCCTGATGGATGAGTGGTGAGCTGTTTTAAAATTTCCAGGAAGACTGGGCTGAAGTCGCTTGGGGTTTTCTGTGCCCAACAGCGGATTTTTTCCAATGGAAAAAAAGCTCCCGTCTCGACTTCCATCGGTGCCGGCTGAAATGGGCCCTCGTGGTGGCCGTGGTAGGCTTGGATGAATTCCCAGCCGTTCGATTCGTTGGGTATGAGGCGGGTGAGGGGAGTGAGAGGCGGGGCCTCGATGCCGAGTTCCTCCCGCAGTTCGCGTCGGGCCGCGGTGAGGTAGTCTTCGCCGGAATCGACATGCCCGGCAGCGGAGGAGTCCCAGAGACTGGGGTTGCGGTCTTTCCAGATCGAGCGCTTTTGGAGGTAAAGCTCTCCGGAGGTATTGAAAAGAAGCATGTGGGCGGCTCGGTGCAACAAGTTATTCACATGAATGACGTCGCGGAACTCGGAGCGCACGACGTGGTCTTGCTCGTTCACGACATCAAAGCGCTCGGCACCATGCTGGGCGGTGGCAGGTGCGGCGGTGAAGGCAAGAGACTCCCACTGCGCGGGGCTGAGTTGTTCGGCACGGACGGTGGGTGGCACGCCGAGGGCGGCGGTGATCTTTTCCCAGTCATTTTTAAATTCGGGAAGCAGGTTGCGGAGTTGCTTGCGGCGCTCGGAAAATCCGCGTCTCACGAGGGATTCAAAAATGGAATCATCGATGGCGCGCACCCTTGCTCTCGGCTTGCGGCGGAGGGTGATGACGGCGGAGTCCACCTTGGGCCGTGGAAAGAAAACGGAGGCGGGAAGTTTGCGTTCGAGCCGGATGTCCCAGCGGCGCCCGGTGCAGAGTGTCATGGCGCCGTAGTCACTCGTGTCATGTGAGGCGCCGAGTCTTTGCGCCAGTTCGAGCTGCAACGTGAGAACGAGTGTGGATGCGGGTGACAGGGGTGATGCGTATTTTGCGATGAGGGGTGTGGAAATGTAGTAGGGCAGGTTGCCGATGATCTTGACTGGGCCGTGGCCCCAGAGTTCGCGAAGGTCGAATTCCAACGCATCGGCGTGGAACACCCGGTTTGTTCCATGCTCAAATTTCGCCTTGAGGTGGGAGATAAGGCGGCTGTCTTTTTCGATGAGCGTGAGGCGCGTTTCGGGAGTCACAAGAAACTCGGTGAGCGCGCCGAGCCCTGGACCGATCTCCACGATGTGATCGCCGGGCTGAATGTCGAGAAGCGCGACGATCGAACGGGCTAGATTTTGGTCGTGGAGAAAGTTCTGACCAAGGCTGCGGGTGGGGTGGGTTTCCAATTCCACAAGCAATCGCTGGATGTCGCTTAATGTCATGGCCCCTTCTTAACCTTTTTCCCGTTCATTCACAAAGATGATGTGAACAACCCTCTGGGAAGGGTGTAAGTTTTTCCCAAGTTATTCACATTTTTTCCCGCTTGAGCAAATGCTCCTGCGGGTGTGATGTATACGGCATTGAGCGGTTTGACCGTATTTCATGGCCAGCGGAAAAAAAAACACATCCTATCCTCCCTTTCGTTCGGCGCTGGTTCAAACATTTCTTGTGCTCGGCGCCATGGTGGCCGTGTTTTTGGCCGGAAGCGACAGGCAGGGGGCGACGGGAATTTTTTTTGTTTCTGCCGGATTGGCGATGATTGTCTTCGCGCCGAACCGCATTGTTCCTCTGCGGTATTGGTTGCTTTGCGCGGGAATTCTGGGTGCATCGGCGTTGAGCCTTCTGCCGCAGGCTTGGTTCCCAACGCCGGAATGGCGGCTCGGCTTGTCGCAGTATCAGGCTTTTCGATCCTTGCCTTGGATCAGTCTGGCTCCGCGTGAGACGATTTACTGGATGGTCCTGCTGGCTGGCGCGATGCTGACCGGCCTGTTTTCGCTTGGCCACCCTGTGCGGTCCGGAGTGAAGGTGTATGTTTCTCTCTTGGGCTTACTGGCCTGCTCGGGCTATGCCGCCCTTGCCATCTACGCGAAGACGACCGGTTGGGATTATCCGTTTTTCGACAAGCGTGGGTGGTCACCGCCGGAATTTGGTTTTTTCCCCAATCGAAATCATACGGCCGCATTGCTGGTGACAGGCAGTGTTTTGGCTTTGGGAATCATTCGCGAGGCATGGTCCGGGCGTCGTCCAGTCGTCTTCCTTCTGGCGGTGGGTTCCCTTGGTTTGTGTGTTTACTCGCTTCTATTCTATTCCATCTCTCGCGGCGGGGTCATTTTTTTGGTGATCGGAGTGATATTATGGTTGGTCGCGCTGGGCAGAACCCACCGTTCGCTGCCACTCTTGGTTTCGTCGCTGGCCATCGCTGGCACGCTGGCGTGGATTTTTCTGATATCCGAGGGACAAGCGCGCAATCGAATCTTGGAATTTTTAGCCATGGAAGAGGGCGTAAAACCGGAGCTTTTTGCTGGCGACTTACGGTCCAAAATTTTTCTAGATACGCTGCATATCATTCGCGACTACCCACTCACGGGAACCGGACTTGGGACATTTGGCTATGTTTTTCCTTTTTACATGGAGGCGAGCATCGATGAGGCGATGCCGATTCATCCGGAGAGTGACTGGCTCATGCTGGCCGCCGAATTAGGTATACCCGCGCTTCTATTAGTACTGGCGCTTCTGGCCTTCCTTATCCGGGATATTTTTCGCCTGCGAGAGACCGGTTCCTGGCCGTTGCGCTGGGGTGTCGTTGCCGCTGCGCTTGCGGCGATGTTGCATGGCTTTGTAGATGTCCCTCTTCATCGCATTGAGTTGGGATGGTGGGTGCTTGTGCTGGCGGGATTGGCGTTTGGAAATCCCTCGCCGACTCAAACCGAAAAAAGCCGCGCATGGCTTGTGCAGCGCTTGGTTTTCGGCATCTGCGGCGCCGTCCTTCTTGCCTGCGGGGCGATACTGATTCGTTCCCAGTGGTTTCACGAACACTCTTTCCCACCGTACCGGGGCAAGATCGTGCTGGACCAAATCCGCAAACTTAACGCGGAGGGGAGATCTCAGGAGGCCGCCGCTCTGGGACATTCCGAACTCGGCTTGAGCCCTATGGAGCGTGGTCTTTACAGGGAGCTTGGCTACAGTGAAATCAAGGGCCATGGTGACCTCCAAGTCGCCGATGCCTCTTTTGCAGCCGAGCGGGCGCTGAATCCTGTCAGTGCCAAGATTCCCTATGACCAGGGACTCCTTTGGTTTCGCTGCGACCTAACCCGCACGGCGCTTCTTTGGGGCGAGGCACTTCAGAAGCACGCCCGCATCGAGCAGGGCGGGGGATATGCCAATCTTGTGGACTACTACCGCCGCCTTCTATCCGAAGCGCGGGCGCATCCATCGCTTTTCCAAGCCCTCGGCCAATATGCGAAACTCTCGCCAGATTTGCAGATCATTTGGATGGCGATTTCTCCGGACGCCAGCATGGAGGATGCGCTCAAAGATCCCGCATTTTTGAAAATGCTCACTCCGCAGCAACGGCGTGATTTTTTGATCTCATGGTTCAACTGCGGTGGGAAGGTGGAATTGGACGACTTTCTGCGCACCAATCCCGATTGGGAGGATGCCGCCTGGCCAGTTCGTGTGCGCCGTATGGTTGCGCAGAGAGAATACGCCGCTGCCATCGACGCAGTCGCAAGGCGCTACACAATCGATCTCTCACTGCCTGCTCTGCCTGCGGATGCTCTCAAAACCAGCGAGCCCCCGCGTGATCTTGGCTCCCGCGTCGCTTATTTCGTCTCAAGGGGGAATCCCGTAACAGCCCGCCGGGAGGTCGCGGAATCGGCACAATCAAACCAACCGGAAGGCCTGCGGTTGCGGTGCATTTTGGCTCTGCAAGCGGGGGATTTCGCTGCAGCGTGGTCTGCGATGGATGCCTATCTGCGCGAGACGAAGCGGGGAAACCTCCCTTAAAAGAAAGGGAAAATTCAAATCACGGGAGACTCTGGTTCGTCGGCGCCGTCCTCTTCGATTTCCTTGCGGATGGCTTTTGAAATAAATGGACGCACGAAGCCGTAAATGAGGAACGAAACAAAGAGAACTGCTGGCATCCACTGATAATTCATCGCAGTAAATGCCAACAGGAAAATGAGCCCCAGAAAAGCGGGGATCGAGCGCTGGGTGCGCCAGTTCACGCTTTTGAAACTCGGATACTTCACATGGCTGAACATCATGAAGGAGAGAAAAATTAACAATGGTGGCAGGGCGTTTTTCCATGGCCCGATGGTGCGATCATCCGCCTGCAACCAAAGCATGAAAAGGGTGAGAGATGCAATGAGGCCTGCAGCGGCTGGTATCGGGAAGCCGCTGAAATCCTTCTCGGGTTTATCCGCGTTTGCTGCGGCGACACAATTGAAGCGTGCAAGGCGTAGTGCGCCGCAGAGGAGGAAGAAAAAAGCGATGAGCCAACCAGTGCGCTGGAAATCACGTAGCACGATTTGGTAAACAAGCAGCGCCGGCGCGATGCCGAAGGAAATCGTGTCGGCGAGGGAGTCAAACTCGCGGCCGAATGGGCTCTCATGCCCGCCCAGTCGGGCTAGGCGGCCATCAAGCAGGTCGAAGACACAAGCCCCCAAAATGAATGCAATGGCCTCATGGTAGAGCGTTCCGGCCGAGTGTCCGTTTGCGACCAGAGTCGCCGCTTCGATGATTCGCAATGTCGCCGCAAACCCACAGAAGAGGTTTCCCGCCGTCATAAGGTTCGGCAGAAGGTAGATTTTAGGCTCGTTGGGAGATGGCATGGAATATCTGTTCAGCTGTGCGGATTCAGTCTTGCAACGGGCGTTTCCCCACCGCGCACCCGATCACCGATCTTTACCAGCACCTCGGCGTTCATTGGCAGGAAAATCTCGGTGCGTGAGCCAAAGCGAATCATGCCGAATCTCTCCCCGCGCTTCAATTTGTCGCCGACCACAGCCCATGGACAGATGCGCCGTGCGATCGCTCCGGTGATCTGCTTGACCATTACAGTGCCAGTGGGGCCGGATATGACCCACGAACGGCTTTGGTTGAGGATCGAGGATTGCGGGTCGCGTGCATCCAGAAACCCTCCAGGCTTTGGTTCCGAGTGGGTGATTTCGCCAGCGATAGGAGTTCGATTCACATGAACATCAAACACTGAAAGGAAAATGCCGATGCGGCGCACTTTGGTTTTCAGGAATTCTCCCTCATCCACTTCGTCAATCGTTGTGACAACTCCATCCGCAGCAGACACAGCCGTATTCTCATCGCCCGCAGGCACACGCTCCGGATCACGAAAAAAATACAGTGTGAACAAAAGCAGTCCCGCAAAAAGGATCGACAACACCGGCAGCAGGGCCAGCGAGATCAGCCATCCAGCAGCCAATGTTCCCAGTATCCATGTGGCTTCAGAAAGTGCGCGGTTCTTCATCGGGAGGCAGGCTACCAACCAGCACGCATTTGCCAAGCCCTCCTCGTTTTTCGGGGGACCTCAAGGGCGGCTGCAATCTCGAAATGCGTTTGGTTTCTCATGCGCGCACACAACACGCGCCTCGCAAGGATCTCTCATATTCTCGCTCGCGGTATGCACAGCAGGACTCGATTCAAAAAAAAGACCGAATCTACCGCGCAACTTGCAAACGAACAGAACTGACGTCCTCGTGCTGTCAATTCATCCCCGATGCCAGTTTTTCAATTTTACAAATCGAGCTCTTAACCCAAGTTTCGCATGGGTGA
>DGXZ01000038.1:0-4605 GCA_002396485.1 Spartobacteria bacterium UBA5019
CGCGGGTTCGAATCCCGCCCCTTCCGCCAGCTCCCCTTTTTACATGTAAGAAACAAATTTTTCCCTCGTCAGGATTGCGAAAGAACGGCGATTCGAGCAGACTCCGCGCCCGTATGAAAAAAATCGTCGTTGCTTACTCTGGAGGACTGGACACCTCGGTTATCCTCAACTGGCTCAAAGATACCTACGGAGCCGAAATCATCGCCTTCTGCGCGGATGTGGGACAGGCCGAGGAACTGGATGGACTCGAGGAAAAGGCGCTGAAAACAGGGGCTGAAAAATGCTATGTGGATGACCTGCAGGAGGAGTTCGCCCGAGATTTCATCTTTCCGATGTTACAGGCTGGCGCCATTTATGAAGGGCAGTATTTCCTCGGCACCAGCATTGCGCGCCCGCTCATCGCAAAGCGTATGGTCGAGATCGCCCGCGCCGAGGGGGCAATGGCCGTAGCCCACGGAGCCACTGGCAAGGGCAACGACCAAGTCCGTTTTGAACTCACTGCAGCGGCTCTCGCACCTGAAATCGAAGTCATCGCACCTTGGCGGGATGCACGCTTCCGCGAAAAATTTCCCGGCCGCTCGGAAATGATCGCCTATGCAGAGGCCCACGGAGTGTCCGTCGCAGCCAGCGCGAAGAAGCCGTATTCGATGGATCGAAATCTTCTGCACATCAGCTACGAGGCCGGAATCCTCGAGGATCCTTGGTATGATGCGGGTGACTTGAAAAACCGCGACTACTTTACGACGCTCTCGGTCCTCCCGGAAGACGCTCCTGACAAATCGGAGCATGTGGAGCTTGAGTTCGAACGCGGCAATTGCGTTTCAGTAAATGGCGAGAAACTGAATCCTCTGGGCGTGATGAACAAACTCAACAAACTCGGCGGCAAGCATGGCGTTGGACGCGTTGACATGGTCGAGAACCGCTTCGTCGGGATGAAGAGCCGAGGGGTCTACGAAACACCGGGCGGAGCAATCCTGCACTTTGCTCACCGCCAGATGGAGTCGCTCACTATGGATCGCGAAGTCATGCACCTGCGCGACTCGCTCATTCCGAAATACTCGACACTCGTCTACAATGGCTTCTGGTTCGCACCCGAGCGTGAGGCCATTCAGGCCCTTGTCACCGAATCCCAGAAAAACGTGAGCGGCACGGTGCGTGTGAAACTTTACAAAGGCGGCATCCATGCCGCAGGAGTGAAGAGCCCGCTCAGCCTCTACAATCCGCACATCGCCACGATGGAGGCGGACCCCACGCAGGCCTACAACCAAGATGACGCCACCGGCTTTATCCGACTGAACGGCCTCCGGCTCAAAGTTGCCGCAGGCGTGCATGGGGCTTGAACGCAGTCCGAATCACACTTGCACCAAAAGCACGACTTCCCTTTAATCAAGAATCTATGTCATCAACGGAATCCGGTTACTCACGCAAGAACCCCTTTCCGGCCAAGCTGTCTGTAAATCGCAAACTGACGGGCGAAGGGTCGAACAAGGATACACGCCATTTTGAAATCTCGCTCGAGGGCTCGGGACTTGCCTATGAAGTCGGCGACTCGCTGGGAGTCTTCCCATCCAACAATCCCGAGTTGGTGGAACTCGTGCTCAAAGAGCTTGGTTTTTCCGGCGATGAGCAGGTGACTACGGCTGACGGCGCCCCCGCATCCATGCGCGAGGCCCTCACGAAGAGCTACATCCTCACCGAACCCTCGAAGCAGCTCCTCCTAGCCGTCGCCGAGCGCGACAGCTCGGGAGCTTTTCTGACCAACCTGTTTCTTCCGGAGGAAAAGGCATCGTTGGAAAATTTCCTCTGGGGCCGCGACGTCCTGGATGTGCTCCAAGAGTTCACTGCCGCCCGCTTCGCTCCTGAAGAGTTCGTAAAAGTTCTTCGCAAGCTCCAACCGCGCCTCTACTCCATCGCATCCTCGCAGAGAGCCGTTGGCGAATCCGTTCACCTCACCGTCGCGGTCGTCCGCTACAAGGTCGAGCACAGCCAGCGCGGACGCGAGGGTGTCTGCTCCAGCTTCCTCGCCGAGCGCATTGATGCAGGCTCAGTGCCTGTCTTTGTTCATACGGCGAAGCATTTCCGCGTCCCGGAAAATCCGGATGCTCCAGTCATCATGGTCGGCCCGGGCACCGGCATCGCCCCCTTCCGGGCATTTCTGCAGGAACGCAAGGCCACTGAGGCAAAAGGACCGAACTGGGTTTTCTTCGGAGATCAAAAATCCTCCACCGACTACCTCTATCAAGACGAATTCGAAGCGGCTCTTGCATCCGGTGTCCTAAGCAAACTCACCACAGCATTTTCACGCGATCAGGCCGAAAAAATCTATGTGCAACACCGCATGCTCGAACACGGCGCGGAGCTCTATGATTGGCTTCAGAAGGGCGGCTACTTCTATGTTTGCGGCGATGCCAAGAACATGGCGAAGGACGTTGACGCAGCCCTCCACACCATTGCCGAACGCCATGGCAACATGACGAACGATCAGGCAAAGGAATACGTGGACGCCTTGAAAAAAGAGAAACGCTACCGGAAGGACGTTTATTAAAAAATCCCACGCCAAGCGCCTGAAGCTGCCGATACTCATAGGCGGCCTAGCCGTGATGATTCTCAAAATTTTCCTACTTATGCGCTTTCGCTCCCCTAGAACGCAATCCGATTCTCGACTTAAGAAATGAACGACACCCCGCAGCACGTACACTTTCTAGGAATCTGCGGCACAGCGATGGGCTCCGTCGCGGCCGCCATGAAGGACAAGGGATTCCAGGTGACTGGTCAGGATGACAATGTGTATCCGCCCATGTCGACCTTTCTGGAATCCAAGGGAGTCGCCATCACAGAAGGATTCAAGCGGGACGATATACCGGCTGCGGACCTTATTGTAATCGGAAACGCGATGTCGCGAGGCAATCCCGCCGTGGAGGCCGTGCTGAACAGCAAGTTGCTCTACCTCTCCATGCCGGAGACTCTGCGTCATTTCGTTCTGCGCGGACGCCACAATCTCGTTGTCACCGGCACGCATGGCAAAACCACGACCACCTCGATTCTGGCGTGGATATTCGAATCAGCAGGCCTCGAGCCCGGCTACCTCATTGGAGGCATTCCATCGAATCTCGGCCAAGGAGCCTGTCTGCGGGACTCGAAGTATTTTATCATAGAAGGCGACGAATACGACACCGCTTTCTTCGACAAGCGTTCAAAATTCGTCCACTACCTGCCCGAACTCGTCATTGTAAACAACATCGAGTTCGACCATGCGGATATCTATCGCGACCTCGATGATATCAAGACCAGCTTCCGCCGACTACTGAACATCGTGCCATCTGAAGGCATGGTTCTCCTGAATGGCGACGATCCAAACTGCATCGATGCTGCTCAAAGATGCCCGGCGCCTGTTGTGGAGGTCGGCTTCTCGCCAAATTGCGGCAATCAGATTCGCCATGTTCTCCACAAGCCCGAGGGATCCAGCTTCGAACTTTTCGGCGAAACTTTTTTCATCCCACTCTCCGGGGATTTCAACATCCGCAATGCCGCGATGGCCGCCTCGGCCGCGCACTATTACGGCATCTCCGCCGACAAGATTCGCTCCGCCCTCGCCTCGTTCCAAGGCATACGCCGCCGCCAGGAAGTGCGGGGAACAGTGAACGGCATCACGATCATCGATGATTTTGGACATCACCCGACGGCAATCCGCGAGACACTCGCGGGCCTACGCAAGAAATTCGGCAATGCACGCCTCTGGGCACTTTTCGAACCACGCTCGAACACAACGCGCCGGGCGGTTTTTCAGGATGATCTGCCAAAAGCCTTTGCAGATGCAGACGGTGTCTTCATTTCCCAGATCGCCCGCCTCGACCAACTACCAGAAAATGAACGACTAAACCCTGAGCGAGTGGTCTCGGATATCGCCGCTTCAGGAAAACCCGCCTTCTACGAATCTACTGCGGACTCAATTATTGAACGCCTGAAGCCCCTTGTAAAAACGGGCGACATCATCGTTGTCTTCAGCAATGGCGATTTCGACGGCATACACCAGAAGCTCCTCGAACGCCTGCAATAGTCGTTTTTTCGGACAAAAATTCATTCCTCGAAAAAAAAATCGCCAGTATCCGGACAACAAAAATCCCACCCAGCAATCCGGCGCAGACACCCGCGACTGACCAACCGATATCCGCCCACTCAAAGCAACGAGTCGGAATCATAAGCTGCATTCCCTCCAGAATAATCGAAAAACCCGATACCAAGGCCGCGACAGAAAGAATGCAGACCAGGCTCAGCGAGCGAAAAACGCAGTGAGCGAACATTGTTGCGAAGAAACCGATGAGACCAAAGGCGGGGAAATTGCGGAATGTAGGTTGCAAGTCCGCCCAATAGGCCAAAGAACGCGGCAACCAGAGCAAGGACTTCATTTCCGAGGAAGGAGCTAATGCGCATTTAGAAGCAACAATGATCAAAGCCGCGAGAATCAGTCCCATTAGTCCAGACAAAAACAAACGCAACATCACGCGATTTGGCATTCAGAAAAAGTCGTATCGCTTGGATTTATCAAAAATAAAACGGGATACCCTGCTGCTTGAAGGCCGATTTTTGATCGCCGAGATATTTGTC
>DGXZ01000038.1:4819-7313 GCA_002396485.1 Spartobacteria bacterium UBA5019
CAAGAGCGTCGAAGCCACCTTGTTCGCGAAAGGACTTAAAAAAGGCATTGATCTGGTCCCGTAGTTGCGTGTCGTCATGACGCAGCCCAACCGCCCAGTTTTCTTTTTGGAGCGGATTGAGAAGCGCCCGGGTTGTTTTTGGATGCTCCTGTGCGTTTTTCCAGATGCTCATCTGGTCATAAAGGAAAGCATCCGCCCGGCCTTGGATGACCTCGAGAACCGCTGCGGACTCCTTCTCAAGCGAAAGAATATTGGCATTTTTGATTTTTGCCCGCGCCCAGACCTCGCCTGTCGTGCCTTGGCGCACGGCAAGGGTTTTTCCAGTCTGATCGAGATCTTGTTGGGATTGAATGGGACTTTCACGCGAAACTAAAAGGGCCAGACCGGTTGAAAGATAGGGGTCTGAGAAAGCGATGGATGCGCGGCGCTCGGGCGTATCGGTCATGGACGAAATGATGCAGTCGATCTTGTCGGTTTTGAGCGATGGGATGAGTCCGGTGAACGGGATGTTTTCGATGCGAACCGGCTTGCCAAGGAACTTTCCAAGTGCCTCGGCGATGTCCACGCTGACTCCCTCGGGTTTACCGGAAGGCCCAATCGTTTCGAATGGTGGGTACGAGAGGTCCATTCCCACCACGATCGCGTTTTTGTCACGACTCCCGCAGGCGGAAACGAAGCAGGCTGTGAGCGCGATCAGCGAGGCGAGAATCAAGCCCCTAGCCACAATGAAAAACCTCACGGTTTTGCGGATCCCTCGATTTTTTTGCCGACGGTGGAAATCCCCTCGCCGACCTTATATACGGCGTTATCCACAGCCGCACCAGCGCGCTGTGCAGGACCACCGGGACCGGAGCAACCCAGGACAAAAAAACAGGAGACAAGAAGCAGAAAGGCGAGCGATTTCATGAATCTCACTTTAAGCATGCCCGTGGCGGCCGATTCAAGTCCTAAGGTTAACACCTCCCCTAAGCGGGTTAGGAAAACCTGTTCACTACACCTCAATTCCGTTATTCTTCATGAATGATCCCTTCCCGCCTTGATTCTCACGATTACTATCCACTGGTTGAAGCGCGCCACTGCGACCCCTTTCGCATCCTTGGGATACGGTCTTGCGATGCAAAATTTGTGGCTCGAGTTTTAAGACCGGATGCGGCGGAGGTGGCGGTGATTTTGGAAAGCAAGGGAGCAAAACCACAAAAGCTCACCCGCCTGGATGAGCATGGTCTTTTTGAAGGGGAGATCGCCGGGTTCAGAGAAGGACTGCCATACACGTTGGAGTTGACAGGTCACGACGGCGTGAAATGGCGGCAGAGGGATGCCTATTCATTTCCTGCAGTGCTTGGCGAGATGGATGTTTATCTCTTCAACGAAGGCACGCATTACGACATCCACAAAAAGCTCGGCGCCCATGTGAAGGTGATTGACGATGTGCCTGGCGTTCATTTCGCCGTGTGGGCCCCATCCGCGCAGCGCGTGAGTGTTGTGGGTGACTTCAACAACTGGGATGGCCGCATTCACCAGATGCGGAAGCTTCTGCCATCCGGCGTCTGGGAAATTTTTCTTCCGGGCGTGCATGAGGGAGCGCATTACAAATTTGAAATCCGCAGCGAGCATGGCGATGTCTTTTTGAAGACCGACCCATATGCCTTCTTTGCCCAGCACGGGCTGGAGACGGGATGCATGGTTTTCGATCTGGGCCGCTACCAGTGGAACGATGAGGAATGGATGCGGACCCGTCCGCAGATCGACTCCTACAACGCGCCGATGAGCATTTACGAAGTCCACATCGGCTCATGGCAACGAATCCCGGAAGATGGCAACCGTCCCCTGAGCTACCGCGAGCTTGGTGACCGCCTCATCCCCTATGTGAAGGAAATGGGGTTCACCCACATCGAACTCATGCCGGTGATGGAGCATCCCTTTGATGGATCATGGGGCTACCAGGTGGTGAATTACTACGCGCCGACAAGTCGATTTGGGAATCCCGATGAATTTCGGAATTTTGTGGACCGCTGCCATCAAGCGGGAATTGGAGTGATTTTGGACTGGGTGCCGGGACACTTTCCAAAGGATGCCCACGGACTCGCCCGCTACGATGGGAGTTGCCTTTACGAGCATGAGGACCCCCGCTTGGGAGAGCACCAGGACTGGGGCACGCTCATCTTCAACTACGGCCGAAACGAGGTAAAAAATTTCCTCATCGGAAACGCGCTCTTCTGGCTGGAAGAATACCATGTGGACGGCCTGCGAGTGGACGCCGTTGCTTCGATGCTTTACTTGGACTACTCCCGCAAGCAAGGAGAGTGGATTCCAAACTGCTTCGGCGGCAGGGAGAATCTTGAAGCAATCAATTTCCTGAAACGCTGCAACGAAGTGTGCTACGAGCGCCACCCTGGAGTGGCCCTCATCGCGGAGGAATCCACCGCATGGCCCGGTGTTTCCCGCCCCACCTACACCGGTGGCTTGGGATTTGGCTTCAAATGGAACATGGGCT
>DGXZ01000038.1:7502-19564 GCA_002396485.1 Spartobacteria bacterium UBA5019
AAATGGAACATGGGCTGGATGAATGACAGCCTGCGCTACATCAGCAAAGACCCGATCCATCGCAGATATCATCAGGGGGAAATTACCTTTTCCATGCTCTACGCATTCCAAGAGCATTTCATCCTTGTTCTGAGCCACGACGAGGTGGTTCACGGCAAGGGCTCGCTCATCAATAAGATGCCTGGCGACGACTGGCAGAAATTCGCCAACTGCCGGATGTTTCTTGCGTGGATGTGGGCGCATCCAGGAAAAAAACTCATCTTCCAAGGAATCGAGTTTGGCCAATTTGCGGAGTGGAAACATACGTTCAGCCTGGACTGGCACCTGACCGAGCAGCATTTCCACAAAGGCCTTAGCAGGCTTATGCAGCATCTCAACTGGCTCTACACTCACGAGCCATCCTTCTACGAACTCGATGACAGCTACGACGGCTACGAGTGGATCGATTTCAGCGACGCCGACAATTCCGTGTGGTCTTTCATGAGAAAATCACGCACTGGCGAGAGCATTCTTTTTGTGGTGAATGCAACGCCCGTCGTTCGTGGCAGCTACCGGCTCGGAGTTCCTCGCCCCGGTTTCTATGAGGAAATCTTGAATACAGATGCCGAGAATTACGGTGGCGGCAATGTCGGAAACTATGGTGGTGTCCAAGCCCATCAAGACTGGAGTTGGCAAAATCAACCCCACTCCATCGAAATCAATATCCCGCCGCTGTCGGTCGTTGCATTTAAACGCAGGCATTGAGCCATACCCAATCGGGAGGGCCCGCCTCAATCCATCAAGTCGGCGTAGTTCGCCAGCGCCATGGAACGACTAAGTTCCAAAATGGCTGCTGACTCGTCGGCCTCCAATGCCTGTGCGGCCATTTTGCCACAGGCGCCCGCATCCAAAGACTGAACGGCTTTTTTGACCCGGGGAACCATTGCGCTTGTAGCGCTCAACTCCTCCAACCCGAGACCAATGAGCAACGGGGTGAGCTGGATGTCTGAAGCCATCTCGCCGCAGATTCCCGTCCAGATGCCGCGAGCACGGGCTGATTCCACCACCATTTTAATCATCCGCAAAATCGAGGGGTGCGTGGGATTGTAAAGGTGGGCGATGCGGTCATTCAAGCGATCCACTGCAATGGAGTATTGGATGAGATCATTTGTGCCGATACTGAAAAAACGAACTTCACGAGCGAGGTGGTCGGCGACAAGAACCGCGCTGGGAGTTTCAATCATGATTCCAACTTCGATCCATGGGTTAAAGGGAATCCCCTTGCCTGCGAGTTCTTGTTTGCACTCCTCCAGAATGGCATTGGCGCGCCTAAGCTCTTCGATGCCGGAGATCATGGGATACATGATGCGAATATTGTTGATGGTGGCAGCCCGAAGAATTGCCCTCAACTGGGTCTTGAAGATGGCTGGATTCTCGAGGCAAAAGCGAATGGCTCGGCAGCCGAGAAAAGGATTTTCCTCCTCCCATGTCTCGAAGCTGGAAGCCACCTTGTCGCCGCCGATGTCAAGCGTGCGAATGATGACGCTATGCGGCAAAGCCTGCTCGGCCGCGCTGCGGTAGTGTTCGAATTGCTCCTCCTCGCTTGGGGGAGTTGTTCGATTCAGATAAAGAAATTCCGTCCTGAAGAGGCCGACGCCCTCAGCTCCATTTGCCGCCACGTCGGACATTTCATCAGGCAAATCGATGTTTGCCGAGAGCACGATGTGACGACCATCGCGGGTTGTGGATGCCGTTTCCCGAATGAGGCGCAAACGCTCGACGACCTGTTCCTTTTCACGTGAGAGGCGCTCGTATTCAGCCAAAGTGGCTGGGGAGGGGTTGAGAATGAGCAGTCCATTGTAGCCATCGATCAGGATATCATCGCCAATTTGGATTTGCTGACAGATGCCCTGCATTCCAACGATTGCGGGAATCTCCAAGGAGCGGGCCATAATGGCCGTATGCGAGGTCTTGCTGCCAATCTCCGTCACAAAGCCGTGCACCAGCTTGCGGTCCAACTGGGCCGTGTCGGAGGGCGTGAGGTTGTGAGCGACAATGATGTGCGACTGTGCCTGCGCGGCTGGATTTTGCGGAGCCTTGCCAAGAAGATGCCGGATGACGCGGCGGGCAACATCCTCGATGTCCACGACTCGCTCCCTGAGATAGGGGTCGTCAATGGCTTCGAGGGTCTTACAATATTTGCGTGCCACCTCCTGAAAGATGTATTCGATGCAAAGGTGATCCCTCTCTAGGCTGCGCAAAACTTCATCGATGAGTGTGCGATCCTCCACAACGAGAAGGTGGGCATCAAAAATACTTGCATCGTGCGCTCCGATGGCCGATGCGATTTTTTGCTGAATTTCGAGAAGCTCTATGCGAGTGGCGATGAGTGCCGCTTCGAAGCGGCCAATCTCACCAGGCAGGTTTTCTGTGGAAACAACCTCTGGGAGAATCTCCTCCTCCTCGGCCAAATGAACCAGCGCAGGAAAATGAGCGATGCCATGGGCAACTGGTATGCCATGGAACCGCTTCTCGGATTTTATTTTTTTAACTCCACGCATTTACAGGCAGTTTGAAAAAAATGTGGGCAATGAGGGGAAGCCTGCGTGCCTCAATCTTCGCCGAAACGGGTTTCAACGAGATTTTTGATTTCTGCTATGGCTTTTTCGGCATCGACTCCCTCTGCGAGGATGGTGAGTTTCGATCCCTTGCCGGCAGCGAGCATCATGAGGCCCATGATACTTTTGCCATTGACCCGCTCACCGTCTTTTTCAACCCACACCTCGGCGCGGTAACGACTGGATATTTTCACAAACATGGCGGCTGGCCGCGCATGGAGGCCGTTGCGGTTGTCGATGGTCACCTCGCAGGTTGTTTTCTGCAGGTCTTCCGCTGTCTTTTTTTTCGTAAGAATTCCCATTATCTGTTCCGGCGTTCGCTGATCATGTGAAGCAGTTTCTGATTAAATTCCTGTGCGCTGTTTTCGCCCATGTCTTTCAACTTCTGGTCTAGCGCGGCCACCTCAACCAGCCTCGCGATGTCGCGCCCGGTGCGGACGGGCAGTGTGACATGCGGGACTTTGATGCCCAGAATTTCATATGTTTCACGGTCAAGGCCGATTCTATCCACATTCTCGACCTCATGCCAATCTTTGAGTGTGACGACAAAATTAAGTTTTTTCTGGGGAACCACAGAACCAGCTCCGAAGATGGAGGCGATATTGATGATTCCGATGCCACGAACTTCCATGTGGTAGCGTGAGATGCTGTCCGACATGCCAATGAGTTCGCTGCCTTCGACGGAGCGAAAGCGTGTGATGTCGTCGCTGACAAGGCTGTAGCCACGTTCGATGAGGCCAAGAACGCACTCGCTCTTGCCGATGCCGCTTGCCCCGCGTATGAGCGTTCCGACTCCCAGAATACTGACCATACTCCCATGCTCCGTCGTGGAGGGGGCGAAATCCGTCTCGAGAAGAATCGTAGCCGCATTGATGAATTTCATCGTGATCATGCTTGTTCGAAGCACGGGGGTTTCAAACTCGGCGGCGGCGTCCAAGATGGCTGGGGGAACGGGGGCGTTTCTGGCGATGACGAGGCACGGCATGTTGCGAGAGAGCAATCCGCGGGCGCGTTCCTTGAGAGTCGCAACTGGAAGACTCTTGAGATAGCTGAGCTCTGCGGCCCCGAGCACTTGAATGCGTTTCACAGCGAAGTAACTGAAGAAACCCGAGAGGGCCAAGCCAGGCCGGTTGATGGTGGGCTCCCGAATGAGCCGGTTCAGACCGCGCGAGCTGCCTTCAAGCCTGAGACCGAGCTTCTCAGCGTGGTTCGCATAGAAATGACCAACCGTTATGTGGCTTACTTTTTTCAACGGTTTGCTGTTGGCGGGCATGGAAGATTTGAAATGTGGGGCGAAGAGGGAAAACAAGTAAACCGTACTGAGTGTTTATGCAAACCAGCACTTCGCGTTTCGATCACATTGAAAAGGATTCGCCGAGGTAGAGCTTGCGGCTGATCGGATCGTTTAAAAGAAATTCCTTGTTCCCCTGACTCTCCACCCGGCCTTCGAAGATCAAGTAGGCACGGTCAACGATGTTCAGGGTCTCACGCACGTTGTGATCCGTGATGAGGATGGCGAGGCCCTGCTCACGCAAATCTTGAATGATCTGCTGGACATCATGAACGGCGATGGGATCAACGCCACTGAATGGCTCGTCAAGCATGAGAAGCGAGGGATTCGTGACCAATGAACGGGCAATGGTGAGTCTGCGCTTTTCTCCTCCTGAGAGCGTGAGGGCCTCGTTTTTGGCAATGTGCTCGATGCCGAAGCGGGTTAGAAGCTCGTCACAGCGCTCCTTGCGCGCCTTTTTGGGAAGGCCTGTTGTCTCAAGAATGGCGAGGATGTTTTCCTCAACAGTCAGCTTGCGGAAGATCGATTCCTCCTGCGGAAGATAGCCCATGCCGTGGCGGGCCCTGCGATACATTGGCATGGCGGTGACATCTTCGCCGCGAAAGAAAACCTTGCCACCATTGGGGCGCACGAGGCCGACGATCATGTAAAACGTCGTCGTCTTTCCTGCCCCATTCGGGCCAAGGAGTCCAACGATCTCACCTTTTTTGACATTGATATCCACGCCATTGACAACAGCGCGGCGGTTGTAAACCTTCACTAGTCCCTCGGTGTGGAGAAGCGGTTTTTCGGAATTCTCGCTCATTGCGGCTTCGAGGTGTCCGTGATCAGGGTTTTGCTCCCGCCGATCGTGCGAGATTGACCACTACTCCGAAGGATCATGATTGTGGATTGCTCGGTCGCGACCTGATTGTTGATACCCTGCTGGATCGAAGGCCAATCGCGAAGCACGACCTCACCGGAGTCGGGCTTGTAAGTTACCTCTCCCGCACGCCCTATAGCTTGCTGTGCGTTGTTTTTAGGATCGGACTTTTCTTGAACAATGATGACATTCCCTTGAGCCTCGGCCACGGCGATGCCTTTCCGATCAGTGCTCAATGAGACTGTGAGACGGTCGCAAGTGAGTGTGAACTGGGGATCACGCACGACAACACGCCCTGTGAACTCGGCGATGTTTTTTTCGCTATCGAAACTGGATTCTTTTGTCGCGGTGATCTCTGTCTTGGCTCCAGTCGGCCGATCCCCTCCCGCCATATTAAAAAGACCAGGAGATTTGCCGGTCTTGGAATCGGCAGACATCGAGGCCTTGGCATCCTGAGCATCCATCGGGAAAATGAGAGAAAACAAAGCTAGGAGTGACAGAATGCCGACTTTGAAATTGATCATTGGGAATTTTCTTCTGTGGAGATAACCATTCTTACATTGCCTCGCAGTGTTCCAAAGCGGGTTTTGGTATTGAATTCGATACTGTCCCCGATGATTTCAAAATCCTCGCGATAGATTTTTGCGGAATTTTCTCCGGTAAGGACACGTGTTTCGAGGTTAAAGATAGCCTGTGGCAGTTCAACGAAAATTTTCCGGCCTTCGCCATCGAGAGCCTCGAGCTTGAGATTCTCCATCTCAACGCGCTGGTCATTGACTTTTTTGGCTACGGCAGCCTCAAGAAGCATAAGCCGCCTGCCGTCTTCGGCATATTGAGGAACCTTGATGCCATTCACTGGCATGCCGACAGGCACCGGTAAATCAAAGTCAACAGATTCATCAGCAGATGGCGACGGGGCAGGTTTTGACTCCGCATGGAGAGATGCCACAACGGTGGCGAGAACGAGAAAACGGGAAAAATCAAACCACGACATCGCGGAGGGCTTTCAGTTGTTTGATCAATCTCGGCAGATCGCGAAGGGGCACTTGATTCGGTCCATCGGACAATGCCTTGGCTGGATTTTCGTGTGTTTCCAGAAAAACGCCGTCGCAGCCCGCAGCCACGGCTGCTCGAGCCAGGACGGGAGCCAGTTTACCGTCGCCGCCGGTGGTCTCCCCCGCCCCGCCAGGTCGTTGCACCGAGTGGGTGGCGTCAAAAACAACAGGGCAACCCAGCTCCTGCATCCAAGGAATCGAGCGCATGTCAGCGACGAGGTTGTTGTAGCCAAAAGTCGTACCCCTTTCGGTGAAGATGTAATTCTTGCAACCTGCGGCCTCGATTTTCAAAGCGACATTTTTCATGTCCCAGGGTGCCAGGAATTGCCCCTTTTTGACATTCACTATACGGCCGGTCTTGGCGGCGGAAACGATCAAATCGGTCTGACGGCAAAGAAAGGCTGGAATCTGAAGTATATCCACAAAACGACCCGCTATTTCCGCCTCTTCCGGAGAATGGATATCCGTCGTGACCGGCACGCCAAGATCAGCGCCGATCTCCGCTAGCAAAGCACACCCATCGCGGACAGAGGTGCCTCGGAAGGACTTGTTCGAAGTGCGGTTGGCCTTATCGTAGGAGGCTTTGAAAACAAACCCAACGCCTTCACCATCACAAATGGCCTTGATTTTAGCACCCATGCGGCGGGTGAAGGCTGGGCTCTCGATGACGCAGGGACCCAGAATAAAAAGCAACTCACGCCCTCCAATGGAATGAGGACCGACCTTGAGAATACGACGCTTTGCCATGTAGTGGCATCCTATTCTTTCGTTGCGAATGGGCAAAGATTTTCGTGTTTTAGGCGTGACTGCTAAACACGAACGCTTCGACGCTGCGCTGTTCGGCACCGAGGTCTTCGAGTCCATGCTCCTCCGCGGGGGCGATGTCCCATACCCAGCGTTCAGCCGGTTTGGGCAGACGCACCTCACTGAGCAGCGGAGACCACTCGTGATGACCATAGCGTTGCGCGGTGTCTGTGATCAAAATAGCCGTGGAGGCACTTTCGAGAAGTTCGATATGATTTTGCTGGATGCGGGCCACGCCTGCACCGACCAAGGCGGAGTTAAAGTGCTTGCCCCAGCGATGCGATGCCGGCAACGCCAGCTGCGTCAGGAGGCAAGATGAGACCAACGCATCCGCACTCTCCAAGAGACTGCGGAGATTTTTGTCCAGGGCGATTGGCAAGGAGGGATCCCTCACATGCAATGCCCCGGAGAGATCGCAGGAACAGAGCTCGATCCGACCGCCAGAGAACAAGGCCAGGATTTGCACCTCCAGCGGGTGGACCACATCAAAGAGAGTGATGCGGGAGAAGTTGTTTTTCAAATGCCGGAGGTCGATATCGCGCAGATGCCCACTTCCAAGAACTGCCACATGATTCCCTCTGGAAAGTTGGCGGGTGAGAAAGCTTTTGCAGGATTGAAGATGGCTTTGCCACGAGCTCCGGCACCGATTGGCGCGGTGGCGTATGGCGATCTGCTCGGCCAGGAGGCCGTTCGTTCTTGCACGGAGCGAGGCAGGTGTGAGGCACCATTCCAATAGTTCCAAAATCATGAGCAGTGGCTCCAAAACTATGCGCAAGCGGGAATCCGTGCGACGAAGTTTTTTGCATCTGGAACTGCCACCGACGATCGCGTAGTTGTTGCCCATGGCAAGAAATGTTTTGGGAGGAGATCTAGAGCCCTGCTGCTACGAACCACTGACAGGATACTACCGTGATGGCCATTGCCACACAGGCAACGGAGATACCGGTGTTCACACTGTTTGTGCCGTCATGACAGATGCCTTCCTGAAGTTTTCCCGCGAGCAAGGGAACGATCTCTCCACGCCCCGACCGGAGTATGAATTTCCAGGGTTGAAAGCCGGCGACAAATGGTGCCTCTGCGCCAGTCGATGGAAAGATGCCTGCGACGCAGGAATGGCTCCCCGAGTCGTTTTGGAGGCCACCCACGCTTCGACTCTGGAGTTTGCCTCAATCGAGGAACTCAAAGCAAGCGCAGCGGAATAAAAAAATCATCGCCTCGCACCGCGAGCATTGTTGCGATCGGTGAGGAAAAGATTCGCCCCACGCTGCTGAAGCACGAATGTATTGTTATCCCCGTATTTTGCCCAAGGGCCGGGGGGAACTTCGCGGACATCCACAAATTTCCAATCACACACATCCTTGCCGCCCATTCCAAGATAGTCCCTCACAGCAGGCGAAACATCGAGACCAGCGCCTTGGTTGAGGTTGGGCTTGGGACGCTCGTTGCCGAAAACATACTGCCAGTGGTCTGTTCGAAAGGGACCACAGTCCTCCCATTGGGCATAAGCGATGCGATTTCCGCGCCGGATTGCCACCCAGCGCCCTTTGCACACAGATTTCCCCTGTTTTTCAAAGGCCTCGCGAAACCATGGAATCACGCTGCGCGACTCGGGTTTGGTGGAACCACGGGTCACGTCGTTATAAGGAAGCGCAACATAGAAGGGATTCTGCCGGGGAGTGAAATTGGGGAAAAATCCACGACGGGCGCCCTGATCGGGATTGTCATACCCTCCAAAACTTTTGTGCCACTCCGGATCCCAGGAACTCTTGCAATTCGGAACAGGGTTGTTCCGAGTGGGTCGCTCACCAACCCAAAAAACCGTGGTGACAATGTTGCGCTTCCAAGGGTAACGCGACAGTCCAAGTGAGGACGGAGATTGTGTCGAAACCGTGGGAGGCTCAACACGGAGAATGGATTTCTCCCTGAGATTCATGGCAAATTTTTCAAAATCGGCATCGACCGATGCAAAGGCAAATCCCTGCGCCAGAATCAAAAAAACGAAAATGTGAAGGTTGCGTTGACTGGGCATTTGACCCAACTTGATCCAGCTACTTGTCGTTCGCAAACCAAAAGTCGCTTTTTTCCATTCGCCCGAATCATTACGGTCGCCCACATCAGCATCTGGCCGCCTCCAATCGTGAACCATTTCTCGCGAAACTTTTCGCTCCCCTGCGGAAAATCTTTCTCTCCGCCATGAAACACCCTCTCCCGGCACGATCACGGCTTGAACTCGCGGCTTTTTTACGCATTTGCGCCTTCTCGAGACAAAGGCTTCCCATACTGCTTGCCGCAGGGGTGATTTTTTCAGATTTCGAGAAGATTCCCGCCGTTCAGAATTCTTGCAGATCGACTTCCCATTCCTTGGCGGGCCTCCCGGGTTTTCTCTTCGGATAGTGATTCTGCAGGAACAGTCACCACCAACGCATTGAGGCCTTGGGAAAGAATATCAGCGCCCTTGTGCGGTGGGCGTGGCTACTGATCTTCACTGACACCGTGAACCAGAATCGAATCAACGTGCGCACCGTCCATCCTTGTTGATGCTCATCCAGAAGCAGGTTTTTCACTGCCATGAGCAAGTTGAAGGAGAGCGCCCCCTGCGCGTGGCAGAAGGCATTGGCATTGTCCGAAACGCAGGGCGGATCGTACGATTCACGTCGCCGAGAAAGTGATTGAATCGTTGCCCCTTGGCTCCCTTGATCCGGTGTTGCTCGAAAACAAGTCGTGCCGCATCCGGTTCGTGAATCCTGTTTTTTGCAGCTCCCCGCCTCCCACCACATAGGCGTAGCGCCAGAGCAAATCCCCTCTATCGGCTGCCTGGCAACGCACCACCGCAATTGCCTGCACCCTCTCGCAAGCCTCGCCCGGCAGATGTTTAACACAACCGTATTGCTCATGCCCGGCATCTCCTTTGCGCCCCACCGCATTCCTCATCGCGATCCACTCTTGTTGCATGTCCGAGGCCAGCGTATCGAGCATCTCGGTCCACTTTTTGCAGCTCACCGACCAGATCCAGCTCAGGTTGTCGAGCAGGTTAAGGTATTTTCCGGCACTCGCGCCGATGTCGGCGAAAAAATGCTCACGGCCAATCTGCACCTCCCAAAGCGAGGCACTGGCCTCAATCGTGGACTCAAGCTTCTCGCTCGCATCGCCGTGCCCTCGAATTTGCGACCTGATTTCTCAATCTGCGTGTCATCAAAAAAGACCTCCAACTTTCCATCGCGACGAACCCGTGAGGATTTCACCTTGAGCAAAACCCAGGCGACGAACTCCCGGGTGATGCGCCAGATTTCAACGAGCGCGGACGCGTTCTGCGCGCACAGCCACTCGCCGCTCCTCGACTCGTCGGCTCACCGATCCATTCCCACCAGAAGCCCAAGGGCCTTATCGGTTCGAAGGCGTCCGGCATCGCTCAAGGATCGACGATTGTCTCCGGAGAAAACCCCCGCCTGTTGTCCTTCCGGAGATCGATGAACGGGGCCTTTCGAATCCTCCCCCACAGGCTGAAGTCCTTTGCCAGCGCGTCAAGAACGAGTTGCCCGCCGTGAGAAGTGGCACATGAGACGTCCTAGAGAATCTTGTCGATGTGGGGGCGCTTTGATGAGGAAAAGGGATACACAAAATTTCTCGCAGGAGCGCGAGAATCTCTGATTCGCTCCCACCGCGAAGGCGAAGTCCACCGATAGCCAAAAATCGCATTGGCAGCGCAAACGCTCTGTGGCACGGTTTCATTCCCATCGCCGACGTAGCACAGTGGTAGTGCAATCGATTCGTAATCGATAGGTCACGAGTTCGAGTCTCGTCGTCGGCTCTCCCGCTCAAAATCCTGCGGAAGCTCATGGATGATAGAGCGGCTGTTTTCTGATTTTACTTTCCCTGCCCCAGAAAAGCGTTCAATGACTTTCCACCGATGCGCAAATGATAGTGCCTCGCCCCGCTGCTTTTATTTTCAAATCCCAGCTTCACGCATGTTCCGCCCGGTAATTGCCGAAGCAAAAATAACTGTTCCCAGCAGGACGCAAGCGCGGCCTTTTGAGCGCTATATCCGGCATTGATCACCGCCGCCGTGAAGACAACATGGGTAATGGCTTTGGCCTTGCAGATCACCGGCAACTTGCTGCCTGCGGCGCGTCCCACATCCTTTGTCACCACGATCCACTCGGGACCAAGTTGGCTCAACCACACAGCGTCGTCTGTTCCGCGAGAGAAGCTCTTGGCGAGATGAATGATCTCCGTGTCCGGATAATCGATGGCAAAAAAAGACTTTAAATCTTGAACAAGCCGGAAGCTGCAACACTCGTCCAAGAATAACCGCAGGGGACGAGCGCTCACGCCGCCATGCCAAGCTCGCTGTTACAATAGCGATAAGCAGCCTCCACCGCATCGGGCGTCACCTCATAAATTTCGGCAGCCCGTTCAAAACCACCCTCTGCCAATGCCGCCCGCCACAAGGTTTCAGCTGAGTAACCAGTCTCCGCGATAACCGGCTGACCGAACTGCCTAACCGGGTTCAATACAACATGAATGTTGTTGTGAGTGAAGGCAGTATAGTTTGAGGCCAGCCCGTCCTCGCCGAACTCGAGATTTTTCATGTAAGCTTCTATGCAGGGCTTGAAAGATTTTTGCCCCCTGTCTATTCCGGTCAACCCTGTGGGGTTTCCATCATTTCTATCCAGAAAAATATGAATGTCTCGATTGATGAGAACCGTCTTGTGGTCCCTGTGGGCAAACGGGTAGTCGATACCGTATTCATTCTTGGCCGTGGTGATAGCCTCGCGGATTTTTTGCAATGAAATCCCGTGATCAATTCTCAAAGCGCGGATAGCTAAAGCCTCAACAAATTCCACAAAAGTGATGGCTTTTCCGCCTTCGTCATTGATTGCCCCGGATCGCAAGGGCTGGCGCTTTTGGGTTCCAAAAAACCAAGCATTCAGCGTGGCAATGGGAATCTTCCCATACCGCGCCGCCTCACCGGCTGTATAAACGCCAAATCCTTTCGTAGCCGCATCTTGAAGGGTGATCATGTCATCAAATTGTCCGTGTCCGAGCCGATGTGCAAGCATGTATTAGATTTTAGCCACCGACCCGTGGCACCACACACAATAACACCTCATTTCCAACTCGTGACCTATCGATTACGAATCGCATGGAGGGTTTTGGAATGGCGTTCCAACGCTCTGGCACAGCGTTCCAACTCTTCGGCACAGCGTTCCAACGCTCCGGCACGGCGTTCCAACCCTCCGGCACGGCGTTCCAACCCTCCGGCACGGCGTGCCAACGCTCCGGCACGGCGTGCCAACCCTCCGGCACGGCGTTCCAACCCTCCGGCACGGCGTTCCAACCCTCCGGCACGGCGTGCCAACGCTCCGGCATGGCGTGCCAACCCTCCGGCACGGCGTTCCAACCCTCCGGCACGGCGTTCCAAGGCTCCGGCACAGCGTTCCAACGCTCCGGCA
>DGXZ01000038.1:19748-20089 GCA_002396485.1 Spartobacteria bacterium UBA5019
CAACGCTCCGGCATGGCGTTCCAACGCTCCCGCTAGAACAGGAAAAGGTCGGCTAGATGACGGCACTCGCGATATCTCTGTGACACGCACAATCGCACCAACAAATTCTGAGCAAAAAGATTCAGAAAATTTTTCATGTCCAGCGAATATCCGTGCATATGTGCGATGATTGCCGGAACATAATCACACAAATTTTGCCGATTCTCGTGCGTCGTATTCGCCCCATCATCCCGCGTTGGTCCTCCACCACCGCGCCTCGCGCTCGCCACTGCAGCTTTTTCTTACTGAAAACTGAACCTCTGAAAATTCCGCTCCCATCCAAAATCCAAAATTCAAAATCT
>DGXZ01000038.1:20269-20532 GCA_002396485.1 Spartobacteria bacterium UBA5019
ATCCAAAATCCAAAATTCAAAATCTGCATTCCTCCCTACGACCCCTCATTCTGTAAATTCTGTCTCACTCCTGAAAACCGAACTCTGAATCTCTTCATACCACCATCCTGTTGATTTTGTGAATTGACTTGCTTTCGATCACCCTGCGGGGTGCTTTGAGCAGTCTTTCTCCGCTCCGATTCTGTTAAAAAATGCGTTCTGAATCGGAAATCCAATGCACAGTGAAAAAGCGATTTTTTGATGAACAGGCTTTTAGATGATTA